>NZ_JBQCCN010000050.1:0-19744 GCF_051962185.1 Sphingomonas sp.
TGGATCAGCGCGCGCAGCTTTGCCAGCGTCGCACCGCGCCAGTCGCCAAGCGACGCGATCCGCTCGTCGATCAATTGGGACGGCGATTTCGCCCCGGCATCGCTGGTACTCATCTCTTTTCCTTTCTCGTTGGCCGGTCAGGCTGCTTCGTTGGCGCGTCGCACTCCGCGTCCCTTCGACAGATAGGGCAAAGCGAACAGGTACAGCCCGGTGATCATCAGCAGGATCAGCGGGAACAGCGCCATTAGCCCGATCCAGGTCGCTTGCCTGTTCATCACCAGGGCGATGGTATTGATGACGACCGTCGCCATGAACACGATCGACGTCCAGCGGTGGAATTGCCTGATCCCCGATTTCATCCGGTCCTCCTTTGTTATCCGCGTATCCGTCGTGCCGATCAGTCGAGCCGCGCCACGACCTCATCCAGATTGCCGAGGAATTTCTGCCAGCCGAACTTGGCGCCGGCGAAGGCCTGCTGCTGGTCGGGCCGGAAGCCGGCCTGCTCCATCCGCACGTGCGTGCCGCCGGATGAGGGCGTGAGCGTCCAGGTGACGACGCTCTCCAGCCCCATCGCGTCCCAGCTATAGGCAAGCGAATGCTGCGGCTCGATCTCGATCACGCGGCAATCGACCGATCCCCAATCGCCGGTCAGCGTGAAGCGATGATCGAGCGAGGGCACGAAATCGTTCTTCATCAGCCATTCGGCGATCAAATGCGGCTGGGTCAGCGCGCGCCAGATCTTGTCCTGGGCATGGCCGAACTCGCGTTCGATCACGACGGAGCGCGTTTCGGTCGATGTGTCGGTCATTGGTCCATCCTTTTCAGCAAATCTTCGAGGTCGTCGAACCGCCTTTCCCAAAAACCGGTCATCTGGCTGGTCCAGTCGAGCAGCGGCGCCAGCGCCCCGCGGCGCGCGCTGTACCGCGTCTGGCGGCCGTCGGGGCGATCGAGCACCAGCCCCGCCTGCTTGAGCAAGGCGAGATGCTTCGACACCGCCGGCTGCGAGACGCCGGCGCCCGCCGTCAGCGTCCCGACCGATAATTCGCCGTCACTGCACAGTCGCTCGAAGATTGCCCGCCGAGTGGGATCGGCGAGCGTCCTGAACAATAGGTCGTGGGCGTCGGTCATGGAACACATAACTCTATGGCTATGAATCGATCTCATAACCTCAGGGTTATGGATTAGTCAAGCCGCGGTGCCGTCGACGATCCGGTGAGGCCGGCGGTCGCCCGCGCCGAGGTACGGCGCCGCTATCTTGCTAAGTCGATTGGAGATTTGGCATGAAGATCGCGACATCGGGAGGGGGCTATGAGCGCGACGAGTCTGATTGCATTGCTGGGCGCGCTGGCAGCGCCGGCCCCGCCGGCGAACAAGTGCCGCGCCGACCTCCTGGCACAATTGCCGGTGACGATGGCCCGCCTTCAGCCGATGGTCGATGCCCGGTTCGGCGACAAGACCGCTCGCTTCATCCTCGACAGCGGCGCGTTCTACAGCACGATCTCGCGCGCCAGTGCCGCGGAATATGGTCTGAAGGTCGAATCTGCCCCGCCGTGGTTCCGGCTGATGGGCATCGGCGGCGACACCTCGGCCGGCGTCGCCAACACCGACCAGTTTTGGCTGGCCGGAATCAAGCTCCCCAAGGTCAGTTTCATCGTCGGCGGCAGCGACATGGGCGCGACCGGTCTGCTCGGACAGAACATCCTGGGCCTGGCCGACGTCGAATACGACCTGCCGCACGGCGCCGTACGCTTGCTGAAAACGGTCGATTGCGCGCGCAGCGGCCTCGCCTATTGGGCGGGCGACAAGCCGTTCACCATGGTCGAACTCGAAGGCAAGCCGGACGGCGTGTTCAAGCCGCATACCATCGGTACGATCCTGTTGAACGGGGTCAAGATAAAAGCCGTGTTCGATTCCGGTGCGCAAAGCTCGTTGCTGTCGCTGTCCACGGCCAAGCGCCTGGGCATCACCCCGGGATCGCCCGGTGTCGAGTTCGTCGGCGAGGGCTCCGGGCTGGGGACGCACCGCGTGCCTACCTGGCTCGCGACATTCGACAAGATCGACATCGGCGGCGAGACGATCCCCCGTCCCAAGATCCGCATTACTCAACTCGATCTCGAGAATGCGGACATGCTGATCGGGGTCGACTTCTTCCTGACGCACCGCATGTTCGTGTCGAATACCACGCACAGGATGTTCATCACCTATGAAGGCGGCCCGGTGTTCGGCCTGTCGCCTCGACAGGCCCGCTCATCGGACGGCAAGGTGCTCGATCTGACCGACAAGGCGCCCGAACCGACCAGTGCGGACGAATTCTCGCGACGCGGCGCGACCTTCGCATCCAATCGCAAGCTGACCGAGGCGCTGGCCGATTTCGACAAGGCGATCGCGCTCGCGCCGAAGGAAAGCCGCTACGCCTATCAGCGCGCGATGGCGCGCTTCGCCAATGGCGATCGATCCGGTGGTCTCGCCGATCTCGACCGGACGATCGCGCTCGCGCCCGACAATGCCGACGCTCGGCTCTATCGCGCGCAGATGCGCCTGCGCGACGGCAATATCGAGGGCGCTACGGAAGATGTCCGGGCCGCCGACCGCGCGCTTGCACCGTCCGCCGACAAGCGCCTGGTCGTCGCGTCGCTGTACGACAGCCTGGGAACCCCCGACGCCGCGTTGCCCAATTACGATCTATGGCTCAAGAGCCATCCCGAAGACAGCAGCCGCGGGATCGCGCTCAACGGCCGATGCTGGGTGCGCGGCCTGCTCAACCGCGATCTCGACAAGGCGCTGGAAGATTGCAACGCGGCGGTTCGCGCTCAGCCGCGCGACGCCTCGATTCTCGACAGCCGCGCGCTGATTCGCGTGCGACGCGGCGAAATGAAGCAGGCAATGGCGGATTACAACGCGGCGCTCGCGATCAATCCCCGCGCCGCCTGGTCGCTCTACATGCGGGGCATCGTCGAAGCGAAAACCGGTCAGGCGGCGCAAGCCAAGGCCGATCGCGCCGCGGCGATCGCGATCGATCCCAAAGTAGTCGATCGCGCGCGCAAATATGGATTGGAAAGCTGACGGCGAAGGCAAATGCGATGGCTCGCTCGCGTCCGCCAGCGCCAGCCTGCGCGTCGACATGTCGCGTCGGTGCGGCCGCCGAAGTCGCAGTGCCGCTGACCCGTCCGCGCTACGACACCGGCAACCGCGATTCGCGGATCAATCTGGGCATCCCGACCGCTCCCTGATCCCAAGCGCAAAATAAATTTCGCATCGCTGTCGAATCCCCTCCCGTCCGCGCGTCTCCGCGGTACGATCGCATTTCGGCGGTCGCGGGAGATACGAGATGCACTACATGCTGCTGATCTACGAAGACGAGAGCGTCTATGGCGACAAGAACGACACGCCCGAGATGAAGGCGATCGTCGCCAAGCATTGGGACCTGGTCGGCGAACTGGGCAGCCAGTACAAGACCGGCGCCGGGCTGGAGATGACGTCCGCCGCGACCACCGTCCGCACCGTCGACGGCAAGCAGACGATCCATGACGGCCCGTTCGCCGAGACCCGCGAGCAACTGGGTGGCTATTACGTCATCGAAGCCGACAATCTCGACGATGCCATCGCGATCGCGCGCCGCGTCCCGGTGCGGTTCGACGGGTCGATCGAGATCCGGCCGCTGCTCCACCCGCCGGGCATGTGATGCTCGACGCGGTCCTGCGGGCGGATGGCGGGCGGATCACCGCCGCGCTCGCCGCCCGCTTCCGTGACCTCGACCTCGCCGAGGAAGCGCTGGCGGAGGCGTGCGGGCGGGCGATCACCGCCTGGGCCGACGCCCGGCCGGCCAATCCGGCGGGCTGGTTGTACCGCGTCGCCGACCGCATCGCGCTCGACATGCTGCGCCGGCGCGCGGTGCGCGACACGACCGTCCTGCCCGAGCCGGAGCCCGAACCGACCGCGGAGGAATTGATGGCCGCCCGCCCACTGATCCCCGACGAACGGCTGCAGCTGATCTTCGTCTGCTGTCACCCGGCGATCCATCCCGAGGCGCGCGCGGCGCTGACATTGCGGCTGGTGTGCGGCTTGTCGGCGCAAGAGATCGCGCGCGCCTTCCTGATCGCCGAGCCGGCCTTGCTGCAACGCCTGACCCGCGCCAAGCACAAGATCGCCGCCGCCGGCGTGCCGTTCGAAATACCGGGCCCGGATCATTGGCGCGACCGGCTCGACGCGGTGCTGTCGACGCTCGAAGTTGCCTACGCCCATGCCCATGCCGACGGTGCGGGCACCGGCCGCCATGCCGGTTATGCCGAGGAGATGCTGGGCATCACCGCGACCCTGACGGCGATGCTGCCAACCGAGCCGGAGGTGCACGCACTCGCCGCCATCGTGCGCTTCGCCGAGGCACGGCGGCCGGCGCGAGTCGACGCCGACGGCGTGATGGCGCCGCTCGCGGACCAGGATCCGGCGCGCTGGGACGCGGAGCTGATCGCGCTCGGGCGCCGCTATCTCGCCGTCGTCCTGCAGCGCCCGCTCGGCCCGCGCGGACTGCAGGCGCTGATCCATGCCGAATGGTGCGCGCGATCGTCGCTCGCCGCGCCGGCGCCCTGGCCCGCGATCCTGACGCTTTACGACGCCCTGCTCGCCCTACGCGACGACCCGGTCGTCCGGCTCAACCGCGCGGTCGCGCTGGCGGAAATTCGCGGCCCGACGGCCGCGCTCGAGGAGGTGGATGCGCTCGCGCATGCCGGGCTTGCGGCCTATCTGCCCTATCATTCGCTGCGCGCCGACCTACTCGCCCGGCTCGGCTTCGCCGAACCGGCACGCCAGGCCTATGACGCCGCGCTGGCGCTGGGCCCCGGCGATGCCGAGCGTCGCTGGCTGGAACGTCGCCGATCGGAGGCGGCCCCATCGACGTAGCGGGTATCGAAGCGAATCTCCGCCGGATTGGAGAAACGATAAACGCCGAATATCGCGCCGCCGAAAAGGCCGGGCACCGGCGCAGCCACCACTTTTGGCCGCCGCAAACACATTTTGCCGCAAAAAGTTCCCGGGTCGGCTTTGCCTTGGCTCGTTTTGGGTATGCCGACCGGCATCGACCCATTGCCAATCGTTACATTTCCGGCCAAATCGGCCTCACTGCTTTGGCAAACAGCAGCATCACTACGGGGCCGCCTTCGGGCGGCCCCAGCTTTATCCGCCCTATTTCATCTGCCGCTTCGCCGAAGCCAGCGTCGCCTTGCCATAAGGCGGCTTAAGGCCGGCCAGCTTGGCGATGTCGAAGCGCGACTGGCGGTAGACCGCCCGGGCGTGGCTGAACGTCCTGAACCCGTCATGGCCGTGATAGGCGCCCATCCCCGAGGGGCCGATCCCGCCGAACGGCAATTCCTCGTTGGAAATGTGGAAGATGACGTCGTCGAGCGTCACGCCGCCCGAGATCGTGCGGTCGAGCACGCGGCGGCGCTCGCCGTCGTCGTTGCCGAAATAATAGAGGCCGAGCGGACGGTCGCGGCGGTTCACCTCGGCGATCGCGCCGTCGATCGTGTCGTAGCGCCGCACCGGCAGGATCGGCCCGAAAATCTCTTCCTGCATCACCGTCATGTCGTCTGTCGCGTCGCGGACGATGTGGAGCGGCATCTTGCGGCTGTTCGACGCGGCGAAATCCTCATTGGCCGGGTTGACCGTCTCGATCGTCGCACCCTTGGTCCGCGCGTCCTCCAGCCAGTCCTGCAGCCGCTGGTGATGGCGGTCGTTGATGATCGAGGTGTAGTCGGGATTGGCGAGCAGGGTCGGGTACATCGCGGAGACCGACTGCTTGAGCCCGTCGACCACCGCTTGTTCCTGGTCGCTTGGCACCAGCATGTAATCGGGGGCGAGGCAGATCTGGCCGGCGTTGAGCATCTTGCCGATCGCCACCCGCTCGGTGCCGCGTTTCACGTCGGCCGAGCGGCCGAAGATCACCGGCGACTTGCCGCCGAGTTCGAGCGTAACCGGCGTCAGATTGTCCGCCGCCGCGTGGAGGATGTGCCGGCCGATCCCGGTCGCGCCGGTGAAGATCAGATGGTCGAACGGCAGCCCGGAAAATTGCTTGCCGATCTCCGGCCCGCCCGAGACGAAGGCGAGTTCGTCGGCGGCGAAATAGTTTGGGCAAACCTCCGCGAACAAGGCGGCGACTCGCGGGGTGAACTCGCTGGTCTTGACCATCGCGCGATTGCCCGCCGCGAGCACGCCGGACAGCGGCGCCATGATCAGATTGACCGGGAAATTCCACGGCGCGATCACCCCGACCACGCCCTTGGGTTGAAACTCGATCCATCCCTTGGCGCCGAGCAGCCCGAGCGGCGCGGTCACCGGGCGGCGCTCGGGGCGCGACCAGCGGTCGACATGCTTCAATGCATGTTTGAGCGGCGCGACCGAGGCGGCGATGTCGGTGACCATCGACTGTTCGCGGCTGCGATGCCCGAAATCCTCGCTCAGCGCGTCGCAGAAGCGATCGGCATTGTCGGCGATCATTGCCGCCGCGCGCTTCAGCCGGTCCTTGCGCACCGCCAGGCTGACCGGCAGCTCGGCCTGGAACGCCGCGCGCTGTGCCGCCAGGATATCGTGCATCGTCATTGCTTGTTCCCCTCCCCGATCGTTCAGGCGCAGCCGATCGCGCCCGCGACCGGGATCACGATCGCCGCGCGGCCGGCCCGCTCGATCCTCAATATGCCATCCGAAATCGACCCGCTGTTCGGCGCGCCGGCATCTGTCCTGACGTTACCCTGCAAGGTCGCGACCACGCCCGCGCCGCGATATTCGGTGATCTGCGAGAAACCGAGCCCGCCGATCCCGTTCTGCGCGCTGATCGGATAATCCGCCGTCTTGCCGTCGAGCGAGAGGCGCAGCGATCCCGGATCGGCGGTCGCCATCGCGACCAGTGCCATGCTCGGCGTCCTGCTCCACAGGAAAGCGGCGCAACCCTTCGCGGGGAGGCGCTGTTGCGGCAAGGCGCCGATCGGCAGGCCGTCGACCGTGGCGGAGGGATCGATCACCTGCGGCGGCGCGGCGGCGGGTGTGTCGGCCTGTTGCGCGCCGGCCGGCCATAGCGGCAGCATGGCGATCGGCAGCAGCGCGAGCGACAGCATCCTCATACCCGCGGTGCTACCACGCGGCGCGGCGACAGGTAAGCGCTGATTGACGTTCGCGTCAGCCGAGCGGCTTCTTGCGGATCAGATAACGATAGACCCCGAACACATCGATCGCGAATAGCACGCCGTTCTGCGTGCCCAGCGCCCAGTCATGAGACAGCGCGGCGCCCGCCAGCCAGCACAGGGCCGAACCGACGAAGACGACGAACCCCCATCCCGTCACGCGCCGTCCCAAATCGAACGACACCATCATCGCCGCGACGATCCCGCTGATCGAGGCGGCCCATTTGAGCACGGTAATGAGCGTTCCCATCGTCATTCCCTAGCGAACGAACGGCATATCCGATTTGCTGCAGAGCAAGTCCGGCGATTTGAATTCGCCGCTCCGCACGCCTAGATCGCGCCCGACACTTTCCGGAGCTTCCCATGACCGCCGACCCGATCGTCATCCTGTCCTATGCCCGCACCCCGATGGGAAGTTTCCAGGGCACGCTGACCGGCGCCAGCGCGACGCAGCTCGGTGCGACGGCGGTCAAGGGCGCGGTCGAGCGCGCGGGCGTCGATCCGAAAGACATCGAGCGCATCTACATGGGCTGCGTGCTTCCCGCCGGCTTGGGGCAGGCCCCGGCGCGCCAGGCGGCGATCAACGCCGGCCTGGGCGAGCATGTCGAGGCGACCACGGTCAACAAGATGTGCGGATCGGGCATGCAGGCCGCGATCATGGGCAGCGAGGCGCTCGCCGCGGGGTCGGTCGACCTGATCGTCGTCGGCGGCATGGAGAGCATGACCAACGCGCCCTATCTGTCGATGCGCCATCGCGGCGGCGCCCGGATCGGCCACGATGTGCTCAAGGATCATATGTATCTCGACGGGCTCGAGGACGCCTATGAGCCCGGCCGGCTGATGGGCAGCTTCGCCGAGGAGACCGCGCAGGAATATCAGTTCACCCGCGCCGCGCAGGACGATTACGCGATTGCCAGCCTCGAACGCGCGCAGGCCGCGCAAAAGTCCGGCGCGTTCGATCGCGAGATCGTCGCGGTCGAGGTGGTCGGGCGCAAGGGCACCGACACGGTCACGCTCGACGAGCAGCCGACCAAGGGCGATCCCGCGAAGATCCCGACGCTCAAGCCCGCTTTCGCCAAGGACGGCACGATCACCGCGGCCAATGCCTCATCGATCTCCGACGGCGCCGCCGCGCTGGTGCTGACCCGCGCCTCGGTCGCCGAGAAGCTGGGCAGGAAGCCGGTCGCGCGGATCGTAGCCCAGGCCGCGCACGCCCACGCCCCCGCCAAATTCACCACCGCGCCGGTCGCCGCGATGCAAAAGGCGCTCGACAAGGCCGGCTGGAGCGTCGCCGATGTCGATCTGTTCGAAGTCAACGAGGCGTTCGCGGTGGTCGCGATGATCGCGATGCACGACCTCGGCATCCCGCACGACAAGATCAACGTCAACGGCGGCGCCTGCGCGCTCGGCCACCCGATCGGCGCCAGCGGCGCGCGCATCCTGACGACGCTGGTCGCGGCGCTGCAGCAGCGCGGGCTCAAGCGCGGGCTGGCGTCGCTGTGCATCGGCGGCGGCGAGGCGACGGCGGTCGCGGTCGAATTGATCGACTGATGTCTCCGATGCGGGCATCTTCGCAGCGAATGCGCGACGAGAGCTGATGCAGATTGCAGCTTATTTGGTTTACATGCGTTAAACAGGGTCATCGCTGGCATGTCGTTTCGGGCGTCAGCGGCTGAGGGCTAGCTTCCCCCGCCTACGCCGGAGGAACAACCTTGTCTCTTTCCCATGCCCCTACGCTGCGTCCGATGCTCGCGCGATTGAGATCGCGGTCGAGCCTCTCGCCTCAAGAAACGGAAGCGCTGTTGGCGCTCCCGCATCGCTTGTCGGTTCTCGACGCGGGCAGCTACATCGTCCGCGAAGGCGATCGTGCCGACAGATGCTGCGTATTGCTCGGCGGTTTTGCTTACCGCCACAAAGTCGTCGGCAGCGGGGCGAGACAGATCCTCTCGATCCACATCGGTGGCGATATCGTCGATTTGCAGAACAGCCTGCTCGGACATGCCGATCACAACGTCCAAACCATGACCCGCACCGAAGTCGCCCTCATCCCGCGGCAGGCGATCCTCGATCTGTGCGCTCGTTATCCCGCGATAGCGCATGCTTTGTGGGTCGATACCTTGGTCGATGCGTCGATCTCTCGCGAGTGGATCGCCAATATCGGGCGAAGAACTGCACGCCAACGCATCGCCCATCTGTTCTGCGAGCTCGCGTTGCGTCAGGAATCGGCCGGACTCTGCGAACGCCCGCATTATACCTGGCCGATGACGCAGGAACAGGTCGGCGACGCGACGGGGCTCACATCGGTCCACGTCAACCGCGTGCTGCAGGGCCTGCGCGCCGATCGCTTGATCAGCACGACCAAAAGTTCGGTGACGATTACCAACTGGGACGATCTTCAGGAAGCTGGCGACTTCAACCGATCCTATCTCCATCTACCGTCACCGCGTGGCGCTCGCGAGATGGCCGATCATCGATCCTGGGAATTTTCCGCCGCAAAATCATATTGATCCAGGACAAGATCTGAAACCAAAGAGCGGTCGCCGCTTTTCTCCCGATGATGGCTCGCTATTTCTTCAACGTCTATAATGACGAGATCACGCTGGACGAAGAGGGCGCCGACTTTGCCGACGCGGCTGCAGCTCTGCGCCGCGCGGCCAACGAGGCGCGCAACTTCGCCACGGAATCGGTCAGGGCGCACGGCCATCTGGTGCTCCACCACAAGATCGAAGTGCTGGACGAACAGCGCCACAAGGTCGGCGTCGTCCATTTCGGCGACGCGGTCGCGATAGAATTCTGAAAGCATCGAACGGCTCGATCGAGCCTCCGAAATATTTTTTATTTCGGCGATTTTGGCTAACATTGTTGAAAGCGCGCCCGATACGTAATGGCTAGCCTGGCTTCCTAACGGGTAACAGGAAACGACCATGGCCAAGGCCGATCGGGACTATTTCCTAGCGCGCGCGAAGCACGAGCGCGAAGTCGCCATCACATGCGAGGACAATTCGGTAGCGCTCGCCCATCTACACTTCGCGGAGGAATATGAGCGCCGCGCCCAGCTTCTCGCGCCACAATCGGCCGCTCCGCATCTAGCGGCCTTGTCCTGACACCCATTTTTTGCGGCGAACCCGCCCGCTGCTTCCTATCTAAGTAAATCATTTGGTTGGAAATGATCCGATGGCGAATGGTTGGGCGCCCGACGGTGCGGTACAGGATCAAATAGAAGACAGCATCCGGGACGCGATCCTGGAAGCGCGGGCCCATATGCCGAGCGGCGAAAGCCTGGAGGAATGCGAAATCTGCGGCGAACCGATCCCCGAGAAACGGCGCGCCGCGATGCCGGGCGTTCGCACGTGCATCGCCTGCCAGAGCGCGCGCGACGCTAAGCGCGTGGCCTTTTCGGGCATCAATCGGCGGGGCAGCAAGGACAGCCAATTGCGGTGACGGGCCGACCCGAGCAACCATCTGACAAATCGTCATAACCTCGATCAGCAAGCCCCGAAAATCAGGATCGTATCCTCGCCGCTGGCCGTTCTGGCCGGGTCCGTGACCGGATGGAATCGAGGAGAGAATGATGGGACAGCAAGGCCAGGGCGATAGGAACCAAGACCGCGGCCAAGGCGGCCAGAGCGACATGAACCAGGGTGCCGGCCAGGGTGGCCAAGACGGTACGAATCAGGGCGGCGGACAGGGCGGCCAAAGCGATCAAGATATGGACCGCGGGAACCAGGACCAGCAGGGCGCTCAGAACATGGATCGCCGGCAGGACCAAACCCAGGACGGTCAGGCGGGTGGCGGCCAGTCGACCGACACCGCGGCGCCGGACGACGAAGAAGGCGACGTAACCGCCAGCGGCGCCGAATAAGCCGAATGCCGAAGACGGCGCGGTGTTTCCGCCGCGCCGTCTCCATGCATCGCTCCTTTCGCGACCGCTCAGCCACGCACCGGAACAGGCATTTTCCGTCCGGATCGGCCAATCCGCTATCGCGGCTCACTCGCAATATGTACTTTTATTCTCGATAGTGCATTGCCTTGTCAGGCGCCCTCGCCTAGCCGCGCACCCTGGATTCGGCGGAAGCGAGGGACGCCAGTTCGTGCGATGGTTCGCCGCCCTGACTTGTGGCCTGGCCGCCTTGTGCGCGCCGGCGATCGCGCGTGCCGATGACGACAAGCCGTCGGCCGACCTCCGCTACACGACCGACATCATCGCCGACGCGTCCGGCGGCGAACAGCGCCGGCTACGCTGGATGGGCCGATTGGATCTCGATCTCGACAGCGGCACCGGCCTATTCGGGGTCGAAGGCGCGCATGCCCATGCCGACATCTTCCTGCTCCATGGCGGCGGCTTTTCCGAACGCGACGTCGGCGACGTGCAGGTGGTCAGCAATATCGACGCGCCTTATGCGCTGCGCCCGTTCGAGGCGTGGCTCGAGGCGCCGCTCGGCGGTGGGGTTCGGGCGAAAGCGGGATTGATCGATCTCAACAGCGAATTCGACGTGCAGAGCGTGGGCGCGCTGTTCCTCAACAGCTCGTTCGGCATCGCCCCCGATTATTCGCAATCGGGCCTCAACGGCCCCTCGATCTTTCCGATCACTTCGCCGGGGCTGCTCGTCGCGATCGAGAAGAAGCGCTGGAAATTGCGCACCGCGATCTTCGACGCCGAGCCGGGCGATCCCGCGCATCCGCATCGCGTCCTGCCCGGCCCGTTCTTTCGCGCCGGCGCCTTGCTGTCGAGCGAAGGCGAGGTGAAGATCGGCGCCGGCGGCGAGTTGCAGGCCGGCGCCTGGCTCTACACCGACCGGTTCGATCGCCTCGACGGGCGCGGCAAGGGCCGCAGCGCCGGCGCTTATATGCAATATGAGCAATTGCTCGCCGGCGACGACCGCACAGGCGCGCTGCGCGGCTGGGTGCGCGCCGGCCGCGCGGCGAGCGACGTCAATGAAATCGGCACCTATCTGGGCGGCGGGTTGAGTTGGGGCACGGACGGGCGCTCCTATGGCATCGCGGTTGCGCATGCGCGGTTGGGCGATCCGGGCATGGACGCGCTGGCGGCAAGCGTCGCGATTCCGCGGCGTGCCGAGACCACGGTCGAACTCACCGCGACGCACCGGGTGAGCAAATGGCTGATGCTCCAACCCGACGTGCAATATGTCCGCCGCCCCGGCTGGGGCGTGGCACCCGACGCGCTGGTGCTGGGCCTAAGGCTGCATTTCTCGACGAAGTGACGCGCGCTCAGAGCGTTCGCGTGAAATAGCGGCTGAAGCTCGTATCGCTATAGCTGCCGAACGGCCCACACGGCACGAACCCCGCGCGCTCGTACATCGCCCAGGCCGGCGCGAACGGGGCGTTGCTGTCGGTCTCCAGGCTCAGCCGCCGATAGCTTCGGGCCCGTGCTTCGCCGATGATGTGATCGAGCATCGCGCCCGCCACGCCGCGTCGCAAGGCGGTGGGAGCGGTCCGCATCGATTTGATCTCGCCATGCGCCGCGTCGAGCTGCTTGAGCCCGCCCATGCCGAGCAGGTCGTCGCCCTCCCATATTGTCCAGAAGGTCACGTCGCGATGCTTCAATCCCGACAAATCGAGCGCGAACACGCTGTCCGGCGGCGAAATCTCGTGCATCGAGCGAAGATGATAGTCGATCAGCGCGACCACCGCGGGCCGCGACACGTCGTCGCGCTCGATCCGCATCACTCGATCGTTTCGCTGGCGTCGACACCCCACAAATGGCTGATCTCGACGAACCCGCCGCGGCCGGTGACATCGAGATAGCACCAGCCGTCGGCGCATTTGCTGACCCTGCCGACCACGCCGGGCTCGGCGCGCCAATTGACCTTGCCGGCGAAACGCGGCGAGTCGCGCAATTCGACGATATCCCCCATCACCATCGCGGTGCGCTGATCGGCGATCAGATTCGCCTGCATCCAGCCTTGCGTGCCGCCCGGATCCTCGATCTTGCGCCACAAGGCACCGCCGCCCTTTTCCTTGTAATTCTCGATCACTTTGACCGGCAGGCCCTGGCGCTGGTATTTCCAGCTCACCGGATAGATGCGGCTGGGGCCGGTGCGCATATAGGCCGCCTTGGCGGCGATCGACGCGAAATAGGGCGGCTTCTTCTCGACCAGCGCCGCGATCCCCGGCACCGCGATCGCCGTCGTCGCGATCGCAGACAACACCCAGCCAAGCCGCATGGCCAATCCCCTTTTAACTGTACGCCTCGATTCGCAGCTATCGCGCAGCGGCGCCGGAGCATCAACCGGATTGACCAAAACCCATTACGCGGCCAAGCCGAGCGCATGGCCGGGTCCAAGCGCAAACCTCGGGTGATCGTGACGCGCGAATTGAGCGATGCGGTGATGGATCGCATGGCCCAGTTGTTCGACGCCGAGCTCAATCGCGAGGATATCGCGATGACGCACGAGCAACTCGTCGCCGCGGTCCAGGATGCCGACGTGCTGGTCCCGACGGTCACCGACACGATCGACGCCGATCTGATCGAAGCGGCCGGCGACCGACTCAAGCTGATCGCCAATTTCGGCAATGGCGTCGACCATATCGACCTCAAGGCGGCACGAGCGCGCGGCATCCTGGTCACCAACACCCCCGGCGTGCTGACCGAGGACACCGCCGACATGACAATGGCGCTGATCCTGTCGGTGCCGCGCCGTTTGGCGGAGGGCGAGAAGCTCGCGCGCTCGGGCCAATGGAGCGGATGGAGTCCGGGCGCGATGCTCGGCCACCGCATCGGCGGCAAGACCCTGGGCATCGTCGGCATGGGCCGTATCGGCCAGGCAGTCGCCGCGCGCGCCCGCGCCTTCGGCCTGGCCGTCCATTACCACAATCGCCACCGCCTTCCCGAAAGCCTGGAGCAGCAATTGGCGGCGACCTGGCACGCCGATCTCGACGAAATGCTCGGCGGCAGCGACGTCATCTCGATCCACACCCCGCATACCGACCAGACCGAAAGATTGATCGACGCGCGCCGCCTGTCGCTGCTCAAGCCCCAGGCCTATATCGTCAACACCTCACGCGGCTCGGCGATCGACGAAGCGGCGCTGATCGACGCGCTGGAAGCCGGCCGGCTCGCCGGTGCCGGGCTCGACGTGTTCGCGCACGAGCCGGCGATCGACCCGCGGCTGCTGGCCCTGCCCAATGTCGTGCTGCTCCCGCACATGGGATCGGCGACCTTCGAAGCGCGCGCCGCGACCGGCGAGCGCGTCATCCGCAACATCCAGCATTGGGCGGATGGCCATCGCCCGCCCGATCAAGTGCTGGAGGGGTGGGTTTGATGGTCAATCGGGGGATATTGCTCGCGCTCACGCCGATCGCTCTGGCCGCCGCGGTCCCGGCCCTGGCCCAGGACGCGGCGGACAGTGGCAGCGATAGCGGCGCGGGATGGGAGCTTCCGCGCCATCAGATGGCCGGGTTCCCGTCGGGCGCCCCGACGAGCTACGATTGCAAGAAGAAAACGTGCATCTTCCTGGTCAATCTAAGCAACCATCGCGTCACGGAATTCCGTTATGCCGTGGCTGAAAGGAATGGCGCGCCGCAATGGAGCGGCAATGCGTTCCCGAGCAACTTCGCCTTCAACTCGAAGCGCTGGACGATGTGGTTTCCGCCCAAGGACATGGGTTGCCGGCTCGACCTCAAGGTCGTGATGACGATCGACGGCAAGAACCGCGAGGAAAGCGGCACGTTCGATGTCTGCGCCAACCCGACATTGCTGTTCACGATCCGCGACCCGCTGGAGAAGGGCAAGTTGGGGACGGTGACCGTCGATCCGATCGTGCCGAACGCCCCGACGCCGCCGGCCCCGGCAACGAAGCCCTGAAATCCCGATCCGTGTCCTGCTTTCGCAGGAGCACCGCTATCTCAATTGGCCAAACCGGCGAGCCACTCGCCGATCATCGCGCGCCCCGCCGCCACTGCCGTCGGCCCGAGCCGATCGTGGGCCGCGCGCAGGGCCTCGGGCGTCTCGCCTACTTCGGCGATTTCAGCGACATCGTTGGTCAGCCAATGCTCGAAGCGCTCATCCTCGCCCATCTCGGCATGGAATTGCAGCGCGAGCATATTGCGACCGCGCGCGAAGGCCTGGGCATAAGACGCTGTCGTCGCGAGCAAATCGGTACCAGCCGGGACGTCGAACGTATCGCCGTGCCAGTGCAGCATCGCGACCCCGTCGAGATGCCGTAACGGACCGGCCTTGCCCGCGTCCGTCAAGCTGAGCGGTGCGAAGCCGATCTCGCGCACCGGCCCCTTGCGCACATCGGCGCCAAGCGCGGCGGCGATCAACTGGCTGCCGAGGCACACGCCCAGGATCGGCAGATCGGCGGCGAGCCGGCGCCGGATCACCGCGATCTCGTCCTCCAGCCAGGGGAATTTGTCGGTATCATAGGCGCCCATCGGGCCGCCCATCACGACCAGCAGGTCGGGCGACAGCGTATCGAGCTTCGCACAGCCGGCATGATGCGCGGCGACGCGCTCGATCGCATAACCGGCCGCTTCGATCGGCTCGCGATAGCCGGCGATGCCTTCGTAATCGACGTGACGGAGAACCAGGGCGCGCTTCATGCGCGCCAACCTAGCGCGTTATGGTTTCACAGCAATTAACCATGTCTTCGCCGCAGCATAGCACCGCTCACTCATACGGTACCTGTTGGATGCCACACGACATCACGCGAACTTTGCCACTGTCCAATTTATACTCAATCGTCGCCGTTCGCCCCGCATAGTCCCCGGGATCGACGGCGGTGATCGGGTTGCCGCGAAGGACTCATCGGTCCGCGCGACCGGGCACGTCGATGCTTTTATACGATGCTATGATCGTCCCAAAATCGAGCCAGAAACGCGACTTCCGATCGGTGAAGGCCGGATACCAATAGGTCCGCTCCCAACCATGAATGTCGCCAATACATTTCTTGCCGTTCACTTTCGCCTCGATCTTATCGATCGCACCGGCGGGCGGGACAGTCGATTCGGTTGGCCAGGGTGGTGCATCGGGCGGCCGATTACCGGAACCGGACGCCTGCACGGCCAGGAAAGCGAAAAGGAGCATCAATCCCCGGTCAGGATGCGATCGACCAGTTGCTTCACCGTCGGAACGAAGCCGTTCGAATAGAACGGGTCCTTCTTGAAATTATACGCGCCGTGCCCGGCGAACATCAGATTCTGGTCGACATCGCCGCCATGCGCGATGTCCTGCAGCGTCTTCTGGATGCAGAAGCTGCGCGGATCGGCGAGGCGACCGGTCGAGTTGGTCTCGCTGTCGGCCCAGCTCGAGAACAGGCATTGCGACAGGCAGCCCATGCAATCGGCCTGATCCTTGCGGATTTCCGCTTTTTCGGCCGGCGTGACGAAGACGAGTGTGTTGTCGGGCGTCTTGAGCGCTTCGGTGAAGCCATGGCCGAACCATTCGCGCGCGCGCAGCAGGTCGTTGCGCGTCACCCAGAAGTTCTTGCCCTTCACGCCGACATCGAGCTGGAAGGTATGATCGCCGGCTTCCTGGGTCGAGAAAGCGATCTGCCGTTCGGATCGCGCTTCGAGCGCGCGGAGGAACGGATTGCGTACCGCCGACGAATAGAAACCGGTCGGCGAGAAGCGGTGCAGCAATACGCCGCCTTCCTCGATCTGGGTCAGCCTGGCCTTCCACGCCTCCGGGATGGGGCTCTCCTGGGTCAGCAGCGGGCGCGTGCCGAACTGAAAGGCGATCTGGCCGAGCTCGGGATTGTCGATCCAGTCGTTCCAGTCGCGCAGATACCAGACACCGCCGGCCATCACGATCGGCACGTCGTCCGAAATGCCGCCCTCGCGCATCGTCGCGCGCAATTCCTTGACGCGCGGATAGGGATCCTGCGGCTCGAGCGGATTTTCGGCGTTGGACAGGCCGTTGTGCCCGCCCGCCAGCCAGGGATCCTCATAGACCACCGCCGCGAGCCATTCCGCCGCTTTCGAATAGGCGCGCTTCCACAGCGCGCGGAAGGCGCGGCCCGAACTCACGATCGGCAAGTAATTGACGTTGTACGAGGCCGCGATCTCGCTGAGCTTGTATGGCATGCCGGCCCCGCAGGTCACCCCGGCGACCAGCCCGCGCGTGCGCTCCAGCACGCCATGCAGTACGCGCTGCGCACCGCCCATTTCCCACAACACGTTGATGTTGATCGCGCCCTTGCCGCCGGCGATCTCGAACGCGCGTTTCACCTGCTGGACCGCGCCTTCGATCGCATAGTCGATCAACTCCTCATGGCGCTCGCGGCGAGTCAGCGCCTTGTACACCTGGGGAATGATCTTGCCTTCGGGATCGTAGCTGTCGGCATTGACCGCGGAGACCGTGCCTATCCCGCCCGCCGCCGCCCAGGCGCCGGCGCTGGCGTGGTTGGTCGCAGCGACGCCCTTGCCCCCTTCCACCAGCGGCCACACCTCGCGACCGTTATAGACGATAGGCTTCAGGCCCTTGAACACGTATGTCTCCTAGCGAACAATAACGCAGCCTATAGCGTTTCGCTGCACGTACGCGAGCAAATACGACTCGCTGCGTCCCACCTCAGCCGCTCAACGCTCCGGCGCGGCCCAGCGCGTCGTCGTACAGCCGCGCATAAGCTGCGATCATCGCCTTCTGGTCATAGTCCGCCACCGCCCTGGCGCGGTTGGCCTTGCCCACCGCCGCGCGCAGCCCGGCATCGGCGGCGAGTGCCTGGATCGCATCGCGCATCTCGACTTCGCCCGAGTTCGTCGTGATGTAGGGCCGGTTCTCTTCGCTCACCATGTGCGGGATGTCGCCCGCCGGAACTGCGGCGATCGGCACGCCGGCCGCCATCGCCTCGACCACCGAGATCGGGAACTGCTCGCTGAGCGACGACAGGGCCATGATATCGAACAGTCCGACATAACGATGCGGATCGGGCAGGAATCCCGGCAGCAGCACCTTGTCCTGCATGTCGAGCGAGCGCGCTGCCATCTCGATCCTCGCTCGCTCGGGCCCTTCCCCGACGATGACCAGCCGCACGCGCGCCGAACAGCCTGCCGCCGCGCGGACCAGGGCGGGCAGGTTCTTGACCTCGCGCAGCCCGGCCAATGCACCGACGATCACCTCGCCGGGCTTGCGGATGAAACCGGGGATCGCCTTGGGGTCGGGCTTGCGCGCATAGAGCGCGGTGTCGATGCCGTTCGGGATCCGCCGCAGGCGCGGCGCCGATTGCTTCCAGATGTTGGTCGCGACCCATTCGAGGGTCATCGACGGCACCACCACCGCATGCGCGGCAGGGAAGGCCATGCGGCGATAGATCGCGCGCTGGGGCTTCAGCCGCATCGCCTCGTCGGCGTTGAAGCCGTCCTCGTGATGGACGATCGGCGGCATGCCCTTGGCGAAGACGCGCTTCGCCATGACGGCGTCGATCGCGCCCCAATTGTAGCTGAGCACCAGGTCGAAACGGCGCATGTATTTGGCGATCGTCTCATACCGGCCGACCGACGGCTTGCCGGTCAGCGGCGGCGGGTTCTGTGCGATCTCATAGGCCACGCCCTTCGCGATCGCGTCGCGCGCGGAATATTGGTCGGGCATGCCCGACACGATCGTATGCCGCGCGCGATCGCCGAACGCGTTCATCAACTGGACTGCGCGCGCTTCCTTGCCGCCCAGGTTGAACGACGAATGCATGTGCAGGATGTTCAGGGGTGCGGGCATAAGAAGGAAGGGACATCCTAATCTCCCCTCCCGCTTGCGGGAGGGGTCGGGGGAGGGCCTGTCGGACCCAAAATCAGGGTGTGCACATGCCCTCCCAGCTTGAGGCCTGCAACAGGTCGAAATGCGCCCCGCGCATTTCTCGATCATGCCGGGGGCATGATCGACCTGAGCTCCCCTCCCGCAAGCGGGAGGGGAATCAGAGCCCGAACGCGCTCTTCGGGATGTGGGTGCTGCGGCACGCCAGGTCGGCTTCCCCGCTGGCGACGACAGAATGGTCGCCGGCATCGGCGATGCCGGTCGTGAACACCACATTGTCCAGATACATCAAATGCTTGATCGGCTCGGTCAGGTGCGGCGCGGGCTCCAGCAAGGGAGCGTCGCAGGTCTGCACGGTGATCGAGGGGTCGCGCGCGTCGAGCAGCGACCAATAAGTGCGGTAGATGCCGACCACGCCATAGGGCTCGACCCCATGCCACAGGGTGAGCCAGCCCTTGTCGGTCAGGATCGGCGGCGTGCCGCCCCCCATCCGCGCGGTGGCCAGCGTCTTCGCGTGCGGCCGAATGCCCGGCTTGTCGTGCGGCTTCCAATGCACGGCATCGAGCGAGGTCGCGAGATTGATCGACGGCCCCGCGCGCCATTCGCTGCCCGGCGGATAGGCGAAATAGAGGTCGCCGAGCGGCCGCGTCTGCGCCCAGTAATTGGCACCGATCCGGTCCTCGAAGATCAGCATGTCCTTGTTCTGGTGGTCGAGCACGATCCCCTCGAGCAGCCAGTCCTTCGCGTCGTTCGACGTATAGAGCGTGGTGGAATGCCGCTCGGGGCTGACCGAGCACGTCGTCATCAGCCAGCGATTGCCGACATGGCTGATCCGTGCGTCCTCGACGCCATAGCATTGATAGGA
>NZ_JBQCCN010000051.1:0-33265 GCF_051962185.1 Sphingomonas sp.
TGACATCGACGCTGCCCCCATCCACCGGCAATTCAATCGGCAGCGACATGCGCCGCGTCTGATTGGCCCCCACCAAACCGAACCCGATCGTTTGTTGCGTTTCTGGACCCGACAACGTGCGGCGGAACACTTCCTTGCCCGACGCATCCTTTTCGACGATGCGCAGCCGCCCTTCGGACAGATAGCCATAGGCGGCCGACGCGTTGGTCAGCGTGACGACCGGGATCGGCTTGCCCTTGTCGTTATGGCCGATCTCCGCGGTCTGCACCTTGATCGCCGGCTTCACGCCGTTGGGCGCGATGCTGACCAGCACCTGGAAATTGTACAGGATCTGGATCGCCGACTGACCCGCGGGCAACTTGACCGGCAGCTGCGCCACGGTGACGTAATAATGCTTGCTGGTCTTGAGTTCGGGATCGCCGACATATTGCACGCGGAACGATTGCGTCTGGCCCGGCTGGATCAGCGCCTGGGGCGGAAAGATCAGGAGGTCGCCCGGATCCTTCCCCGTTTCCTTGACCCCGTTGGCATCGAATTCCAGCGCCTGGACGCGCAATTCGACCGGCAACGGCGTCGCGAACGTGTTCTCGACGGTGATGATCTGCGTCATCCCGTTGCCCGACTGCTTCAGGTTGATGATGACCGGTTGCACCGTCATCGCCACCGCTAGCTGCTGTGGCAAGACGAGGGCGGCCGCGAAGGCCGCACTCGCCAACATCCTCTTTATACGCTTCACTTCCCCCTCCCGCTGGGTTCGTTAAAAAGCTGCCTCGAATTGAACGGTTACCGTATCCGCGTAGCGGCCGGCGATCAGCGGGCCGCCCCCCGGCGGCACCGCGATGGTGAGTCCCATGTCCCCCGCCCCGCCGTCCGCGGTGGCGATCGCGAGAACGCTGTTGGTGGTGGTCAATGTGCTGGCGTTCTGGCCCGCCCAGGTCGCGCTGATCTGATAGCCGACGAACTCGCCGAATCCGGTCGGCGACTGGCGGTTGCGCGCAGTGCCGCCGTCGCGCAGCAAGCCGCCATTGGTGCTGGTGATGGTCAATTTGTGCGCCGCGTTGCAGATCACCGGCAACGCCAGGTTGATCGTCGCGCCGCGCGGCTGCGCGGTCTGCGGATCGCCGAATTCGGTGATGCGGATCTCGCCGCTGGCAGCACCGGTGCTCGAAAAGCTCGCGTTCTGCCCGCCCGACGCGGTCGGCGCGTTGAGTACGCAGGCGGGCGGCGCGCGCCCGGCGATCTCCAGCCGGCCTTGGCCGGTGTCGTTGGGATTGATCGTCTGCGCCTGCGCCGCGACCGTGGTGGCGAGCAGCACCGGCAGGATGAGAACGGACCGGTGCATCAGCGCGGCTCCACGAAAATCCGCATCGTGTCGGCATAGTCGCCGGCCAGGAGCGGGGCGTTGTCCCGGGTATTGGAGGCACCCGGCGCGATGTTGAGCTTGAGATCGATCTCGCCGGCGGTCGGCAGGTCGATGTTGAAGCGCTGCTCGTTGACCCGGCGCGCCTGGGCGTCGGCGTTGAGCACGCCATTGACCGTTCCCCACATGACCGTCGCGCGATAGGGCACCGCCGACCCGAATCCCGGCGCCGCCGGATTCGTCCGCTGCAAGGTCGGGAACAGACCGTTATTCTGCGATTCCAGCCGCAGCCGGTGCGGGTAGTTGCACACCGCGTCGAACTTGACGTCGACCGACGCGGCGGCGACCGCCAGCGTGGTCGGGTCGACCATCTGGTCGATCTGCAGCGTATTGCCGCTCAGCCCGCGAAAATTGTTCTGGCTTCCCGCCTCGAGCCGGGGCGACCCCACCGCGCAGACGGGCGGGGCATTGCCCGAAACCGGCAGGGTCTTGGTCGCCACGGTCGACTGGGCAAGTGCGGGGGATGCCCAGGCGAGGAGCCCGCCGACGACCAAGACCGTTTCAAGGCGGAGGGCGCGCGGCATCCTCAGGAAGCCACGGCCAACGTCACGGTGACGTTGCCCTGATAATTGGTGTCGGCGACCAGACGCTGGGTCGCGCCCCCGCCGGTCGAGAAGCTGCCGACCGAAACGGTGATGTCGCCCGAGAAGGCGGTCGCGCGCGTCTGGACCGCGGCGGGATTGCTCGCCGCGCCGGTCGCGAAGCTCGCCGGCGTATCGGTCCAGCCGGCCGCGGTCGCGGTGTAGTTCACCGTGCGCGAGAAGCCGCTCGGCGGCGTCGCCGTGAAGGTCTGGGCGGTCATCGGCGTCGCGGCGACCGTGATAGTGCTGCGCGTGCTGCAGAACGATCCTGACAGGACCTTGGACGGCGCCGCGAGGTCGGTGCGCAGCAGGCCGGTATTGAGGTCGATCAGCACGCCCATGTCGAAGGTCGCGCCGGTTCCCGCCAGCGTGCCGCCGACGCACATCGCCGGAACGTTGCCGGTGACCGCGAAATTCTTGGTGTCGGTGTCGGAACCGCCTTCGGTCTGGGCCGCGGCGACGCCGCTCCAGGCGATCGCGACAGCGACGGCCGATACGGCGGCGAGGCGCCTCAGGTTACGCGACATGATCAATCTCCCCCCGTCGCGACCGGTCCGAGCTTGACCACCACCAGGCCGCTGTAGGTGCCGGCGGTCAGCAGATTGTCGGACGGTGCGGTGAAATTGGACAAGGTGACGTTCAGATCCGCGACCTTGGGCGCGGGTTGCGTGGGACCGGTCGCCGAATTGGTCGGCGACGCCCCGCCGGCGGTGGCGTTGGTCGTCACCGCCGCCGATCCGGGCGCCCAGTTGGTCACCTCGGCGGTATAGTTCACCGCCTTGGCGAAGCCGGGCTCTGCCGGGCTGGCGTCGTCCGACACCAGGGCGGTGGCGGTCACCGTGATGGCCGAGCCTGCGAAATTGCAGAACGAGCCAGCCAGGGTGACCGTGCGCGGCGTGATCGTCGCGATCTTGCCGACCCGCGTCCCCGAGGTGTTCGCCATCTGGCCGAGATCGACCGGTGCCGGCGTCGGCGTACCGAGCATGCACAATCTGGCGACGGTGCCCGACACCCCGACATCGCCGGTGGCGGTGTCGGTGGCCGACTGGGCATGCGCGATGCCCGGTAGAGCCACGGTGGCGAGCAAGGTGAGAGCGAGACGTTTCATCGCGACTTCTCCGTCAGATGCCGTCAGGGCGCCGGCGGCGTGACGGCCGGCGTCAGCGTCACCAGGACCTGACCCGAATAGTCACCCGCGACGAGCAGGCCGCCGGTCGGGCTCGACGAGTTCGACAGCGCGACGACGACGTCGCCCGTGAACATGCCGACCGGAACCGAGGTGCCGGCGCCGGCCACGGTCGAGGTGTCGGTCGCGTTGGCGCTGTTGGCCGTCGCGGTCGCCGTATAGTCGACGACCCGGTCGAAGCCGGCCGGCGGCGTGGTGGTGAAGCTGGTGTTGACCAGCTGCTGAGCCTCCACGCTCATCGTCGCCGCGGTGCCGTTACACCAGCCCTTCAGCGTCCGGCTCTGGCCGTCGAGCTTGCTGGTGTCCAGCTTGCCCCCGGTGGCGCCCGAGCCGGCCTGCGACAGTTCGCCGGCATTGATGACGTCGGACGGCAGGGTGAATTCGCACCGATCGGCGACCGAGCCGTTGACGGTGACGGTGCCCGTCGCATTCTGCGCGGCGGCGGGCCTGGCGGCCGTTGCGGCGAGTACCGCGGCGACGGCGAGGATCGAGGTCTTCATGGTTGGCTTCCTTGATACGAGAGCGGTTACGCGCCCGGCTTGATCACGACGGTGATCTTGCCGGTGTAGGTCGGATCCGCCGCCAACAGATCGTCGGCGTTGTTGGTGCGGAAGTTCGAGGCCGTGATGGCGATGTTGTCCGAGCCGTTATTGGCCAGGCGACCGCCGATCAGCGTGTCGGAACCGGCCGGATCGGCGCTGTCGTTGGTGAACGGCCCCGCGGCACCGGACGTCGTGGTCACGGCCACGCTGGCGGTGAAGTCGATGCTGTTGTCATAGCCGCCGCCGCCGAGTGCGGTCGCCGCGGTGATCGGATCGGCATCGACGCTGATCGTCGGCGCGGCCGTGGTGCAGACCACGCGCGCGGTGAGCCCGGTGCTGGCATTGAAGTCCGTCGCGACGTTCGGACGCAGCTTGCCGTCGGCGCCGGCGAGTTCGCCCAGCGCGACCGTCGTACCGAACGTCGAACCATTGTTCGGCACGACCAGGCATTTCGGCGCCACCGAACCGGTGATGTTCACCGTGCCCGTCACATTCTGCGCGGCGGCCGGAGCGGCCATCGCGATCATCGAACCGGCGCCGAGCGCCGCAAGCAGATACTTGTTCACTGTACTGTTCCTTCCCCAAACATGCCGTTGGCGAGCACTGCCCCCCCGGACGGTTTCGCCCACCCTCGGTTGAAAGATCGGCCAGTTCCCCCGAGGGTGGGAAAACCGGACGTTTGTGCGGGCATCCTCATGACGCCGCGCTCACCGTCACCGTGAGGGTGTCGGAATAGCTGCCCTGGACCAGCGTGCTCGGACCGCTGTACGCGGGAGCGCTGACCCGGAGATACGTGCCGGGCTGACTGACCGAGGTCGAATTGAGCAACAGGCCCTGCGACGCGCTGACCGGGCCGCGGAACGAGCAGGGCGTCCCGGTCGAAGCGGTCAGCGTCGCCACCGCGCACGACTGGTTGGCGGTCGTGGTCGAGCCGACCAGATTGAGCGTCACGGTATAAGGCGCGAGCGTCGCATAGCCGCTCGGCGCGGCGCCGGCGGTCAGCAAGCCGCCGTTGGTCGAAACCACCGCGACGCGCGACGGACCGGTGCAATCGAGCACGAACGAGAAGTCGTGATTGAGCCCGTTGACGTCGAAATCAGGCTGCGAATAGCTGCCCGAGGGCGCGGATCCGGTGGCGAAGCCGCAATGCCCACC
Organism: Sphingomonas sp.; assembly: GCF_051962185.1. GTDB lineage: Bacteria > Pseudomonadota > Alphaproteobacteria > Sphingomonadales > Sphingomonadaceae > Sphingomonas. Next base: position 4,885 of record NZ_JBQCCN010000051.1, read on the forward strand.
GACCGACGCGGTGACGTTCACGGGCAGCGTGGCGAAACCGCCCACGACGCCCGGCTGCCCCGCGGCATAGACCGTCTGCTGCGCGGCGGCGCTCTGCGGCAACAGCGCGACGCCGATCGCAGTCGCGATCGCAATCAATGAACCCCGGCCAAACACTGTTCGCTGCCCCCTCCCCGGAACATGAGAACGATGGCCCAATGATTGACCGACGCGACAAAAACGCAAGAAAAATATTTTATCCTTCGTTAACCATTTTGACTACATCGGAGAATATTCAATATAACTGTGGTTATTACCACTATAACTATCGTTATATTTCATCTTAATTATCAAAATTTGCGCTGTTTATTATTGGGACAAAACTTTCGGCATAAAGTCATATATGTAATCTATTAGGAAAATATAGCCAATTTAAATCTTATTTTATCTATGTATTCGTCATAATTGTCGCAGCTTTACTGGACATCGCTCGACCCGATTTGCTCGCCTTGGAACCCAAAGGCACCCGGCTGCTTTGGAATAAAATTACAATCGGCGGCATAATGATTACTCTGTTAAGGTTGATTATTCACCTTTGGACAGAATCGACATGGCCGACTCGGCCGCGACTCGGCGGCGGCGAGTCGGAAATCGGCCGCGACTCGACCGCCGAAATTCGCGAGTCAAAACAAGGTTCTCGTTAGTCGGCGCAAAGATGAACGATGACACCGCTATCCAAAAAGAAAGCGCCGGCCCGTCCCCGCGCCCGCGCTCATCGTCTTCCGGCCGGAGGGCGTCGCCGGGGAACCTTTACGCGACGTCAACGCTTGCGGTCGATACTGTACCCCTCGGCCAAGGGAGCTGGCATGAAGTCGTTGAACGAACATCCCGCGGGTCGCGCGCTGGCCGCACGCAGCCTCGCGCTCGTCTGCAAGCTCGAAGTCGGGCTCCCCCGGCTGATGCTGCTCTGGGTGTTGCTCGTCGGTTTCGCCTGCGGCCTGCGCCTCGCGTTCGCCGCGACGCCAATGGTGACCCCGCGCGACGAGATCGCCAACGCGCTGCCCTATCTGCTGCTGGTCGGAGCGCCGATCGTGACGATCCTGCTCGGCCTCTCCGCCTTTCCGGCGAGCGCGCTCCACGCCCAGCCGACCACGCGGCTCGCGCGCTTCGGTCGCTGGCGTCGGATCGACCCGGTCGCGGCGCAAGCGATGCCGCTCTACGGCGCGAGCGGATTCATGGCATCGCTGCTGGTCGGCATCCTGCTCAACGTGCCCGTGCGTACCTTCGAGTTCCTGACCGGCATCCCGGCGCTGGGCGGCATGGCGCCCGACTGGTTCCGCACGCTCTACGTGATGATGCTGGTCGACCTCGTCCTGCTGTCGTGTCTCTACGCCTTCGCTTTCGTGCTGGCGTTGCGCCATGTTCCGATCTTTCCGCGATTCCTGGCCGGCGTCTGGGCGATCGACGTGATGATGCAGATCTGCATCGCGCGCGTGATGGCCAATGTAGCGCATCTCCCGGGCGCGGTGGGCGCCTCCCTCGCCGACATGCTCGAGGGCAATTTGAAGAAGGTGTTGATCAGCGTCGCCTTGTGGCTGCCGTATCTCCTGCTGTCGCGCCGGGTGAACCTGACCTACCGCTGGCGCGTGCCGGCCTGACGGGCGAGTCCGACCGCCGGGCCGCGAACAAGCGACCTGCCGCCCCCTCAATCCTACCGAGCGTCGCTCCGTCGCAAACGGCTTCCGCTATCGCGCCGGCGCGGCCAAGCTGGTTCCGATCGTCCGCGATGGTCCGGGCGTCACGCCATTTCTGACGTGAATTACGGCCCATCGGTCGGCATAGACGCGGCGCCATCCCGGCTCGTGGTCGAGGATCGTTACCAGCGGCGTGTCGGGCGGCAGGATAGTCCAAACGAACTTCCACCGTGCCTCCGCGGCTTTCCAGCGCGCGGCATCCCCCTTCGCGGTGAGGAAATAATCCTTGGTGAACGCGTCCCCGTACATGTCCGACCGCCCGTCTATATAAGGCGCGATACCCTCGAACGCGAGCAAGCCGCCGAAGCTGTATTCGTTGAAAACGGGTTTGTCGCGGAGGTCCGGGGGCAGATGGCGGAGCGCAGTGACCGGTACGCCATAGCTGTCGATGCGATCGAACGGCGTGACGAGGCGATAGGTGGCGGTGCCCAGGAACAGTAGCGCGACGACCGCGAGCAGCGGCGCGAGTTCCCGGCGGTCGGCCCAGATCCGCTGGAGCAGCGCGGGGCGCGGCCGGGGTTCCTCGCCCGCCCAGGCGCGCCCAAGCGGCTCGGCCAGGATGATCGTCGCCAGCACCATCAGGATCATCTGGTTGCGGATGTGCTCGAGCGTGATGTGCAACGCGACGAGGAGGATCAGCAACCGCAACACCGGGATTCGTACCGGCCGCCACAGAATGAAGAACAGTCCGCTGAGCAGCACGATCTCGAGGCTGGTCACCCCGGCGAACCGCGCCGGTTGCCATTCCGCGATCAGCGACAGAAGCGAGAGGTTGTTGACGTAAAGGGGATAGAGCAGCCCGTCGATTCCGCCGGGGGTCGCGAGCGCGGCGACGAGCGAGACCAAGCCGAACGTGCCCCATTGCCGGACCACGCGCCGGCGCTCGCCCGGCGCCGCCGATGCCAACGCCTCCAGCCCGAAACCGCCCGCCAGAACCAGCCCGAAAATGAAGCTGCCATGCGCGTTCGCCCAGACCAACATAAGAATCCCGAGCGCGAGTGCGGGCGCGCGCTCGCGCTCGCGTGCGCGCAAGAGCGCGATCAGCCATGCCGCGAGCATCGGCAGCGCGAGCAGATGCGGCCGGGCCAGCAACGATTGCGCCAGCCCGATCGTCAGATAGACCATGGTCAGCGCCGCCGCGCCCGTACGTTGCCACCGGCGCAGATGCAGCGCGACGATCGCATAGAGCGCCGCGGCGGCGGCGCCGAACAACAGGATCAGGCCGCTCCACCCGCCACTGCGCCAGGCCAGGAACATGGCGAGCTCGGACAGCCATTCGTGCGCGACCCAGGGCCGACCGCGCGCGGTGAAGGAAAACGGATCGGCGCGCGGCACGGTACCGTGTTCGACGATCCAACGCCCCGTCGCGATATGCCAACCGGTATCGCCGTCGCCGAGCGCGGTGGACAGAACGACGACGAAGGCAAAAGCGGTAAATGCGGCGATCGTAACGAAGACAATATCGGGAAGGTCGGGACTGCCCGCTTTTCCCCTACTCATTATGGAGACCAAATGGCCGCATAGAAAACCCCCCGGATCCAGGGGCGAGGCTACTAGGTGATTCGTTTTGGCAAAAGGCCGATTCGCAGCCACTTGTAAGAATCGGACAGTTAATTCCGATCGTTGGACAAATGCGACAAAGGCAACGACCACAACTGCCCGAAATGGGCATACCCAATGATATAGAAACTATCACCGTTGTCCCGGCCGGCACATTTTTTCTGCAATTATGGATGGTTAACAGACAACAGGCTTGTCCAATTCGGCCAAGCTCAAACTATTGATATATAACGAAATCAATCGGAATGGTTAACGTGGATTAAGGCTAACTTCTTGAAAGGAACGTGAAAAAAGTCGGTTATTGACACCTTACCCACTTCCGCCGCTTGGTACTTGGGCATTCCGGGCGATCGGCCGGGCACACCGCTCAGGGGAGAGCGTCGCCACCCGACCGGAGACCGCCAATGGACATGTTTGGGACCGGAGAGATCCGGTGGGGAAGGGGTTTGTTATGACGATTATCAAGAAGCTGTTGAGGGACGAAAGCGGCGCCTCCGCCGCAGAATATGCGCTGATCCTCGCGATCGTCGGCACCGGCATTGCCGTGGCCGCCTTCACGTTGGGAGGCTCCATCAGCAACGCCATGAACAAGGCTTCGACCTGCATCAGTCGCACGCCCAGCTCGACGGCGTGCTGACGGCCGGCGGGGCGCTTCGGAGGGGGAGCGCCCCGCTCGCAAGGCGGCTTGACCCGCCGAGTAGAGGAGATTTGACATGACGATGATCAAGAAGTTGTTGGCCGACACCGGCGGTGCCTCGGCGGCGGAATATGCACTGATCCTGGCGATCGTGGGTACCGGCATCGCCGTTGCCGCATTCACGCTGGGCGGCTCCATCAGCAACGCCATGAACAAGGCGTCCAACTGCATTGCGAACAGCACGGCGACCACCGGCTGCTGAACGGCCTGAATTGAGGCCGCAGTTCGCTGCGGCCCTCTTTCAGTTTCCTATTGCAATTGACCGGCGGGGGGTCGGGAAATGCGTGGACAGGGATTAATCATTCTAGGCGTCGCGATCCTGATCGGATTGGCGGCGGTTTTCCTTGCCCACAATTATCTGGGCCGCGTCGAGCAAAGGCAGGCTACGTCGCCTCAGGGGATGGTCAAGGTCGCGGTGGCGAGCGCTCCGCTCGAATTCGGCACGCCGATCACGCCCGACAAGGTGAAGCTGGTCGACTGGCCGGCGGATTCGCTGCCCGAGGGCACGTTCAGTTCGATCCCGCAACTCCTGCCGATGAACCATACGCGCGTCGCGCTCCGCCCGATGGCGGCGAACGAGCCGATCCTGCGCTCCAAGATTTCGGGCGAAGGGGGGCGCGCGGCGATTTCCGCGGTGCTCGATCCGACCAAGCGCGCGGTCGCCGTCCGGCTGGGCGACGTCGCCGGCGTTGGCGGTTTCGTGTTGCCGGGAGACGTCGTCGACGTCCTGATCACCCGCACGCCGACCAACACGACCGGCAACCCCGGCCAGATCACCGACGTCCTGCTGCAAAAGGTCCGCGTCATCGCGATCGACCAGGACGCCAGCGACAACACCGACAAGCCCGCGATCGGCAAGACCGCCACGCTGGAAGTGTCGCAGGTCGACGCGCAGAAGCTCGCGCTGGCGCAGCAGGTCGGGCAACTCAGCCTCGCGCTGGTCAACCCGGCCGCCGAGACCAGCCCGACGGTCGAAACCGTCAGCACCGAGGATCTTCGCGATGGCGCCTATGTCGGGGGCTATTCCGACGGCGCGCCGCGCTATCAGCCGCCGCCCCTCGCCTATGCACCACCGACGGCCCGAGCGGCCGTCCGCAAGCCGCCCGCGCCGAACCCGGACCTGACGGTCATGGTCGTGCGCGGCACCAAGGACAGCAGCTATGAGGTGGGTCGTTATGTCGGGCGCTGACATCAAGGCACGCCTGCGCGTGCTCGCTCTGGCGGCGACCGCCGCCGCCATCGCGCTTCCGGTCACGACCCAGGCGCAGGAAACCGTCTGGCCGGCAGGCGCCAACCTGCGTGCCGGACAGCTCGACGTACCGGTTAACAAGAGCCAGGTGCTGACCGCCGACCGGCCGTTCGCCAAGGCGTTGATCGGCAATGCCGACATCGCCGACGTGCTGCCGCTGACCAACCGCTCGCTCTATGTGCTGGGCAAGAAGGTCGGCACCACCAGCCTGACGCTCTACGACAAGAACAACAACCTGATCTCGGTCATCGACGTCGCTGTCGGCCCCGACGTCGTGTCGCTGCGCCGCCAGCTCAGCGAGTTGATGCCCGGCGAAAAGATCGGCGTGCAGATGTCGGGCGATTCAGTCGTGCTGACCGGGACGGTATCGAGCGGCCCCGCGATCGACCGCGCCAAGCAGATCGCCGCCACGTACGCCGGCGAAAAGGTCGTCAACCTGCTCGCGGTCGGCGCGTCGCAACAGGTCATGCTCGAAGTGCGGTTCTCGGAGATGAACCGTAACGTCGCCAAGAGCCTGGGGCTCAACACCGCCTTCACCAACGGCAACGGCCTGCACACTTTCCAGGGCGGCATCGGGGAAACCGGGTCGGGCACCGCGCTGCTGACCAACCAGAACGGCACGCCGACGATCAACCTCTCGGGCATCCTCGACACGTTCGGGGTGGTGTCCAAGGGCATCACGCTCGGCAACCTCAACATCTTCACCGCGCTCGACGCGCTGGAACGCAAGGGCCTGGTCACCACGCTCGCCGAGCCGACCCTGGTCGCATTGTCGGGCGAGTCCGCGTCGTTCCTCGCGGGCGGCGAATTACCGGTGCCGGTCTCGCAAGGCGGCAGTACCGGCCAGAGCAATACCGGCAACGCGATCACGGTCGAATACAAGCCGTTCGGCGTCAGCCTGGCGTTCACCCCGACCGTGCTCGACGACGGCGTCATCAACCTGGTCGTCACGCCCGAAGTCAGTTCGATCGATCCCTCTGCCTCGGTCACCATCAATGGCCTGACCATTCCGGGCCTGCAGACGCGGCGCGCCAAGACCACGCTCGAACTGCGCGACGGTCAGTCGTTCGCGATCGCGGGACTGTTGCGCAAGGATTTCCAGACCACCGTGCGGCAATTCCCGGTGCTCGGGTCGATCCCGATCATCGGCGCGCTGTTCCGGTCGAGCGGCTTCCAGCGGCAGGAAACCGAGCTGGTCATCATCGTCACCCCGCGCCTGGTGCGCCCGGTGCCGGCGGACCAGATGCGGTTGCCGACCGACCGGGTGCAGCCGCCGAGCGAACTCGACCTGTTCCTGATGGGACGGACGGACAAGGCGGTCGGGACCAACCCGCTCGATCCGAACGAGCCGCCGAGCGATGGGCCGAAGCCGTCGGCGGGCGGGTTCTCGGGTCCCAACGGCTACGCGCCGCGGAGGTGATGGATATGCGTCTATTCTTTCCGATCGCCCTTGCCGGCACCGCACTGATCGCAGGATGCACGCCGATCGACACGACGTTCGGCGACGCGGTGAAAACCGATTATTCGCTCCAGGTCGTCAACCCGGACCCCAGGCCCGTCCCCGCCAACGCGGCGGTGATGGAAGGTGGGTCGGGCACGCAGGCGGCCAACGCCGCCGAGCGCTATCGCAAGGGCGCGGTCAAGCAACCGCAGGCGCAGACCACCGGCGGCGCCAGCGGCGGATCGGGCGGCGGCGGAAGCGGCGGGGGCGGGTCCACCGCCACCACCAACTGACATGAAACGCGCGGCGCGGCAGCTCTGGAAATCGGAGAGCGGATCGGTCGCGCCCATCGTGGCGATTTCGCTGTTCGCCATCGCCGGCGTGGCAGGCATCGGGTTCGATTACGCGCGCATGGCCAGTCTCGACACCGAATTGCAGGACGCTGCCGACCAAGCGGCGCTCGCGGCGGCCACTCAGCTCGACGGCAAGTCGGATTCGATCACGCGCGCGACCAGCGCCGCGCAGAGCCTGATCGCCAACAACGCGCGCTTCGCGAATGATGGGCAGGGTCGCGGAGTCACCATCCAGACCCCCGTCTTCTACGACGGCTACAATCAGTCGACCGACACCTATGGCAACGTGACGACCGATCCGACCGCGGCGAAGGTGGTCAAGGTCACCACGGCCGGGCGGGAGACGTTCTTCGCGCTCACGCCACTGGTCGCCGCGTTCCGGTCGGGAACGCTGAGGGGCTCGGCGACCGCCGGTCTCGGCCAGGCAATCTGCCAGGTGCCGCCGGTCATGATCTGCACCCCGGCGGAAACGGCGACCAACACCGACTATAACGCAGACTTCACGGTCGCGGCAGGCACCGGCCTGAAGCTGGTGACCGGCAATGCCAGCGCGCCCGGAAATTTCGGGTGGCTCGAATCGAACATCGGCAGCGGCGCCAACGCGCTGGCGGAGGCGCTCGGCTACAACAATCCGCTGGGGGATTGTTCGCCGATCACCGGCGTCACTACGAAGACCGGCATGAGCGCCTCTGTCCTGTCGGCGCTCAATACCCGGTTCGACATTTTCGCCAACGGCAATTCCACGTGCCCGTCACAGGATGGCGGCACCTGCTCGCCCTCGGCCAATACGCGCAAGGATCTGGTCTGCCAGTCGAGCAACGGAACGAACTGCAACAACGACACCTGGACCGAATCGCCCAATCCCTATCGTCCAACGACGGTCGGCGCCTTGCCGAGCACCGGCGGATCGGATCCCGACATGATGGGCTATCCGCGCGACATGTGCCACGCGGTACCCGCCGGGACCGCCGGCGCCTGCAATATCATCGGCAACGGTTCCTGGGACCGCGACGCTTATTTTCGCGTCAATTACGGTTACGCCAGCCAATCCGCCTGGATGGCCGCCACCGGGCTGTCGGCGACCGCGACGCGTTACGACGTGTATAATTGGGAGCTGAACCATCAAACCGTCGTAGTCGGCGGAAAGTCACGCGGCATCGCCGTCCCGCAACCCCTCAGCGGGAAAAATACCGGCTTCGGCAACCCCGCCACGGGTCGCGCCGGATTGACGCCGGGCGGGAATATTCTGGACCGCCGCCGCATCTCGGCCGCCGTGCTCAACTGCAACGCACTGTCGGTCAACGGCAAGACTAGCCAGATTCCGGTGGCGAAATGGCTCGACCTGTTCCTGGTCGAACCGTCCTACAGCCGCACGGGCGGCAACGGCGCCAACAAAGTCGCCTATACCGACGCCAAGGAAGTGTATGTCGAGGTGATCGGCACCACCTCTTCGGGAGCGAACGGCGCGACCAACAGCCAGGTCGTCGAACGTGCCGTTCCGTATTTGATACGGTGACGACGATGGTGCGCATCCCCCTAGGATCGCTGATCCGGGCAACCGAAGGCTCCGCCGCGGTCGAGATGGCGCTGGTCTCGCCGATCTTCTTCGCGCTGATGTTCGGCGCCTATGATCTCAGCGACTATTTCCTGTCCGAACATGTCGTGGTGAAGGCCGTCCGCGATGGCGCGCGCTATGCCTCGCGTCGCAATTTCAGCGAATTCACCTGCTCCAGCGCGTCAAGCGACGTCATCACCAAGACCAAGGCGCTGGTGCGGACCAACACGCTGACCGGCACGACACCTCGTCTGCGCGGGTGGACCGACGACAGCACGATCACGGTCAGCGTCGCGTGCGACACCAGCGGAACCTACAAGGGCATCTATACCGGCGTCAGCGGCGGCGTTCCCATCGTCACGGTGTCGGTCGACCTGGCCTATGGATCGCTGTTCAAGTCGTTCGGCCTGGGCAACTCGATCCATCTCAAGGCGGAATCGCAAGCCGCGGTGGTGGGCGCATGATCGCTCGCCTCATCCGCAGCACCGCCGGCTCGACCGCCGCCGAATTCGGCTTGGTGCTCCCGCTGCTCATCGCCTTCATGCTGGGCACGGTCGACGTCGGGCGTTTCCTGTGGACGTGCAATCGCGCCGAAAAGGCGACGCAAATGGGCGTACGCTACGCAGTCGCCACCGACATGATTCCGTCTGGGCTCGCGACCTACAGTTTCGCCACCAGCGGCGGCATCCCGCAGGGCAACACGGTGCCGCAGTCGTCGTTCGGTGGCGCGACCTGTCAGTCGAGCGCGGGGACGGTGAGCTGTTCGTGCAATACCGGTGCGACCTGCCCGTCGCTGGGCACCGCCAATGCGACCGAATTCAACAACATCGTCTCGCGGATGCAGCGCTTCTACCCGTCGCTGACCGCCGACAACGTCACGGTCAATTATGATTATTCAGGCTTGGGTTTCGCCGGAGACCCGAACGGCAGCGATGTCGCGCCGCTGGTCACCATCAAGCTGACCGGACTGACCTATGCGCCGATGCTGTTCAAATTCTTCGGAAGCTCGTCGGTATCGTTGCCGTCGTTCAGTGCCGCGCTGACGCTGGAAGACGGCAACGGCAGTGCTGCGGAATAGGAGTTGCGTTGTGGGAGCGGTAGAGTTGCCGGAATTCGAGCCCAATAGCTGGACCATCAGGCGGCCCGGTGCGGCAGCCGAACTGGTCCTGTCCGAGGAGGAGGTCCTGGCGGCCGAATTCGGTCCCAGCGTGGTCGGCGGCATGTCGCTGGACACCAGCAGGATCGAGCCCGACGATCCGGTGCCCGCGGAAATCATCAAGCGTGCCCGTGTGATCGTGATCGAAGTGCGGCCCGATCGCCCGGCCTCGCTCGCGCGGCTGATCCGGCTGCACGTCGAGAACCCGACGATCGGCGTCATCGCGGCGGTGCGCAACATGTCGATCCCGACCATGCAGGCGCTGCTCCGCGCCGGCATCAAGGACGTCATCGCGCTTCCGCTCGTGCGCAGCGACCTCGAGGCGGTGATCGATCGCATGCGCGAGGAGATCGAACGCAGCCAGGTCCAGAGCGAGCCGACCGGGAAAGTGGTGTCGGTCATCGCCAGCGTCGGCGGCGTCGGCGCCACGGCGCTGCTGACCCAGGCGGCGGCGCTCTACGCCAAGCGCGAGGGCGACCGCGGCTTCGGCACGTGCCTGTTCGATCTCGACCTGCAGGGCGGCAATGCCGCAACGCATCTGGGCATGAGCCCCGCGCTGACGATCAGCGAGTTGCTCGACGCCGGCAAGCGGCTCGACCCCGCGGTCCTGACCTCGGTCGCGAGCGCGCACGGGTCGGGCCTGAAGATCATCGCCGCGCCGGCCGAGCTGATGCCGACCGACACGGTCAGCACCGACCAGATTTGCGACATCGTCCACATGGCGACGGCCGAATATCGCACCGTGTTCCTCGACCTGCCGAGCGATTGGACCAATTGGTCGCTGTCGCTGGTCGCGCAATCGGACGTCGTCTTCCTGGTCGTCGAACTGTCGATCGCCAGCCTGCGCCAGGCGCAGCGCCAGCTCGCCCTGCTGATCAAGCTCGGCGTGCCGGCGGAGAAGATCCAGGTGGTCGTCAACCGCGTCGAGAAGAAGCTGTTCCAGCAGATCAACCTGAAGGACGCGTCGGAGACGATCGGCCGGCCGATCGGGCTGAGCGTGACCAACGACTTCGCGCTGATGAACACCGCGCTCAACCGGGGCGTGACGATCGGCGACATCAAGGCCAAGAGCCATGTCGGGCGCGACCTCAACAAGCTGCTCGATGCCATCGACATGCTGCTCGAGCGTGCCTGATGAGCGCATGGCAGATCAGGCGCGCCGGTGACCGGGCGGGAGCGGCGGCGGCCGCGGTCGCGGCCGAAAAGGACGAGGCCGCGCGCGCGGAGGCGGACGATCGCCACACCGCGCTGAAGGTCGAGCTGCACCAGCGCCTGCTCGACCTGATCAACCTGTCCGCGCTCGACACGATGTCGCGCGACCAGATCGAGGCGGAAATCGGCGAGATCGTCTACGAGCAATTGTCGTTGCAGAAACACGCGCTCAACCTGGTCGAGCGCAAGCGGCTGGTGAACGACGTGCTCGACGAATTGCTCGGGCTCGGGCCGCTCGAACCGCTGCTCAAGGACGAAAGCGTCACCGACATCCTGGTCAACGGCGCCGAATCGGTGTTCGTCGAGCGGCGCGGCAAGCTCGAGCGCACTTCGATCCGCTTCAAGGACGAGCGCCACCTGCTGCGCATCATCCAGAAGATCGTCGCCGCCGTCGGCCGTAGGGTCGACGAGGCGTCGCCTTATGTCGACGCGCGCCTCGCCGACGGGTCGCGCGTCAACGCCATCATTCCGCCGCTCGCGGTCGACGGCTCGCTGCTCTCGATCCGCAAGTTCGCGCGGGTGCCGATCGACATGCAGCGGCTGGTCTCGCTGGGCTCGGTTCCCGCCTCCGTTGCGCAAGTGCTCGAAGCGGTCGTCGAGGCGCGGCGCAACGTGCTGATCTCGGGCGGCACCGGCTCGGGCAAGACCACGCTGCTCAACGCCATGTCCGCCTATATCGACGATTCCGAGCGGATCGTGACGATCGAGGATTCGGCCGAGCTCCAGCTCCAGCAGGAACATATCGCCCGGCTCGAAACGCGACCCGCCAATATCGAGGGCAATGGCGAGGTCACCCAGCGCGACTTGCTCAAGAATGCGCTGCGCATGCGCCCCGACCGCATCATCGTCGGCGAAGTCCGCGCCGGCGAGGCGTTCGACATGCTGCAGGCGATGAATACCGGCCACGACGGATCGATGACCACGGTCCATGCCAATACCCCGCGCGACGCCCTGTCGCGTCTCGAGCAGATGATCGGCATGAGCGGGATCGACATCGCGCCGCGATCGGCCCGCGCGCAGATCGCCTCGGCGATCAACGTCGTCATCCAGGTCGGCCGCCTGTCGGACGGCCGCCGCCGCCTGCTCAGCCTGTCCGAGCTGATCGGCATGGAGGGCGAAGTCGTCACCATGCAGGAGATTTTCCGCTTCCGCCTCGCCGGTCGCGACGAGCATGGCACCGTGCTCGGGCGGTTCGAGGCGACCGGGATTCGGCCGCATTTCATGCAGGAGCTGGAGGATCGCGGCATCCGGCTGCCGGCCGACATCTTCAACCCCAACGCGATGCTCGACTGATGTCGGCCGCCGCCATTCGCCTGCTGGTCCTCGCCCTGGTCTTCGCGGCCGTCGTCCTCGCGATCGAGGGCGGCATGCGCTGGTACCGTACTCAGCGCGGCGGCGCGCGGGCGATCAACCAGCGCCTGCGCCTGATCGCGAGCGGCTTCGACCGGCCCGAGGTGCTCGCCCGCTTGCGCCGCGACGCCTGGGGCGATTCGATCGAGCTGCCCGGCTTCCTCGCTGCTCCCGGCCACAAGCTCGACGGACTGTTGCGCAGCGCGGCGTTCGGCATGTCGCCCGGCCGCGTGCTGTTCCTGATGCTGCTGGTGGTCGCGGTGCTGTGCGTGCTGACGCTGTTCGGCGCCGCGGCGCTGGGCTTCGCGATCGGTCTGGGCACCGTGCTGATGGCGGCGGCGTTCGCCGTGGCGGCCGGCATGGTGCTGCCGCTGATGATCATCGCGCAGCGCGCCGATCGCCGGCGCAAGAAGATGGCCGAGCAATTTCCGGTCGCGCTCGACATCTTCGTGCGCGGCCTGCGCGCCGGCCACCCGGTGGCGGCGGCGCTCGACCTGCTGACGCAGGAAATGGCCGATCCGATCGGCAGCGAATTCGGCATCGTCACCGACGAAGTCGCCTATGGCGCCGACCTGCGCGACGCGTTGCAGAACATGGCGGACCGCTGCGACCTCGACGACCTGCGCATGTTCGTCGTGTCGCTGTCGGTCCAGAACGAGACCGGCGGCAATCTGGCCGAGATCCTGGAAAATCTGTCCAAGGTCATTCGCGATCGCGCCAGCATGGTATTGATGGTCCGCGCGCTGAGTTCCGAAGGCCGGATGACCGCGACGATCCTGACCGCGCTGCCGATCCTGGCGTTCGTCGCCTTGTTCCTGCTCAATCCGATCTTCTACCTTCAGGTCGCCGGCGACCCCGCTTTCTCGCTCGGGTTCGGATGCCTGATCGGGCTCTACCTGATCGGCTATGTCTCGATCCGCCGTCTGGTCAACATCAAGGTCTAGCGCGATGTGGGAAGCGATCATCCAGCAGTTTCCGCGCTACGCCGTCCTCGCCGCGCTGTTCATCGTGGTGGTGATGATCGTGCTCGGCGTGTCGACCGTGATCACCGGGCGGGCCGCGGTGCGCCGCCGCCTGGCCGAAGCCACCGCCGCCGGACAGAGCGAAACCACGGTAGCCTCGCTGCGCGACACCGCTCCCGACGCCTGGAGCCGGTTGGTCGGCGCGATCGAGAAGCGCGGCGTCTCGCTGGTCGACACCAACAACGCCACTCTTACCGCGCGGCTGGCGACGGCCGGCTATACCTCGCCCAGCGCGCCGCGCGTGTTCACCCTGATCCGTATCGTCACCACGCTCGGCCTGCCGCTGCTCTTCGTCCTCGCGACGGTGACGCGCGGCGAGCCGCCGTCGCTGTTCAAGCTCTATTTCTTCGGCTCGGTGCTGGCGGTGCTGGGCCTCTATCTTCCCAACCTCTGGGTGTCGGCGCGCGCGTCGCGGCGGCAGCAGGAGATCACCAACGGCTTTCCCGACGCGCTCGACCTGATGCTGGTCTGTGTCGAGGCGGGTCTGGGCATGGAGGCGGCGTTCGACCGCGTCGGGCGCGAAATGGCGCGGTCGCACCCGCTGATCGCCGGCCTGCTCGCGACCACCGTGCTCGAGTTGCGGGCCGGGCGCGGGCGCGAGGAAGCGTTGCGCCGGATGGGCGATCGGGCGGCGGTCGACCAGATCCAGTCGTTCGCGACCTTGCTGATCCAGTCGAACAAGCTGGGGTCGAGCATCGGCCAGACGCTGCGCGTCTATGCGAGCGAGATGCGCGAGCGGCGCAAGATGCTGGCGCAGGAAAAGGCGCACAAGCTGCCGGTGCTGCTGTCGATCCCGCTGGTCGCGTGCATGCTGCCGGTGATGATCGGCGTGCTGATGCTGCCCGCCGCGATCCGCGTCGTGCGCCAGCTCATTCCGATGATGGGAGGATGATGCGATGAGGCCCGATCTTCCCCTGCGTGTCGCCATCGCCGGCCTGCTCGCCGCGACCGGGGGCTGCATGTCTTCCGCGAGCCGAACCGCCTTGCCCGAAGGAACGCGGTTCACCGCGGACGCCACCGCGTCGTCGGTCGCCGCTTCCAGGCTGCTCGCGGACGGCAATTACGGGCTGGCGATCGAGATGTATCGCCGCCTGCTCGTCACCACGCCCGACGACGCGGCCGCGATCGAGGGACTCGCGCTCTGCTACGACCGGCTGCAGCGCTACGACCTGAGCGACGTCTATTTCCAGAAGGCGTTGGCCCTCGCCCCGCGCAACGAGAGTTATTATCGCGCCTATGCGGCGTCGCTGACCGCGCAGGGCCGGACCGAAGAGGCAGGATTGCTCGACGTCGACCGTCGCGCGATGCTGGCAGCGGCGACGGCACCCGCCGCGCCGGCGCAGCCCGCCGCGGTCGCGGTGGCGGCCGCACCGACACCGCCGACACCACAGCCGCCGGTGGTGGCCGCGGTCGCCCCTGTCGTCCCGGTCGTGCCGCCGCCTCCCGCGCCGAGCGGGCCGCGGCTCGAGCAGATCGCGCTGGGCGTCGTCCATCTGATCCTGCCGCCGGCGTCGAGCCCGGCCGGCAGCTCGACCGTATGGGTGGCGATCCCGCCGCGCGCGCCGGCGACCACGCCCAAGGTCACGCCGGCACCGATCGCCACGCCATCCGCGCCGGGCGCGCTGCGCAACACGATGGTGATCAATGCGGTGGGCCGCAAAGGGGTGGCCGGCCGGGTCCAGGCCTATCTTGCCGGGCGCGGCTGGCGGCCGCTCGATCGCGGCGACAGCGGGATGCGCATCCTGACCAGCCGGATCCTCTACCCGCCGCAGGGTGAGACGACGGCGCGCAAGCTCGCGCGGGCAGTACCCTTCGCGACGCGGCTCTATGCGGCACCGCGCGCCAATCGGATTCAATTGCTCGTCGGCGCCAACGCGCTGCGGGCCGACTCCAAGCTGGCCGGGCGACGGCGATGAGCCCATACGCCCGCCTGCTCCCGCTCGCGGCGCTCGCTTTATCCGCCGCCGCATCCGCCTCGCCGCCCGACGACCTCGGCCTGGTCGACGCCGCGATCAAGGCGGGGCGATTGGTGCAGGCGCAGACGATGCTCGACCTGCTGCCCAGCGACAATACCGATACGACGGAAGTCGCAATACTGCGCGCGCAATTGCTGCTCGCCCAAGGAAGCTATGCAGCGGCGGCGGCGGCGTTCGCCAAGCTCGCGACGACGGCGGGCGACGATTGTCGGGTGATCGCCGGGCGCGGCATCGCGGCGACCGAATTGCGCCAGACCGAACCGGCGATCGCCTTGCTGCGCGCGGCGACCACCCGCTGTCCGTCCGATGGCGAGACATGGTCGGAGCTTGGCCGCGCCCTCGCGGCGGGCGAGCATTGGAGCGACAGTCGGGTGGCATACGACCGCGCGCTCGCGCTCGACGGCCGGCGCCCGTCGCTGCTGAACGACATGGCGGTCTCGCTGTTGATGGAACGGCGCTATGCCGAGGCAAAGGCCCTGCTGCTCGAAGCGCGCGCTGTCGCGCCCGAAGACCTGAGGATCGCCAACAATCTCGACATCGCGGCCGCCTCGCTCGGTGAAGCGCCGGTCCGGCCGGCCGGCGAGGAAGCAGCGCGCTGGGCGGAGCGGCTGTCGAACGCCGGCTATGCGGCGTTGCTCGCCGGTCGGGTCGACGACGCCCGCGCCTGGCTCAGCCAATCGATCGCCGCAGCGCCGGTCTTTCCCGCCGCGACCGCGAAAATGCTTTCTTCACTGGAACCCCGAAAATGATCTCGCTTCACGATTTGTCGCTGATCGCGCTGTGCGGCCTGCTGGTACTTGCCGCCGCGATGGACGTGTGGAAGCTGCGCATCTCGAACCTGTTTCCGGCCGCGGTCATCCTGCTGTTCCCGGTCTGGTTGTACGCCTGCGGCTGGACCGGGGAGCTCTGGCAAAACGCCGTCGTCTTCATCGCCACCTTCCTCGGCGGCCTGTTCCTGTTCTCGCGCGGGTGGCTGGGCGGGGGCGACGTCAAGCTGATGGCGGCGGTCGCCTTGTGGTTCGATTTCAAGGGCGCGGCCGCGCTCTATCTCTGGATCGGGATCGGTGGGGCGATACTCGCCATCGTGTTCGTCGCGCTCAGACGGATGCTGCCGGCAGGCATCACCGAAACGGGCACCATTCCCAGCCTCAAGGCGAAGGGGCCGATCCCGTACGGCCTGGCGATTTCGGGCGGCGCCCTGCTCGCCATCGCCGGGAGCAACGTCAATCCGCAACCCACGCCGCAACCGCTCGACCCGGCCAGCCTGCTCGGGCCGCGGGTCGGCGCCACCGACACACGACCCGCGACCGCGCATTACATCGCTTCGGCGGCCAGCATCATGATGAGCTGAGCGCGCGAGCTGATTCCGAGCTTGCCGTAGATGTGGTGGAGGTGGAGCTTGACCGTACCCTCGGTCAGGCCGCAGCGCTTGGCGATCTCTCGGTTGCGCAGACCCTCGCCGACCAGTTTGACCAATTCCTCCTGCCGCCGCGTCAGGCCGTATTGCGGCAGGACCGGTACCGCCTGACCAGCCATACTGCGCCTCAGCACCCGCTCGATGATGGTCGGGTCGATCCAGGTATCGCCGCGATTGACCGCCTCGATGCAGGTGATGAGATTGCTCGGGTCGTTGTGCTTGAGGACGATACCGTTGATGCCCAGCTTGACCGCCTCCATTGTCTCCGCCGGTTTCAGACCAACCGTGAGGAAGACGATCGGGATCTGGTTGCCCGCCGATCGCAGCGTTCTCAGGATATGCAATCCGCCGCCGTCCGCCATGCTGACGTCGAGCACCAGGATATCGAACGCGCCGCGCGCAACGCGGTCGAGCGCGTCGGACGAACTTCGCGCGGTGTCCTCGACCAGGTGCCCGTTGGTCTCGAGAAACTGGCGCAGCCCCTCGAGAAAGATGGGATGGTCGTCAACGATCAGCAGCTTCGACATAGACACCAACTTTCAATGGAATTCTCAATGACAACAATACCCCGCGCTCCATCGGGTCGGCATAAGCGCGGCCGTTGAGCGCCTTGACTCGCTTGGTCAGCGACCGCGACAGGATGCCTTCGACATCGGCGCCGTCCGCGGCGGTTTCGATCATCGTGGCGCCGTCGCTCCTGATCGACACCAGGACCGCCTCATCACGCAGCGCGGCGGCTACCCTGACCACTGCCGCCTTGGCGTGCTGAACCGCGTTCGACACCGCCTCCCGCACCAGGAACTCGACCTCCAGCGCGATATCCGGCGAGACCGGAAGCACGGGCGGCTCGGCCTGGACCGAGCAGTCGATTCCCCATTGCCGCGACAGCAGCTCCGCCCGCTGCGCCAGGTGGCTGGCGAGATCGATCCGCTCGCCGACCGGCTGCGCGCTGTCGTTGACGAGTTCGCGCAGGCAGGCCTGCTCGGCGGAGATGATCGATTCCAGTCCCTTCAGCCGCTGTTGCCGCAGTGGCACCGGCATGTCCGGATCCTTCATCAGCACGGCGACCTGGAGGCGCAACCCGGCGAGCGTCTGGAGGACGCTGTCGTGCATGTCGCGACTGATATCGAGGCGCGCGTTGGCGAAGGCATTCTCTCGCCACGCCTCGAACATCTGATAGCGATCGAGCGTCGCGCTGACCGCATGGCCGGCGGCGGCGACTTGCCCGAGCAGAATTTCCGACACGCGGGGCAGCCCGACGAGATAGACATAGCCTTCCATCGCGTTCGCCGCGATCGGCATCGCCCCGACCACCGCCGCGCCCTCGACAAGGTCGTCCGGCAGGAAGCCGGGTTCGACCGCGCGAACGGCGGCCCCCGCGCCGGGCTTGCTATTGACCAGAGCCTTGCCGGTCCGCTTTTCCCACAGGAACGCCTCGTCCCAGCCCGTCGGCAACAGCATCCGTTCGGCGCCCCCCGCCGCCGGTTCGATCTCGGTCAGCGCGTCGCCCTCGAACCGATAGAAATGGCCGGTCGCGTTTTCGCCTCCTTTCCAGCAGACGAGCACGATCCGCGCCTGGAACCGACCCGCCAGCCGCTTCGATATCTCCTCGATCGGCATCGATCGTGCGCGGATACCGGTCGCGAGCAATTCGCCGTTCCAGCGATCGCTCGACGTCGCATCGGCCTGGCGCATCTTCACCACCAGCGCGGCGGCTGCGACGAACGTCAACATGGTGAACTGAAGCAGTTGCTGGTCCCAGCCGGCACGCGGGATCGCCGGCCAAAACGAGGCGATGCGATCGTGCAACAGCACGATTGCCGCCAGGATCAGATATTCGATCGCGACGCTGGCGATGCTCGATTGCAGACGCTTGATCACCAACAGAAAGATAATGAACGGCAGCCGCAGAACGGTCAGAACGGGATAGAAGACCAGCACCGCCAGCCCCAGTACCTCGTCGGCGACGGCGCTGATCCGCCGCATCACTCCGGTCGCCTTCCACGACACCAGCCGCGCCAGAAGCGTGGCGACCGCCAATGTCAGATAGCCGGCGAAGCACAGCCGCACGGCGCGCTCGAGCGCGGGCAACGGAAAGGTTGTGCGCAGCACGATTCCCATCGCGATCGTCGCCAGCAGGACGCGCCCAGCCGCCACGATGTCGTGTGCGCCCGAATAGCCGAAATCGCGCCGCAGCGCGGCTCGCATCCTTCCCGTCAATTCACTCGTCAAGTCGCCTTCACCCCCCGGTAAACGACCTGACGGACCCTACACCATCGCGAGCGGCGTTGTCAGAGCAAATACGCAAGGCAGAGGCCCGAGATCGGACATAATCGTCGTTGAGCGCGTCTCAGCGGCGTCCGATTACCCGCGCCGTGGGCACGCGATTGTAGACGAGTCGAAAACCGATATTGGTGGTACCCAGGCCCGAATCCTGTCCCTCGCGCGCCGCCGACCGGTAACGCTGGCAATAATTGGGCGCGCAAAGGTAGCTGCCGCCCTTGATGACATGCGTCGGCACCCCTCCTGCGCCGGCGACGCTGGCCGCGCTCGGCCCGTGCGGATCGTCGGCCGGGGCGGCCGGATCGTGGCCGGGCGCGTAGAAATCCGACGTCATTTCCCAGACATTGCCGATCATGTCGTACAGCCCGAAGGCGTTGGGCTTGTAACAGCCGACGGGCGCGATTCCCTTGAAGCCGTCCTGGTCGAGATTGAGGCTCGGGAACACGCCCTGCCAGGTATTGGCCTCGGTCGGCTGGGTGCGAGTCGAGGGCGCGCCGGCGGCGGCGGCATATTCCCAGTCCGCCTCGGTCGGAAGCCGCCCGCCGCGCCACCGCGCATAGGCCAGCATATCGGCATAAGCGACATGCACCACCGGTTCGTCGGGGCGGTCGGCGGGGCCGGCCGGGCCATAGGGCCTCCGCCAATTGGCACCCGGCAGATATTGCCACCAGTCGCGATAGTCGTTGGACGGCGTGGACGGCGGGCGGAACACCGCCGAGCCAGGCTTGAGCATATTGGGCGGAATGCGATCCCGGGGCATGGCGAACTGACGCGGATCGACCGGTTTCTCGGCGACGGTGACATAGCCGGTCGCGGCGACGAAGGCGGCGAACTGGCGATTGGTGACTTCGTGCGGATCGATCCGGAAGCCGCGCACCGATACCCGGCGCGCCGGGCCTTCCTCGCGATAGACGTCGTCCTCGCCCATCAGGAAGGTGCCGCCGGGCAGCGCGACCGGCGTGTCGGCCAGCGTCGCGCAGTGACGAGCCACGGCCGCGGTAGCTTCACGGCCCGCGCGATCGCGCGAACCACAGCCGGCGAGCAACGCGATCGCCGCCAGACCCGATGCCATTACGCAGGCAGCCGAAATTTTCATACGTCGGCCGCGCCCCTCGATCGTGCCAGTATCGCTCGCCTCCTCGCCGCTCGAACGGTATGTTCGGACGGTGATACGCGCCGGACCGCGCCGAACAAAGTGCGCTGTCCGTGGCCGCGGGCGATCGACAATATCGAAGTGAACGCGACAGCCGGTTCGGGCGGATGAGCTTTTACTCCAGGACCCCACATTCCGCCTGTCGCGGGGCGAAAGTGGCCCGAACGCGATAGCGCTGTTCGCACGCCGCCTTATGGTCGGATGAGCGCAACGCCGGTATCCTGGGTGAACCGAGCGCAGCCGGGGAGGACATGGGGTGAAGCGACACAGGCGCTTCCTGGGCCTGGCAATGGCCGTGCTCGCCGTCGGCGCGACCGCCGGCACGCGATCGCCGCGCGACGACCGCGCGCCCTATATGCGCGACCTGTTTCCCAGCACCTACCGGCCGCTGCCGCGCACCGACACGCTGATCGTCCACGCTACCATTCTCGACGGGGCCGACCATCGCATCGACGACGGCGAATTGCTGATGCGCGACGGCAAGGTCGTCGCGATCGGGCACGACCTGCAGGCGGCGGGCACGACCGTGATCGACGCGCACGGCCGCTGGGTGACGCCCGGCATCATCGACATCCACAGCCATGACGGCACCTATGTCGTGCCGCTGACGACGATCGACGACAAATCCTCCGACGTCAGCGAGTTGAGCGACCCGAACGCCGCCGGCACCTGGATCGAGACGGCGGTCAACCCGCAGGACCCCGCTTTCTCGCGCGCGCTGGCCGGAGGAGTGACCACGATGCAGGTCCTGCCGGGGTCGGACCCGATCTTCGGCGGCCGATCGGTCATCCTGAAACCGATCTCGGCGCCGACCATGCAAGCGATGAAATTCCCCGGCGCCGGCCAGGGCATGAAAATGGCGTGCGGCGAGAATCCCAAGTCAGAGGATGCCGAGCTCAAACGCGGGCCGACCAGCCGCCAGGGCGAGATCGCCTATATCCGCGACGCCTTCGCCCAGGCGCGGCACTATATGCACGAATGGGACGAATATCTGGCCGGCAAGGACGACGACCGGCCGGTCGACGACCCCAGGCTCGACACGCTGGCCGGCGTGCTGACCGGCGCCATCCCGGTCCAGATGCATTGCTATCGCGCCGACGAAATGGCGGTGATGATGGACCTCAGCCGCGAGATCGGCTTCCGCATCGCCGCCTTCCATCACGCGGTGGAGGCCTACAAAATCGCGCCGTTGCTCGCCGCCAATCACGTCTGCGCGGTCGTGTGGTCCGATTGGTGGGGCTACAAGATGGAGGCGCTCGACGGCATCCGCGAGAACGCGGCGTTCGTAGACGAGGCCGGCGGCTGCGTCATGATGCATTCGGACTCGCCGGTGCTCGGCCAATGGCTCAATATCGAGGCGGGCAAGGCCGCCGCCGCCGGCCGGCGCGCCGGGCTGACGCTGCCGCCCGAGCATGTCATCTCCTGGGTGACCAGCAATCCGGCACGCGCGCTGGGGCTTAGCGATCGCATCGGCAGCCTGGTGCCCGGGCACAATGCCGATGTCGTGATCTGGTCGGCCGACCCGTTCAGCGTGTTCGCGCGCGCCGATACCGTGTTCATCGACGGCGCCGTCGCCTACGACCGGCTCGATCGCCGGTATCAGCCGCGCTCCGATTTCGAGCTCGGCCGCGCACCGGGAGCGCGGCCATGATCCGCGCGCTGCTCGCGACGCTGGTGCTGGTCGCGCTGCCGGGCATGGCGGCGGCGCAAACGATCGCGATCGTCCATGCCCGCGCCATGCCGGTGGCGAGCGCGCCGATCGACGATGCCACCATCGTGCTCGACGGCTCCAGGATCCGCTCGGTCGTGGCGCACGGACCGGTGCCCGCGGGTGCCCGGGTGATCGACGCCGCCGGCCGTGTCGTGACGCCCGGCCTGATCGGTGCCGCCACCCAGCTCGGCCTGGTCGAGGTGCTCGGCGCGCGCGATACCGACGATCAGGCGGTCGCCAGCGGGCCACTGGGTCCGGCGTTCGACGTGCAATATGCGATCAACGCCAATTCCGCATTGCTGCCGGTGGCGCGCGCCGACGGCGTGACCCGGGCGATGACCTATCCGGGCGGGGCGGCGACGACGCCCTTTTCCGGCATGGGCGCTGTGATCCGCCTGGTGCCCGATGGCGACGTGCTGGAAACGCCGCGCGCGGCGATGTTCGCGGCGATCGGCAATACCACCCAGGCCAAGGCCGGCGGCTCGCGCGCCGCGCAATGGGTGCTGCTGCGCAATGCGCTCGACGAAGCGCGCCGCTTCGCCACCGCGCCGCGATCGGCGGGGCCGCGCGACCAATTGCTCGACCGTCCCGATATCGAGGCGCTGGGCGCGGTGATCGCCGGCAGGATGCCGCTGGCGATCCAGGCCGATCGCGAATCCGACATCCGCCAGGCGATCCGCCTCGCCGCCGACCAGAAGGTGCGCGTGGTGATCCTGGGTGGCGCCGAGGCGTGGCGCGCGGCCGACGCGCTGGCGGCGGCGGGGATCCCGGTGATCCTCGACCCGGAAGCCGATCTGCCGCAGACCTTCGACGCGCTGGGCGCGCGGCTCGACAATGCGGCGCTGCTGGCGAAAGCGGGGGTGACGATCGCTTTCTCGGTTTCTGGCAACGGCATCTACCTCAGCTACGACGCCGGGATCGACATGCGCGAAGGTGCCGGGATCGCCGTCGCCAACGGCTTGCCTTACGCCGACGGGCTGAAGGCGATGACCGCCGGCCCGGCGCGCATCTGGGGCCTGGCCAATGCCGGCACGCTGGCGCCCGGCGCCGACGCCGATGTCGTCATCTGGGACGGCGACCCGCTCGAGCCGGCGAGCGCGCCGGTCGCGGTGTTCGTGAAGGGCGTCCAGGCATCGCTATCGACCCGGCAAACCGCGCTGCGCGACCGCTATGCGCCGGCCCGCGCGAACGATCCGATGCCGGCCGCCTATCGCTGACCGGCGACACCCGACTGGATTTCAGAGGAGCAACGACATGAAACACCTGCTGCCGATCGTGCTGATGTGCGTCGCGACCCCGGCTTTCGCGCAGAGCGCGCAGCCCGCTCCGGCACCGGCGGCGCCGGCCTTTCAGCATCAGGTGGTCGAGATCTATCGCGTCGTCGCGGGCCAGCAGGAAGCGTTCCTGCGCTTCATCGCCTTGTGCGACGAGGCCAATCGCCTGGCCGGGCTGCCGCCGCGGCAATTGTACGTCCATAGCGACGGTGCCGATTGGGACTATCTGCTGATCCAGCCCGCCGAAACGCCCAAGGACAAGGCGGCCGCGCTCGATGCGGCATGGAAGAAGGTCGGCCTGCCGTCGGGCGCGGATTTCTTCTTTGAAATCCGCAAATATATCGCCGGCCATACCGACACGTTCGTCACCGGTCCGACCACCGCCAAGGACTATCTCGCCAGTGCCGCCAAGCCGTGACCCCGCGGGACTTGACGGTCGGCGGCACAACGCCTGTAATCGGGGCGATGCGGGCATCGGCCCGCATGAGCCGCAAGCGATCGGATGCCCCGTGGTGAAGCGCTCCAGCGACTATCCCCTTCATTCGCGCCCGATCATCGGGTTCGCCGACGAATATCCCGCGGGCTTCGTCGACCCGTTGCATTGCCATCACCGCTCGCAATTGTCCTATTCGGCGTTCGGCACGATCTCGGTCATCACCGAAAGCAGCAGCTTCATGCTGCCGCCGCACCGCGCGATCTGGATCCCGGCGGGCATGATGCACGAGGTGCATTGCAGCGCCACGGTATCGACCTACACGCTCTACATCGACCCGGCGCTCGATCGCCAGCCGCAGGAATGTCGGGTGTTCGAAGTGTCGGAACTGGTCCGCGCCTTGATCTTCGAGGTCGGGCATTTCCCGGTCGGCTACGATCTCGCCGGGCGCGAAGGAAAACTGGCGCAATTGCTGCTCGACGAGATCGAGCGGATGCCGAGCACGCCGAGCGAAATCGTCATGCCGCGCGACCGGCGGCTGCTGCGCGTCTGCCATGCCCTGATCGACGACCCCGCCGACCAGCGCGACATCGACGATTGGGCGAGCGTCGCCGGCATGGGCCGCCGCACATTCACGCGGCTGTTCAAGGATCAGACCGGCGCCGGGTTCGCGACCTGGCGGCAGCAAGTCCGACTGATGGCGGCGCTGCAACGCCTCGCCCTGGGCCAGCCGATCACCACGGTGGCGTTCGAGGTCGGCTACGAAAGCCCCAGCGCCTTCACCGCGATGTTCCACCGCGCGTTCGGCGTCGTCCCCAGCGCCTATCTGGCCAAGGTGCGGCATCCCGCCGCCCCCCCCCGCGCCGGCAACGGCGCGGCAACGGCCTGATCTCACGAGCGATAAACCCGATAGCGACAACACCATCGCGGCGATTGCTCTATGCCGGGACTATTCTTTCCCCGGCATGGCTTTCGATGACCGTTCCCTCGATCGATCCGCAACTCCAGATCTTCGTCGACGGCGTGGCCGCGGCCTATGCGCGCCATCCCGACGTCATGACGCTGCCGGCCGAGGAGGCCCGCCGCGTAGTGGAAGAGGTGCGGCGGCCCTGGCGCCAGGGCGGGCCGGCAATGTACGCAACCGAGGAACACCTGTTCGATCTTCCCGGCGGCCCGATGCGCGCGCGCCTCTATCGGCCTAACGCGCGACAGCGCAGCGCGGCGCTGATCTACCTCCATGGCGGCGGCTTCACCTTTTTCAGCATCGACACGCACGATCGGCTGATGCGCGAATATGCCGCACGCAGCGGCATGACGGTGATCGGGCTCGATTATCCGTTGTCGCCAGAGGCGAAGTTCCCGGTCGCGCTGGAGCGGATCGTCGCCTGCGTCGAATGGCTCGTCGCGCATGGCGGCACGATCGGGATCGATGGCGACCGGTTGGCGATCGGCGGCGATTCGGCGGGCGGAAATCTGTCGCTGGCGGCGGCGATGGTGCTTCGCGACCGCGGCGAGCCCGACGCCCTGAAGGCACTGGTGCTCAATTATCCGGGCCTGTCGCCGGACAAATCGGCCGAGGCGATCGCGAAGTTCGGCGGCGACGACGCGATCCTGACCGCGAGCGAAGCCGATTTCTTCTGGAACAATTACATCGGCGACGCCGCCGACCGGAACAACCCGCTCGCCAATATCCTGACCGCCGACCCTGCCGGCCTGCCGCCCGCGCTGTTCATCGTCGCCGAGATCGACCTGATCGCCGAGCAGAGCGAGATCATGGCCGAGCGCATTCGGGACGCCGGCGGGATCGCCGAGCTCAATGTCTATCGCGGCGCGGTACACGGCTTTGTCGAGGCGATGTCGGTGTCGGCGCTGGCCGAACGCGCGATCGCCGATGCTGCCGATTGGCTGGTCGCTCTTCCCGCCATGGCGGAAACGGTGGCGGCGGCGCGATGACCCAGAACGACCGCCGCGAATTGTGGACCCAGATCCACCGTTATTCCGGGCTGACGATGATGGGCTTCCTGCTCATCGCCGCGGTCACTGGCTGCGTGCTGTGCTTCATGCAGCCGCTCGACCGCGCGCTCAATCGCGACCTGTTCGTCAGGACCGACGCCTCGGCGCCGCTCGACCCGCTGGTCGCGATGGAGAGCCTGAGCGCGGCGCGGCCCGACCTGCAGATCCTGTCCTTCCCGCTGCACGTGGATGCGGGCGACACGATCCCCGTCGACGTGGGCGCCGCGCCCGGCGCCAGGCCGATCGATTACGACCAGCTTTTCGTCGACCGCAACGACGGCCATATCGTCGGCACCCGTCACAGCGGGCCCGGCTGGGGACGGCGCGGCCTCGCCGAGGGTATCAAGGCATTCCACTACACCCTGCTCGCAGGCGACTGGGGGCGATGGCTGATGGGACTGGTCGCGCTGATCTGGTTCCTCAGCAACCTGGTCGGCGTCTATCTGACCTGGCCGCGCAAGGCGCCTTATTGGAAAAGCTGGAAGCGGATGTGGCGTTTCAGCTTCAAGAGCATGTTCGCGCGGCTGATGCTCGACGTGCATCGCTCGACCGGCCTGTGGCTGCTGATCGGCGTGACGATCCTGGCCTTCACCTCGATTTGCCTGAACTTCTACAGCGAGGCCTATGAACCCGTGGTGACGCGGATGGCGCCGCTCGAGCATACGCTGTTCGACCGGCCGGCGCCGTTTCCCGATGGCGCCAGACCCACGCTCGGCTTTGCCGATGCCGTGACGCTCGCCGAGCGACAGGCGGCGAAGGACGGGCTGAAGTGGACGCCGGCGACCGCGATCTACGTGCCGAGCTGGAACCTGTACGGCGTCACGCTGACCAATGACGGGCGGCTCAATTATCGCGACCTGGGCCCGGTATATTATTATTTCGACGCCCGCACCGGCCGCTACGCGCATGTCGTCGATCCCTATAGCGACAGCGCCGGGTTGGTGATGATCCGCATGCTCTACCCGCTGCACAGCGGGAAAGTGGCGGGATGGCCGACCGTCGCGCTCATCTTCCTGCTCGGTCTCGCGACGATCGAAATGGCGGTGACCGGATTCTACGTCTGGTGGAAGAAGCGCAAGTCGCGCGTCGCGGCGCGCACCGCCGCGGCCAAGCGCCAGGCAAACACCATCGCGACAACAAAGGCCCCCGCGCAATGACGACCGAGCTCGATCCCGATATCCGCATCTTCCACGCCCGCACGTCGGCGGATTATGCGCGTCTGTCGGGCGGCGATCCCGGCGACCTCGCCCAGCGTCGCGCGGTTGCCGAGCGCGTCCGCCAGCCATGGATCGAGGGCGGCCCGGTCATGGCGCATACCGAGACCCTGGCGGTCGGAACCACCCGCATCCGCATCCATCGCCCGAGCGAGGCCGCGATGCTGCCCGCGCTGGTCTATCTGCACGGCGGCGGCTGGATGCTGTTCAGCATCGACACCCACGATCGATTGATGCGCGAATATGCGGCGCGCAGCGGCTGCGTCGTGGTCGGCGTCGACTATAGCCTGTCGCCCGAGGTTCGTTTCCCCGTCGCGCTCGACGAGATCGGCGCGGTGTGCGCCTGGCTGCGCGACCATGGCGCGGCGTATGGGATCGATGCGACGCGGATCGCGTTGGGCGGCGATTCCGCCGGCGGCAATCTCGCGCTGTCCAGTGCACTGAAGCTGCGCGACGCCGGCCATCCGGTGCAGGCGTTGCTGCTCAACTACGGAGCGTTCGATAACGTGCCCCGCACGTCGCACGCGCGCTATGACGGCGATGCGTTCATGCTGACGAGTAGCGAGATGGCGGAATTCTGGGAAAACTACCTTGGGCCCTCGGCCGCAGCCGCCGACGACCCGCTTGCCCGGCCGTTGCGCGCCGACCTGCGCGACCTGCCGCCGACGTTCCTGTGCGTCGCCGAGTGCGACATCCTGCTCGACGAGAATCTGGAAATGGCGGCACGGCTGCGCGCGGCCGGTGTCGCGGTCGACGCGCGGGTCTATCCCGGCGCCACGCACAGCTTTCTCGAGGCGGTCGGCATCTCGGCGCTGGCCGATCGCGCGATGAGCGAGGCAGCCGGCTGGCTCAAGGGCGTACTGCGGCCATGAGCGGCGCGTTCTCGGAAGTCACGCATGACGATCTCGCCCGGCTGATCGGGGAACATCCGCTGGCGTGGATCGTCGCGCCCAGCGCGCCCGCTTACGCCACGCCGATGCCGTTGCTGCTGGAGCGCGACGTCGACGGCGCGCCGGTGTCGCTGCTCGGGCATCTGCCGCGCAAGCATCCGCTGGTCGCTGCGTTCGGCGCACAGCCGCGCGGGCTTTTCCTGTTTCAGGGGCCGCACGGCTATATCACGCCCGAATGGCTGTCCGACAAGGATTGGGCGCCGACGTGGAATTTCGCCGTCGCGGCGATCGAGGCCGAAGTCGCGATCGACCCGGCGCTTACCGACGAGGCGCTGCAACGCCTGGTCGCGCACATGGAGCGCGACCGCGCCGAGCCGTGGACCACCGACGCCCTGGGGTCGCGCTACACCGCGCTGCGCGAGCGCGTGACCGGTTTCCGGGCGACGATCACCGGCTGGCGCGCGCGCTTCAAACTGGGCCAGGACGAGCGCGGCGAGGTGTTCGACGCGATCGTCGCGGGGATGGGCGACAGCGACCTGACCCGCTGGATGTTGGCGGCGCGATAGGACTTCTAAATTCCTCCCCGGAACGGGGAGGGGGACCGCCGGCCGTAAGGCCGGTGGTGGAGGGGGCCCACGACCCCACTCACCTTCTCGCTTGTTGCGCGTTTGTCGCGGGCCCCCTCCACC
>NZ_JBQCCN010000052.1:0-4690 GCF_051962185.1 Sphingomonas sp.
CGACTTCCCGCTCGATGCCGATCGCCTCGAGGAAAGCGGGATCGTGGCTGACCACCAGCAGCGCGCCGTCATAGCTCCGCAACGCCGCCTCCAGCACCTCGATCGAGTCGAGGTCGAGATGGTTGGTCGGCTCATCGAGCAGCAACAATTGCGGCGGCCGCGCCGCCGACAGCACGCACGCCAGCCCTGCCCGCAACTGCTCGCCGCCCGACAAGGTGCCGACGATCCGCAACGCCGCCTGGTTGCGGAAGGCGAAGCGGGCGAGCGCTGCGTACGCCTCGTTCTCGCTCAGCTCCGGATTGAGCGCACGCAGGTTGGCGAGGATCGTCGCGTCGCGATCGAGCAGGCCGACATGCTGGTCGAGCAAGGCGATGCGGTCCGACCGGTTCACTTTGCCCTCGGCAGGTTCGACCAGCCCGGCGGCAAGCAGCAACATGCTGGTCTTGCCGCTGCCATTCGGCCCCGCCAGCACGACGCGCTCGGGACCACGGATCGCAAGGTCGAGCGGGCCGATCCGCCGGTCGCCGCGCTCGACCATCGCCGCTTCCAGCTTCAGCAGCTCGCGCGACGAGGACAGGCCGCTCGGCGGCAGGTCGATGCGCAGCGGCGTCACCATTTCGACCCGCTCGCGCGCCGCCGACCGCGCCGTTTCGGCCTCGCCGACCAGCCGGCGCGCGACCTCACCCTCGCGCGCGCCGCTGCCTTCGGCGCGTTCCTTCATCATGCCGGCGACGATGCGCGGCACGCTGCCCGAGGCGCCGAACGCGCGGCCTGCCTTGTCGCGGCGCGCTTTCTTCTCGCGCTGGACCTGCGCGGCGCGATCGGCCTGGCGAAGCCCGGTTTCGGCGCGATCCAGGTCGTGCGCGGCGCGCGCGCGATCGGCGTCGCGGATCGCGACGAACGCCGACCAGCCGCCCTCGACCGAGCGGCAACCGATCGGCGTCAATTCGACGATGCGGTCCATCGTTTCGAGCAGCGCGCGATCGTGGCTCGCGACCACGACGCCCCCTTTCCACCCCGCGACCAGTGCTGCGATCGCCGCCCGGCCATCGGCGTCGAGATTGTTGGTCGGCTCGTCGAGCAGTAGCAAATCGGGCGCCGCGATCACGGCGCGCGCGATGGCGACGCGGGTACGCTGCCCGCCGCTCAGGCTGGCGAGCGGGCGGTCGAGATCGAGCCCGGGCAGGCCGACATCGGCAAGGGCGGCGGCGATGCGCTCCTCGAGCGTCCAGTCGGCAGCGGCGAAATCGTCCGCGTCGCCTGTCCCCGCCTCGATCCTGCGCAGCAATTCGAGCGGCGTCGCGACCTCGAGCGCCTCGGCCAGGCTGATCGTGTCGTTCGGCCAATCCTGGCGAAGCAAGACGACCGAGCCTGCGCGTGCAATACTGCCCGCAACCGGTTCGATCTCGCCCGCCATCGCGCGGAGCAACGTCGATTTGCCGCAGCCGTTGCGACCGACCAGTCCGATACGCTGGCGGCCGAAGGACAGAGTCAGGTCGGAAAGAAGGGGACGGCCGTCAGGCGTCGAGAGCGACAGCGAATCCAGCGTAAGAAAGGAAGACATGGGGCACCTGGGCAAGGAGGAAGGATCGGGCGATCGCTTTCTTGTCCAAGGCTGGTCTCCTTCGTCGGCGGGCGAGCCTGCCCGTCTTGCCGCCGTTACATAGGGATGGTCGACCGTCCGCGCAAACGCGCAAGCGATTGACCCGAGGGCGCGTTGGGTATCTCTTCTTCGTCGTCAAGCACAGGGAGTCGTCCGATGACCATCCGCAAGCTCGCCATCGCGTCCATCCTGATCGCCCCCGGCTTCGCCGCCGCGCCGGCTCAGGCCAAGATCGCCCGCTGCGTGATCGATTCCGAAGGGACCAGCTATCGCGGGCCGTGCCAGTACAATGTCGCGCGCGGCGGCACCTTCACGCTGAGCCCGGCCCATGGTCGCTCGTTCGGCGAGGGCGTCGTCAGCGTCACCGTCTATGTCACCCAGCGCGGCTTCGCCGAGGTTCGCGGCCTGACCCGAGAGGGCATCAATTCGCGCTGGGGCCGCGCGGTTCGTTCGCGCCGTGACAGCGCGTGCTGGGTCGGCGAGGACTTCTCGGTCTGCGCCTATTGATATGGCCGGCGAAGGCGATTCCGGCGCCGGCCCGCGGCGAATCCCACCCGGCCTGATCGCGATCGCCGTCGTGCTCGTGGTCGCGGGGTCGGTGTTCCGCAACTGGCATCGCGAAGCATTGTTCGCCGCGCTCCGGCACTCGGTGCTGACGCTGGCGATCGTCGCGGCGTTGCTCGCCCTGCTCGCCGCGATCGAGATCCTGCTCCATGGCCGCGCGCGCCTGTGGGGCCGGATCGCCGGCCTGGCCGTCGTGTCGGGCATCGTCCTGTGGCGGCTGTTCCATGGCGGCAGCCCGATCATCGCGTCGGTCGGCGGCATCGCCTGGGCCCTGGTGATCGGCTGGATGATCGTCGCGATGCTGCGCAATCGCGAGCTCGGGCGGTAGCATCGCCGTCGACGACCTTGACTTTTTGCGGTGCAGCATCTACTTGGCCGCCATCGAGGCGTAACGCAGCGTGATCGAACCTTATGCTTCCTGGCCAGGGTTCAGGCTCCGCCTCGGTCGTTCAAGCGACAGGCTTCCCAAGTCACGCGGGGTGTCAATTCAACCCCGCCGCCCGTGCGCCTTTCCGGCGCGCGAGAGGCATTTTTACATAAGGTTTCCATGACCAATTTCACCGATCTCGGCCTTGCCGAGCCGCTCGTCCGCGCGCTCGAGGCCAAGGGTTATTCCACGCCGACGCCGATCCAGGCGCAGGCCATTCCCTATGTGCTCGAAGGGCGCGACCTGCTCGGCATCGCGCAGACCGGCACCGGCAAGACCGCCGCGTTCGTGCTGCCGTCGATCCAGCGCCTGACCGAGAGCGGCAAGCGCGTCCTGCCGACGCATTGCCGCATGCTCGTGCTCGCTCCGACCCGCGAGCTCGCCAGCCAGATCGCCGAGAGCGCCCGCGCCTACGGCAAGTTCAGCCGCCTGTCGGTGGCGACGGTGTTCGGCGGCACCAGCATCAACAAGAACCGCCAGGACATGAGCCGCGGCGTCGACATCCTGGTCGCCACGCCGGGCCGCCTGCTCGACCTGGTCGAGCAGCGCTTCGTCAGCCTCAACCTGATCGAGACCCTGGTGCTCGACGAGGCCGACCAGATGCTCGACCTCGGCTTCATCCACGCGCTGCGCAAGATCGTGAAGATGGTCCCGCGCCAGCGCCAGACCCTGTTCTTCTCGGCGACCATGCCGCAGTCGATCCGCGAGCTCGCCGACCAGTTCATCAAGGACCCGGCGCTGGTCTCGATCAAGCCGGCCTCGACCACTGCCGAGCGGGTCGATCAGTACGCCACTTTGGTCAACCAGACCGAGAAGCAGGCGCTGCTGACCATGACCTTGCGCGATCCGACGATCGACCGCGTGCTGGTCTTCACCCGCACCAAGCACGGCGCCGATCGCGTCGTGCGGCTGCTCGGCGGCAACGGCGTCGCGGCCAATGCGATCCACGGCAACAAGAGCCAGGCCAATCGCGAGCGCGCGCTCGCCGCGTTCAAGTCGGGCGAGGTGCCGATCCTGGTCGCGACCGACATCGCCGCGCGCGGCATCGACGTGTCGGGCGTCAGCCATGTGATCAATTTCGAGCTGCCCAACGTGCCCGAGCAATACGTCCACCGCATCGGCCGCACCGCGCGCGCCGGCAACGACGGCATCGCGATCAGCTTCGTGGCCGAGGACGAGCGTCCGTATCTGCGCGACATCGAGCGGCTGATCCGCCAGAAGGTGCCGCTCAAGGCGCTGCCGGAGAATTTCCTGGCCGAGGCGGCGCGGATCGCCTCGATCCGCTCGAAGCAATCGGTCACCGCGCAGCAGGAACGCGACGAGCGTCCGCGCGGTCCGCGCGGCGTGCGTCCGCCCAAGAAGACGCATGATCCGCGCCCGGCCAACCCCTATGCGCCGCGCGGCCGGGGCGGCAATCGCCGCCGGGGCCGGGGCGGCCAGGGCGGCGGCCGCAGCCAGGCCAGCGCATAACCGTCAGCCCATGACGGCTGGCCCATCGCGGCCAGCCGATTACGGATCGTCGCGCCTCCTCGCGGGTTGAACCCCGCGAGGAGATGACGATGCCCATTGCCACCATGTCCGCCGCCGAGCGGATCGCCCGCGTGCTCGCGGGCCAACGCGCCAGTATCAATGCCGAAGGCGACGAGGCTTCCGCCTCGCGCATGGTCGAGCGGCACTGGCGCGATCACCTGACCGACGCCGTCGCGGTGCTGAAGACGCTGCGCGAACCCGACGAGGCGATGGCCGCCGCCGGCGACGCCGCGATGTGGGAGCGGATGATGCTCGCCGCGATCGAGCAGACCGAGCCGGAGACGGTGGCGCTGTAAAGATCCTCCCCGGAACGGGGAGGGGGACCATTCGCGCAGCGAATGGTGGAGGGGCCCGCGACAACCAAGCAACAAGCCAGGAGGCTAATGGTGGAGGGCCCCTCCACTACGCGGCTGACGCCGCGCGGTCCCCCCCCCCGTCCCGGGGAGGATGGGCTCGACTCCCATTGGGACCGCCGCTTCGCGCGCGGATCGGTCGAGCCCGACTTCACCCTCGATCTCCACGGCCACACGCTCGACGCGGCGCACGCGCGGCTCGATGCGGGGCTG
>NZ_JBQCCN010000053.1:0-29199 GCF_051962185.1 Sphingomonas sp.
GTGCGAGTCAGGTCGCCCTGCGGCCCGGTGCAATTGATGATCCGCTGCGCGGTCAGCGTTTCGGGAGCGTCGCTGCCGCGCCGGCGCCATGTCATCGTGATGCCGTCCCCATCCTCGACCGCCGAGATCGTCTTGCCCGCCACCACGTCCAGCTGTCCGCGCGCCTGCATCGCGGCGAGCCGGTCGGCGACATGGGGCGCCAGGCGGTGGCGATGGACGTCCCACCACGGGCGCAAATGGCGCAGGAAACGCCCGCGCTCGGTGTCGGTGCCATTGGCCCACATCGATTGCGTGTAAGGACGCAACTCGTCGACCGCATTGCGCCAGCCGATCGCCTCGCCGCGCTCTCGCACCATGCGGACCAGCTCCGACGGCGGCGCGACCGGGCGCTCGGCGAGCTTGGTGACCATCGGTCCCGGCGCATCGTGGCGATGCGGCACCAGCCCGCGCCGCGACAGGGCGACGATCTTGCCGTTGAACCCGCTCGACTCGAGCAACAGCGCGATATCGACCATCGTCAGGCCGGTGCCGATCAGCAGGACGGTGTCGTCGTCCTTCAATCCGAGCGGCACGCTGCGGTCCCAGGGATCGCTTTTGTAGCACGCGTCCGACAGCCCGGCATCGGCGAAGCCCGGCGGATCGTGCGGCGGCAAATTGCCGACCGCGAGCACCGCCGTATCGGCATCGATCGTCGTGCCGTCGGCCAGCGACACGCGTGCGCCCTCACCGACCTGAACGACGTCGGTCACGTCGCCTTGGACGACCTCGAGCCGATCGCCACAGGTCTCCAGCGCCTTGGCGAGCAAGTCGCGGAGATAGGCCCCATAGGTCACGCGCTGCACGAAGTCCGCGCCGGCCTCGGCCTCGCCATGTTCGGCGAGCCAGCGGACTAGATGGTCGGGATCGTCCGGCAGCGCACTCATGTTCGACGCGCGGACGTTGAGCAGATGGCCGGGATAGGCGGCGCCATAGGCCAGCCCCTCTCCCGGCACCGGAGCGCGCTCGATCAGGGTCGCGCGCGGGCCGTCGTGACGCAGCAGGTTGATCGCCTGGAGCGTGCCGGAAAAGCCCGCACCGATAATCGCGACGTGGCGGATCAAATCTCTATCTCCGTTCGCCCGGACTCGTCCAAGGGCGGTAGGTCTTGTTCATGGGTGAGGAAACGGCGCTCAGATCTCGTATTCGAGTTGCCAATCGGGCTCGGTGAACGCCGGCGGGCGCTGCTGATAGGCGGGCTGGCGCGACTTCATCCGTCCATAGAGCGATTTGACGGTGTTGCTCGCCGTTCGCGTGCAAAGGGCCGGCACCACGCCGTGAACGAGACAGGCGAGCCCTCCCCCGATCATTCGGACACCGAAACCGAAGGCCACGCCGGCATGTTCGACATACGATTCGCCGACACTGCGCGGATGGCTCAGGAAGATGCGATCGATCATGCAACCATCTTAGCCGGGTAGGCGCCCTACTGTCACCCGTCTCAGGCTAGGGACCGTCACATCCCCAGCGCCTTGCGCGCCAGTTTCTCCAGTTCCGGATCGAGCGGCGGCGGGTCCATCGGGACGTGCGCTTCCAGCCGATCGGCGATCGCGTTCAGCGCGAAAATCCGCGCCGATTTCTTGTCGTTGCCGTCGACCGCGATCCATGGCGCCCAGCGCGTGTCGGTGCGGCGGAACATCTCCGCCATCGCGTCGAGATAGTCGTCGCGCTTGTCGCGGTTGCGATAATCGTCCGCTCCGGTCTTCCAGCGCTTCCACGGATGTTCGAGCCGGGCCTTGAGCCGCTTGTCCTGCTCTTCCTGGGTGGTGTGAATGAACAGCTTGACGATCGTCGTGCCCGAATCGGCCTGCTGCGCCTCGAACTCGTTGATCTCGTCATAGCCGCGCCGCCATTGCGCCTCGGTCGCATATTTCTCGACGCGCTCGACCAGCACGCGGCCGTACCACGATCGATCGAACACGCTGATATTGCCGTCCGCTGGCAGGCGTTGCCAGAAGCGCCACAGGAAATGATGCGCCAACTCGATCTCGGTCGGGGCCTTGATCGGCCAGACCTCGAAATTGCGCGGGTCCCATTCGGCGGTCAGCCGCTGGATGATCCCGCCCTTCCCTGCCGCATCCCAGCCTTCGAACAGTACCAATGCGCGGCGCTTGTGCAGGATGTGCGCGACCTGGATGTGGGCGAGCCGCTTCTGCACCTCGGCTAGGTCGTCGCCATAGTCGCCATCGTATTTGGCGCCCTTTTCGAAATTCTTGAGATCGATCGTCATGAAACGAGGCTAGCGCGGCGGCCGACAGAGTCGAGTGCGTCACGTGATTATGATGTATGTCTCGACCTTGGCGGAAGAAATGCTTTCCGGTGTGACCGCTCCCTCGGGTGTCGCGATCATGATCGTGATTCCGACGGAATTGTCGGCATCGATCCGGAGACAGCGCGTACCAGGCACGGCCGGACAGGCCTGGATCTGGCCCAAGTGTCCGGGCGATACCACACCGAGAACGACCTGGGTGCAGGACGTGCCTTTTTCGGCGTCGCAGGCCGACAAGGTCAGCGAACCTGCTCGAAGGCGAGCGGCAAGCGATTGCAGTGCGGTATAGCCGGCAACGGCCGCGTCTTCGTCGGGCGCGAAAAATGTTTCGCCCTGCTCATTCGCGATGCACCCGGCATCGCGATCGCGTTGGGTTTGTTCCATCCGCATCGGGCGAAAGCGACGGCGATCAAGGCTGAACGAGGTGGACAATCGCAAGCGATAGGGCCGCAGCGGCGTGTTGGCATCGACCGGTCGGCCATTCGCCGGATCGGGCGCGTAGTCGACACCAAGCTCGTCCCGTTGGCAAAGTCCCGGATAGGAGGTGGCGTACGGCAACGTCTCGAGGGTCGTGCCGCGCAGCACGATGAACATGCCGCGTTCGAATTTGCCCGACGGTTTGAGCAGCGATTCGATGTCGCGCCGCGCTTGCCGGTCCGCTGCTTTCGCCGATAGCGCCTCGCGCTCCGCGGTGCTCAATTCATCGTCCTGCGCGACGGCGGCGCTGGAAACGACCATCAGCGCGCCGAATCCGACGGCGAGGAAGAAGCGTTGCCCGATGTCTATCATCGTCATCCCCTTGTCGCGGACGACTAGAGCATTTTCGAAACGCGTGGAATCACCCGCTGGCTAGGAAATCGCGCCAAACTAAAAACCTGGAGCGGAAGAAGCCACGCGCAAGCCGGCCCGAATGACCATCACCCTCGAGGCGTTGCCTTACGCCATCGTGGTCGGCGACCCGGTAACGTTCCAAGCCATCGCTTTGATGCGGCAACGATCGAGCGGCTGCTCGGGCGACCACCTGCAAAGGCTGCAACCGTCTGACGCGGACGATCAGCCCGCGGCTGGATCCACCGCCTCGGTCAC
Source organism: Sphingomonas sp. (assembly GCF_051962185.1). Taxonomy (GTDB): domain Bacteria; phylum Pseudomonadota; class Alphaproteobacteria; order Sphingomonadales; family Sphingomonadaceae; genus Sphingomonas. The sequence goes on from NZ_JBQCCN010000053.1 coordinate 3,392, forward strand.
GGGCGTCGCCTTGGTCGCACCGGGCTGGTCGACCAGGCGGATGTTGAGCTCGCGCAAGTGCTTCGCCGTGGCGCAATTGGGCGCGCCCAACATCAGCTCCTCGGCCTTCTGCGTCATCGGGAAGACGATGACCTCGCGGATGTTCGGCTCGTCGGCGAGCAGCATGACGATGCGGTCGACGCCCGGCGCCGACCCGCCGTGCGGCGGCGCGCCGAACTTGAACGCGTTGATCATGCCGGCGAAGTTCGTGTCGACGTCCTGCTGGCTGTAACCGGCAATCTCGAACGCCTTGTACATGATCTCCGGCCGATGGTTCCGGATCGCGCCCGAGGACAGCTCCACGCCATTGCAGACGATGTCGTACTGGTATGCCAGGATATCGAGCGGGTCCTTGCTCTCCAGCGCTTCCAATTCGCCCTGCGGCATCGAGAACGGGTTGTGGCTGAAATCGACCTTCTTCGCGTCCTCGTCATATTCGAACATCGGGAAGTCGACGATCCAGCAGAATTCGAAGCGCTTGTCGTCGATCAGCTCGAGCTGCTCGGCGACGCGGGTGCGCGCGAGACCGGCGAGCTTGGTGGCCTGCGCTTCCTTGCCGGCGGCGAAGAAGATGCCGTCATCCGGGCCGAGACCCAGGCTGTCGGCGAGTGCGGACATCTTGTCCTCGCCATGATTCTTGGCGATCGGGCCGCCCCATTCGCCCTGCTTGCGGGTGGCGTAGCCGAGCCCGGCGAAGCCTTCGCCCTGCGCCCAGCTGTTCATGTCGTCGAAGAATTTGCGGCTCTTCTCGGCGGTCGCCGGCGCCGGGATCGCGCGGACGACATCGCCCGCCTCGACGATCGAGGCGAAGCGGCCGAAGCCCGAACCGACGAACTGTTCGGACACGTCGCTAATGATCAGCGGATTGCGCAGGTCCGGCTTGTCGTTGCCGTATTTCAGCAGCGATTCCTTGTAGGGGATGCGCTTGAACGGCAGCGGCGAAACGGTACGGCCCTTGCCCTGCCAGTCGGCGAATTCCTCGAACACGCCATGCAGGACCGGCTCGATCGCCGCGAACACGTCTTCCTGCGTGACATAGCTCATCTCGAAATCGAGCTGATAGAATTCGCCCGGGCTGCGGTCGGCGCGCGCATCCTCGTCGCGGAAGCAGGGCGCGATCTGGAAATAGCGATCGAAGCCCGCGACCATCAGCAGCTGCTTGAACATCTGCGGCGCCTGCGGGAGCGCGTAGAACTTGCCCGGATGGACGCGGCTCGGGACCAGATAGTCGCGCGCGCCCTCGGGGCTCGACGCGGTCAGGATCGGCGTCTGGAATTCGGTGAAGCCCTGATCGATCATGCGCTTGCGCAGGCTCGAAATCACGTTCGAGCGCAGGACGATGTTGCTGTGCAGCCGCTCGCGACGCAAGTCGAGGAAGCGGTAGCGGAGGCGGATGTCCTCGGGATAGTCGGCCTCGCCGGCGACCGGCATCGGCAGCTCGGCAGCAGCCGACTGGACGGTCACACCGCGCGCGAACACCTCGATCTCGCCGGTCGCGAGGTTGGCGTTCGCCGTTCCCTCGGCACGCGCCTTGACCACACCGTCGATCGTCACGACCGATTCCGCGCGCAGTCCTTCCAATACGGGCAGGGCCGGGGAATCGCTGTCGGCGACCACCTGGGTGATGCCGTAATGGTCGCGCAGGTCGACGAACAGCACGCCGCCATGGTCGCGCTTGCGGTGCACCCAGCCCGACAGGCGGACTTCCTGGCCGACATTGGCGGCGGTCAGCGCGGCGCAGGTATGCGTACGATAGGCGTGCATGAGATCGTCTCTGATTGCGTCGCCCCAGCGAAAGCCGGGGTCTCAAGCCACTGGTGACCAGCTTGCGGCACGAGATCCCAGCTTCCGCTGGGATGACGGTGGTTGGAAGCCGTTGCGCTTTGTCGCCATACAGGCCTTTGTCAAGCGCGCGAGCCTCGCTATGGGGTCATGATGCATATCCATGGTCTGATCGAAGACAACGCCGCCATCGCCAATCTCTGCACGCGGCTCTCGCAATCGCCCTTCGTCTGCGTCGACACCGAGTTCATGCGCGAGAGCACCTTCTGGCCGGAATTGTGCCTGATCCAGATCGCCGATGCGAACGAGGCGGCGGCGATCGATCCGATGACGCCGGGGATCGACCTCCAGCCTCTGCTCGACCTGCTGGTCGACAATGAGGACGTGCTCAAGGTCTTCCATGCCGGCGGCCAGGATATCGAGATCATCTACAATCTGACGGCGAAGACGCCGCACCCGCTGTTCGACACCCAGATCGCGGCGATGGCGCTCGGGCAAGGCGAGCAGATCGGTTATTCGAACCTGGTCGATAGCTGGCTCGGGCTGCAGATCGACAAGGGCGCGCGCTTCACCGACTGGGCGCGGCGCCCGCTCGAGGAGCGGCAGATCACTTATGCGATCGCCGACGTGACGCATCTCGCAGAGATCTTCCCGATGATGCTCGACAAGTTGCGCAAGACCGGGCGCGGCGCGTGGCTCGATCAGGAGATGGAGCGGCTGGCCGATCCCGCCAATTACGCCAACGACCCCGACAATGCCTGGAAGCGCGTCCGCATCGCGGGGCGCAAGCCCGACGTACTCGGGCGGCTCAAGGCGCTGGCGCGCTGGCGCGAGATGGAAGCGCGGGGCAAGAACCTGCCGCGCGGCCGGATCGTCAAGGACGAGACGCTGGCCGATCTCGCCAGCCACCCGCCCAAGAAGCAGGGCGACCTGGCGCGCGTCCGCGGCCTGTCGGCGACCTGGGCTGGCAACGATATCGGCGCGCGGCTGATGGCTTCGCTGGCCGACGCCAAGCCGATGACCAATGCCGAGATGCCGCCGCGCGACGATCGCAAGCCGGGGCTCGGCAAGGACGGCGCCTTGGTCGCCGACCTGCTCAAGCTGCTGCTCAAGATCCGCTCGCGCGACATCGATGTCGCGTCGCGCTTGCTGGCGCGGTCGGAGGATCTCGAAGCGCTCGCCGCGGGGCAGCGCGACGGGCTGTCGATCCTGGAGGGCTGGCGCTACGATCAGTTCGGCCGCGACGCACTCGACCTGGTCGAGGGCCGGCTGGGATTCGCCGTCCGCAATGGCAAGCTCCGCATGACCCGAACGGAGGAAGCGCAGTGACGAAACGCCTGATCGCCGCCTTTGCCCTGACCGCTTTCGCGGTGGCTGCCTGCGCGCCGGTGGCGCCGTTGCCAGGGGTGCCGACGGGCGAATGCTCGGCCAAGGGCCTCGGCGATCTGGTCGGTCGCTATGCGACGCCGTCGCTGGTCGATCGTGCCAAGCGGCAGGCCGGCGCGTCGGTCGCGCGGGTGCTGCGGCCGGGGCAGGTCGTGACGATGGAATATCTGAACGGTCGGCTCAACGTGAATGTCGACGAGAAGAACCGGGTGAAGAGCTTCGGCTGCGGATGATCTGAGCCCTCTCCCGTTTACGGGTGCACCGGGCCGGTCATGCCCCCGGCATGACCTGAACAGCGCGGGGCGCTGTTCACCCGGTGCAGGTTGGGTGAGGGTCTTCTTTCTTCTTCCAGGCGGTTCTTGCCTGGAAGAAGAAAGAAGACCCTCACCCTCCACCGCCTGACGGCGGCGGGCCCCTCCCTCTCCCGCGAGCGGGACAGGGAAATCAGCTCGTGAGCAATGGCGTGCGATCGCACATCACCGCGAGCGCGGCGTGGCGCTTCTGCACCGCTTCGCCATAGAGCGCGACATCCGGCCCCGACAGATGCAGCGTCAGCGCCGCGCCATCCTCGCCCAATTTCGATCGCTCGAGCGGCCCGGCGACGCCGCCCGACAGGCGCTGCCCCAGTCGCATCGCCAGCCCCCATTGCACCGCGCGCTTGAAGTCGGCCGCGGGCGCCAGCTGGGCAAGCGGGGCCGGCGTGTTGGCGCCACCACCAAGCGAGGTCCACAAAGCCTGCGCGATCAACGCCCGCCCGCGCGCGTCGACCGCGACCCAATTGCCGTGGAGCGCGATCTCGACGCCGCGCTCGGCGCGGAATTCGGGATTGGCGTGCCAGCCGACATCGGCGAGCAGGCAGGCCGCGCGGCGCAGGCGCTCCATCGCAGGGGCGTCCTGGAATAGCGGTTCGATCCAGCGGTCGAGCAAGTCGCCATGCTCGGCGAAGCGGCCGAGCCGCCTCCCCTCCTCGCGCGTCGCGACGATCAGCGGGTCCTGGCGCCGCGTCTCGGCATCGAGCGCCTCGTAGAGCAACCCTTCGCGTAGCCCGAAGCTCGATACGATCGTACGGTCGCACTTGAGGTGGCGGAGCAGCGCCGCCAGCAACGCCGCCGCGTCGTTGAGCATCGGTGCGCGTTGCGACGAGATGCCCGGCACGTCCCTCAACGTGCCGCGTTCGATATGGCTGACGCTGCGGACCAGCCGGCTGATCGTCGCCGGCGACATGGCGTAATGCTGGATCACGGGCAGCGGATAGCGCTTCAAATTCATGTCGAGCCGCGCCAGGCTGCGCCACGATCCGCCGACCAGATAGAGCGGCAGGCCCTTGCCCTTGCCGGTCCACCCGGCCTGGTCGAGCAATTTGGCGACGCGGCGGTCGATCGTCCCCTTGCCCTTGGCCCGCAACGCCGCAACGCGCAGCACGCCTAGGGGGAACGACACGCGGTCGCGTATCTCGCCCTTCTTGACTCGTACCAGTTCGAGACTGCCACCGCCGAGATCGCCGACGATGCCGTCGGCATCGGGGATCGCCGACAGCACCCCCATCCCCGCCGCCATCGCTTCCTGCTCGCCCGACAGCAATTCGACCGGCAGGCCGATCCGTGCCGCGGCGTCGAGCAGCACCCGACCATTGGCGGCATCGCGGACGGCGGCGGTGGCGACGGTGCGCAGGCTTTCGACCTCCATCTCCCGCGCCAAGGCGGCGAAACGCTCCAGCGCTTCGGTGGCGAGCTCGATACCCTCGGCCGCCAGTTCGCCGGTCTCGGCAAGTCCGCGCCCGAGGCCCGCCATGACCTTCTCGTTGAACAGCGTCGCCGGCAACCGCGGCGGTCCCTGATAGACGACCAGGCGGATCGAGTTCGAACCGATGTCAATGATGCCGGTGCGCGGCGGCCCCGCGGCCGGGTCGGCCTTGGGCTTGCGGAACAGCAGGGTTGCCATCGCGATCCTAACGCCGGCGCGTCAGCGAGAGTTTCGGGACCGCTCCGCCTTCGAGCGCAGCACCACGCCCGGACAGTGACGGGTTGGTCATGAAATAGCGATGCAGGTTGAACGGTCGCACGCCCGGCTCGACACGGTCGTAAGTCCCGTCGGAATGCAGCACCCAGCTCTGTTCGGTGTCGATCAGATTGGCGACCATGACCTGGTCGAGCACCTGATCATGCACCGTCGGGTTGAGGATCGGCAGCATATATTCGACGCGGCGGTCGAAATTGCGCGGCATCCAGTCGGCCGAGGAGATGAACACCTTGGCGCCGTCATTGGGCAGTGACTTGCCGTTGCCGAAGCACCAGATCCGGCTGTGCTCGAGAAAGCGGCCGATCACCGATTTGACCCGGATATTCTCCGACATGCCCGGCACGCCCGGTCGCAGGCAGCAGATGCCGCGGATGACCAGGTCGATCTCGACCCCGGCATTCGACGCTTCGTACAATTTCTCGATGATCGCGGGATCGACCACCGAATTCATCTTGGCCCAGATCGCCGCCGGCTTGCCCTCATTGGCATTGGCGATCTCGGCGTCGATCAGCGCGGTCAGGCGCGGGCGCAAATCGCGCGGACTGATGCCGACCAGGCTCAGGGTCGGTTCGACATAGCCGGTGACGTAATTGAAGATCTGCGCGGCATCGCGGCCGATCTCGGGATCGGCGGTGAAGAAGCTGAGATCGGTATAAATGCGCGCGGTGACCGGATGATAATTGCCCGTCCCGAAATGGCAGTAGGTGCGATATTCGCCGACCTCGCGCCGAACGACCATCGATACCTTGGCGTGGGTCTTCCAGTCGAAGAAGCCGTACACCACTTGCACGCCGGCGCGTTCGAGTGCGGAGGCCCAGAGCAGATTCTGCTCCTCGTCGAACCGCGCCTTCAATTCGACCACCGCGGTCACCGACTTGCCCGACTCGGCCGCGGCGATCAGCGCGTTGATCACCGCCGATTGCTTGCCAGCGCGATAGAGCGTCTGCTTGATCGCGACGACATCGGGATCGGCGGCGGCCTGCTTGAGGAATTCGATCACCACCTCGAACGTCTCGTACGGGTGGTGGACGACGATGTCCTTGGCCTTGATCGCCGCGAAGCAATCGCCGCCGAATTCGCGGATGCGCTCCGGAAAGCGCGGGGCGAAGGGGACGAATTTCAGGTCGGGGCGGTTTTCCTCGATGATCGCCTCGAGGTCGTGGACACCCAGGAAGGCGCCGCTCTCGGTGACGAAGGCGTCGCCGCCGGCCAGTTCCTCGCGCAGCACCGTGCCGAGCGCCTCGGGCATGCCCGATTCGAGCTCGAGCCGGATCACGCGCCCGCGCCGCCGCCGTTTGATCGCATTGGCGAAATAGCGGACCAGATCCTCCGCCTCTTCCTCGATCTCGATATCGCTGTCGCGCAGCACGCGGAACTCGGCCGCGCCGTGAACCGCGTACCCGGGGAAGATCAACGTCGAGAAACGCTTGACCAGGGATTCGACCGCGACATAGCGCGCCGGCTCCCCCGGCAAGCGCACGAACCGCGCCATCGCCGCGGGCAGCATGAGCAGCTCGCGGATCGTCTCACCGTCCGACGCGCGGACCAGGTCGAAGATAACCGCCAGGCCGCGATTGGGCATGAACGGGAAAGGATGCGCGGGATCGAGCGCTTGCGGTGTCAAGATCGGAAAGATCTGCTCGCGGAAATGCCTTTCGAGCCACGCGGCTTCGTCCGCGGTCACCGCTTCGTCGATCTGACGCGAGCCCAGCACATGAATGCCGGCATCGGCGAGCTGATGCCGCAAATCGCGCCATACCGAGCGCTGGTCTTCCACCAGCGTATCGGCGCTCGCGACGATCGCGGCCAGTTGCTCTCCGGTGGTCAGGCCGTCGGGCGAGCGGCGCTCGACCTCCTGCTTCTGCTGGCCCATCAGCCCGGCGACGCGGACCATGAAGAATTCGTCGAGATTCGAGCCCGAGATCGACAGGAACCGCACGCGTTCGAGCAACGGATGCGCCTCATTGCACGCTTCCTCGAGCACGCGGCGATTGAACGCCAGCCACGACAATTCGCGGTTGAAATAACGCTCTCCGCTTTCCCCGCTTTCGAACGGATCGTCGTCATTGGCGAGGCGCGCGATATGGGCGGGGCGAGTCATTTGTCCTCTGCGGCGGCTGGGTCGGCTGCGGATGGCTGGGCAATGATTCCCGCCTCGGTCAATGTGCCCCGCGCGAGCGGGATCGACAAGCGCTTGCGGCGTTCGAGCACTTCCTGATCGAGCACGTCGACGGCACGTTCCACCGCGATGAAGCTGCGCTCGAGCCGTGCCAGCAGCCATTGGATCAGCTCCGGCCGCGCGTCGAGCCCGCGTCGCAGGAACTGGCGTTCGAGCAGCGCCTGCATCAACCCGTCATCGGGCGGGCCGATCTCCGCCACCGGGCTGGCGGCGAGGCGTGACCGCAGATCGGGGATGCCGACTTTCCATTCGGGCGGCGCGACATTGGCGATGAACAATTGCGGACGTCGCTCGGCCTGGGCGTCGTTCCAGGCGTGGAACAACTCGCGTTCGGGGCGCAAATCGGCATCGTCGACGATCCGCCCCCCGGATCGGCTGGCGAAAATCCGCGCGAGCAGGCTGCGTCCCGATTTGCGCGGTCCGATCAACAGCGCGGTCATGACCGGCCAAGTGCCCCAATGCTCGAGCTGGTGAAAGGCATGGGCATTGGACGGCGCGACCAGAAATTCGTCATCGCCCGGACCGGGCGGCCAAGCCAGCGGCAGGCCGAGCTGCTGGCTCATCCGGTCGGTCGGTCGTCCGACGGGACCGACGGCGGCGGCAGCGAGGGACGCCGGATACGCAAGGTCGTGCCGTTGCGCCCGACCTGGAAGCCCCGCGATTCGAGCGCCGAGGCGAGCGCGGCCGGATCGCCGCTGTAATTGAGCCGCATTACCGAGACGCCACCGATCGCCATGCTGGTGGTATTGGCCCCGCTGACCCCGGGAACGCCGCGAACCGCGCTCTCGATCGACGAGACCGCCCCTGCGGTCGGCGTGTCGAACTGGATGGTGACCGCCGCGCCGCTCGCGGCCGGGGCACCCGTATCGGTGTTCGTGGCGCCCGGGCTCGGCGTGTCGGTCGGCGTCGGCGTGGGAGTCGGCGTCGCCTGCGGTGGCGGGATATAGGCGAGGCTGGGATCGGTTCCGAGCCCGCCGCTCCGCAGCGTCTCCTGGTAGATGGCGTCGATTCGACTGACGCCGGCATCGAGTAGCGCGGGCACGCCTGCCTCACTGTCGACCCGCAGCGCGAAGCGCGCGAGCAGATCGTTGTCAGGACCGTGCCGCGCCTCGAACACCCCCACGACCGGACCGCCCGGCCATTGCCGGTACAAGGTTACTGACGGCACCAGCACGTCTGCGGCGGCATATTGGTCGAGCACGCTGCGCCACCAGCCGCGGTCGCGGCGGTTGGCCTGGCCCTCGTTGATCAACAGCGAATCGGCGCCGGTTCCCGTCGGGCGGACGTAATCGACCGAACTGTCGCCGGCGCGGAACCGCTGCCAGGCATCGTCCCAGGCGGTTTTCTGCTCGAACGCGACCGCGCTGCCGCCCGACCATTGGATCGGGATCAGCAGCATCGGCGACGACCGCGAGACGTCGCCCACCGCGCCCACCAACCCACCCAGCCGCGCGCGGCTGAACAACACGCCGAGCTTGGCGATATAGCGATTGGGGCCGATCTGCTCGTTCTGGATGACGATTCCCGTCACCATCGAATCGAGCACATTGTCCGCGGGCACGCCGCCGCCGCCGCCGAATTTCTGCGACAGCATTTGATAGGCCTTGCGCTGCGCGAGCTTCCAACCGGCGATCCGCGCGGATTCGGCATCCGCCGCGCTGACGTCGACATCGACATTGTCGACCTGATAGCTGCCCGAGGCGTCGATCGGCTGGTTGGTGTCGATCTTGTCGCCGCCGTCATCGCTTTGCGCGGCGACGATCCCGGCACCCCCGGCAAGAGCGATGGCCGCGATCAGGGCGGAGGCGTGGAAGAAACGGCTGCGGCGCATATCGGGCGCCCTTTTGGCGAAGCAGGCGTGGAAATCCAAGCGCGATATCGCTAGTCGCGCTGTCATGAGCGAAACCGACCGCCGCAACAGCCCTTATACCTATGCCGATGCCGGCGTCTCGATCGCCGCGGGCAACGCGCTGGTTCGCGCGATCGGGCCGCTGGCCAAAGCGACACGCCGGCCGGGCGCCGACGCCGATCTCGGCGGGTTCGGCGGGTTCTTCGACCTCAAGGCGGCCGGGTTCAGCGATCCCCTGCTGGTCGCGGCGAACGACGGAGTCGGCACCAAGCTCAAGCTGGCGATCGACGGCGGCCGGCACGACGGCGTCGGTATCGATCTCGTCGCGATGTGCGCCAACGACCTGATCGTGCAGGGCGCGGAACCGCTGTTCTTTCTCGACTATTACGCCACGGGCAAGCTCGACAATGCGATCGCCGAGCGCGTCGTCGCCGGCATTGCCGAGGGGTGCCGCATCGCCGGTTGCGCGCTGATCGGCGGCGAGACGGCGGAGATGCCAGGCATGTATGCAGAGGGCGATTACGACCTCGCGGGCTTCTGCGTCGGCGCGGTCGAGCGCGACCGGGTGCTGACCGGGAAGGACATCGGCCCTGGCGACGTCATCCTCGGCCTCGCCTCCTCCGGCGTGCATTCGAACGGCTATTCGCTGGTAAGGCGGCTGGCGGCCGACAAGGGCTGGAAGCTCGATCGGCCGGCATTGTTCGACGCCGATGTACTGTTGATCGACGCGCTGATGGCCCCGACTCGAATCTATGTGAAGAGCCTGTTGCCGCAGATCGCGGCCGGCCGGATCAAGGGATTGGCGCACATCACCGGCGGCGGTTTGCTGGAGAACATCCCGCGCGTCCTGCCCGACGGCGCGCATGCCCGGATCGACGCCGACGGCTGGGATCAGCCGCGGCTGATGGCGTTCCTCCAGGCGCAAGGCGCGATCGAGCCCGAGGAAATGGCGCGGACCTTCAATTGCGGTGTCGGCATGGCGGTCGTGGTCAAGCGTGAAGACGCCGAAGCGGTAATTACAGCGCTGACCGAGGCGGGCGAAACCGTGCTGTCGATCGGCGAGATCGTCGAAGGGCAACGGGGCTGCACGGTTTACGGCTCGGCGGGTACCTGGAGCGCGCGGAGCGACTGGACCGCGACGCATAATGCGTGAGCTCTTCTCCCCTCCCGCTCGCGGCAGGGGCCGGGGGAGGGCTTGTTGAGATTCTATGATCGGTTGAGCGAGTTGCCTGCGATGGACATGCCCTCCCAACATCAGGTGAAAAAAGTCGGCATCCTGATCTCCGGTCGCGGGTCGAACATGATGGCGCTCGTCGAGGCGGCGGGCGACGCCTACGAAGTCGTGATGGTCGCTTCCGACAAGCCCGACGCGCCGGGCCTGGCCTGGGCGCACGAGCATGGCATCCCCACTTTCGCGCTCTCGCCCAAGGGTATCGGCAAACCCGCCCATGAAGCGGCGATGACGGCGGCGTTGCGCGAAGCGGGCGCCGAGATCCTGGCGCTGGCCGGCTATATGCGGCTGCTGTCCGACGAATTCGTCGCCGATTGGCGCGGGCGCATCGTCAACATCCACCCCTCCTTGCTGCCCAAATACAAGGGGCTCGACACCCATGCGCGCGCGATCGAGGCGCGGGACGCGGAAGCCGGTTGCTCGGTGCATATCGTGACCGAGGAGCTCGACGGCGGCGAGGTGCTCGGCCAGGCGCGCGTGCCGATCCTGCCCGACGACGATGCCGAAACGCTCGCCGCGCGCGTGCTGGCGGAAGAGCATCGCCTTTACGCGACGGTTCTGGCAGACTTCGCGGCGCGATGAGCCCCGATCACACCGCCGACCTCGAGCGGATCCGCGCGATCTGCTTCTCTTTCCCCGAAGCGGCCGAGAAACTGTCGCACGGATCGCCGGCCTTCTTCATCGAGAAGGGCAAGGTCTATGCCTATTTCTGGCACAACCATCATGGCGACGGCCACACCGTAGTGATCGTCAAGACCAGCGGGCGCGAGGAGCAGGCGATGCTCGTCGAGGTGGACCCCGATCTCTATCATGTGCCACCCTATCTCGGCCCGTCGGGCTGGATCGCGATGGAGCTGAACGGCGATGCCACCGATTGGGAACGCATCGAGGAGCGGATCGCGATGAGCTGGGAAATGGTCGCCCCGCGCCGATTGCTGGAGGCCGGCGGACGATGAACGATCCCGACATGCCCCCTGCCCCCGAGCCGATCCCCGCGCCGCCGGCGCCGCCGGCCGAAACGCCTGCCGAACGCGCCGAGAAGGCGGCGATCCGCCGGCGCTGGATTTCGCTGGCCGAATGGGTCGGCATCGCCGCCTTGCTGATTTCGGCGGTCGGCCTATGGATGACCTGGTCCGATCGCAAGGCCGACCAGGCCGAACGCGCGAGCGAAAGCGCCGAAAAGTCGCTGGTCACCTTCACCGCCTTGCGCAGCGGCGGCGGCGCGGTGCTGAATCTCAGCGATCCCGATCACCGCATCTCGGAAATCGACGTGACTTTCCCGCCCGCGCTCGGCGCGGAGTCGCAGGCCGGCCTGTCCAGCCCGCAGATCAATGCGCAATGGTTCGACAAGGCGCTGCTCAAGGCGACCGACAAGGGCAAGGACGACCGCGAAGGGCGTTTGCCGGTGCTGATCACCGCGCGATGGTGGGACGGCGACGCGCGCAAGACCGACCGTGCGATCTATCAGGTCCGGTGGAAGACCGCGGGCCGGCTGTTCCGCGGGCGCACGGTGAGTCTGGAAGGTGCGAGCCTGGCCGAGCGCGGCGGGACGCCGGCACGGCTGGATGCCTTGTGGACGAAGGAACGGCCGAGCCGCTAATCCCGGCCTAGTGCCGGGGTCCGCCGCGCCGCCAAGTCACGACCAAGAAGCTCATAGGGCATCCAGCAAGGCCAGGCGGATCCCGGCACAAGGCCGGGATGACGGCTGATGGAATTGGCCTGTCGCTGGACTACAGCGTCAGCGCGTAGATGACGTCGTCGCAGAGCGTCGCGCCGACCTGATATTGCCGCTCGCCGGTCTTCACGAAGCCCTGCTTCTGATAGAAGGCCCGGGCGCGGTCGTTGCCGGCATAGACGCCCAGCAGCATGCGCCTGCGGCCCATCGCCCGCGCATCGACGATCGCTTGCGCCATCAACGCCGGTCCCAAACCGGTGCCGTGGGCGCGCGACAGCGTGTAAATGCGGCGAAGCTCGATATCGGCCGGGTCGATCTCCACTGCCGGCAGATCGGGCGTCGTCAGGACCGAATAGCCGATCGGTGCGGCACCGGTCGCGATCTCGGCGACGACGACCCGGCTCTCGCCATCGTCCGACCAACTCCGAAACCTAACGGCATCATTGGCCTTGGCACAATGCGCGACGATGTCGGCACCCTGCAGGATGCCGGCAAAGGTCTCGAGGAAACAGGCGGAGGCGACGAGCGACAGCGCCGCGGCGTCAGCCGCGGTCGCTCGCTTGAGCCGCCAACCGGCGTCAGCCGACAATTTCGTCGGGGGTGAAGAAGAACGCGATCTCGATCGCCGCATTCTCGTCTGAATCCGACCCGTGGACGCTGTTCGCCTCGATCGATTCGGCCAGTTCCTTGCGGATCGTGCCGGGCTCGGCATTGGCCGGGTTGGTTGCGCCCATGATATCGCGGTTGCGCTGCACGGCGTTCTCGCCCTCGAGCACCTGGACCACGACCGGTCCCGAGATCATGAAGTCGACCAGGTCGCCGAAGAACGGGCGCTCCTTGTGCACCGCGTAGAAGCCCTCGGCTTGCTCGCGGCTCATCTGGATGCGCTTCGAGGCGACGACGCGGAGACCCGCTTCCTCCAGCATCTTGGTGACCGCGCCGGTCAGGTTGCGGCGGGTGGCATCGGGCTTGATGATCGAAAACGTGCGGTTGGCGGCCATGGCGGTCGCTCGCTCCTCTTTTTTGAGCTGTGGAAAACTGGCGGCTCCCTAGGCGGGGAGCGGCGCGGATGCAACCCGGGCGGGCATTTCCCGGGCTTGGCGTGTCGGCAGCGCGTCAGGCCGCTTTCGACCAGCGCCCGTTATCGTCCTGCTTCCAGTAATTGCGCTCGACGTCGTCGCGCGCGGCGAGCGATTTCCAGGCCTCGCGCGCCTCGGCGATGCGGTCGCCATCGAAGAAGTGGAAAGCGCGCTCGAACGCCAGCGCCTCGTCGCGCCAGCGCCCGTCGATCAGGGCGATGTTGCGGGCGGTGTTGGCGGGATCGGGCATCCCGCTGATCAACACGGGTTGATCGCCCTCGTCACCCTCCCCCGCTTGAGCGTGCGGCAGGAAGCTGTCGGGCGCATAGGTCCAGAGCAGCCGGTCGATCGCGCTGCGCTGCGTGGCGTCGTCGCTCACCACCAGTAACCGTCCGCCGCCCGCCACCACGCGCTGCGCGATGCTCGGCAGCGCGCGTTCGAGCGGCGTGGCGGTCAGATGGTAGAAATCGACTTGCAAGAAGCTCCCCTCCCGCTTGCGGGAGGGACGGGGGGGAGGGTCTGTCGCCCCTTCCAACACGCCCTCCCCTAACCCCTCCCGCAAGCGGGAGGGGAATTTGGTCTCAGCCTTCGAAATTGTCGGCGACGAAGCGATCGAGCAAGCGCACGCCATAGCCGGTCGCGCCCTTATCGTAAGTATTGCCGGCCTTGTCGGCCCACACCATCCCGGCGATGTCGAGATGCGCCCATTTGACGCCGGTCTCGATGAAGCGGCCGATGAATTGCGCCGCGGTGATCGACCCCGCGCCGCGCGGCCCGACGTTCTTCATGTCGGCGATCGGCGAGTCGATCAGCTTGTTGTAGGCATCGCTGATCGGGAAGCGCCACAACAGGTCGCCCGACGCCTTGCCGGCGGCGAGCAACTGGTCGGCGAGCGCGTCGTCATTGGCGAACAGCCCGGCATGCTCGCTGCCCAGGCTGATGATCATCGCGCCGGTCAGCGTGGCGAGGTCGACGATCGTCTTGGGATGATGCGTCCGCTGCACCCAGGTCACGCAGTCGCACAGCACCAGTCGCCCCTCGGCGTCGGTGTTGAGCACTTCGATCGTCTGGCCCGACATCGAGGTCAGGATATCGCCCGGCCGGATCGCGTTGCCGTCGGGCATGTTCTCGACCAGCCCGCACACGCCGATGACATTGGCCTTGGCCTTGCGCGTCGCCAGCGCCTTCATCGCGCCGACCACCGCGCCGGCGCCGCCCATGTCCCACTTCATGTCTTCCATGCCGGGCCCAGGCTTCAGCGAGATGCCCCCGGTGTCGAAGGTCACGCCCTTGCCGACCAGGGCGAGGTCGGGATCGCCCGCCCCCTTGCCGTTCCATTTGAGCGCCAGGAGGCGACCCGGCCTCGCCGAGCCTTGCGCGACGCCGAGCAGCGCACCCATGCCGAGTTCGCTCATTTCCTCCGGGCCGAGCACCGTCACCTCGAGCCCCAGCCCGTCGACGCTCGCCAGCACGCGCTCGATGAAGGTCGCGGGATAGATCACATTGGGCGGCTCGGCGACGAGCGTGCGGGTGAGGTCGAGCCCGCCGGTCACCGCGAAATTGCGCCGCCACGCCGCCTCGGCGCCTTCGGGCGCGCCCACGATCGTCACCTCGGCGAAGGTAGGCTTCTGCTTTTCGGGCAGCTTGGTGCGATAGGTATCGATCCGCCACGCGCGCTGCGCGAGCGCGCCGGCGAAACGGCCGACAGCGGCCGGCGCCGGTGCCGCCTTGGCGACGTCGACCGCCGCACTGATCGCGTTGGTCAGCAGGCGCGCTGTGACCGCACCGCCCGCGCGCTCCCAATCCGTCTCGCTGCCGTCGCCGATCCCCACCAACAGCACGCGGCTCACCGCACCATCGGCACCGACGAACGCTTCCGCGATCGATCCCGCCTCACCCTCGAACCGCGCGGCGGCGGCCGCCGCGGCGAGCACTTCCTGGCCGGCACGCCCACCGATCGCCGCGTCGGTGCCGTTCTTCTGCACGGGGATCACCAGCACATCGGCAACGGGCAACGTAGCGGCGAACTCGATCTTCATGGATTGTAACCTCGGTTAAAAACGCGAAATGCGTGCTGGACGCGCCTCTCTAGGCCGCTATTGCGCTCGCTGCAAAGCCAGGCGCCGGCGATTGCGGTTCGTCGGCGCGGGTGCGATACCGGCGGCCCGGCGCGTCAGGGACCGTCGCCGCAAAAAGGGTGTTTGGTGATCGTCACGCGTTCCGCATTTCTGGCCAGCTCGGCGATCCTTCTCGCGCTCGCGGCCGTGAAACCGGCCCAAGCGCAGGATCTCCAGGACCGATCGGCCGAGCCCCCGCCGCCGGCCGAAACGCCGGTGCCGAGCGATCCCGACCAGGTGCAATTCTCGGCCGGCACGCTGCAATACGACATCGACACGGAGACGGTGACCGCGACCGGCGACGTCCGCATGTACCGTCAGGGCGACAAATTGCGCGCCGACAAGGTGGTGTGGGACCGCAAGACCGGGAAAGTCACCGCGATCGGCAACATCGCCGTGACCAATCCCCAGGGCGACACCGCTTATGGCGACAAGATCGACCTGACCGATTCGCTCAAGGACGGCGTGGTCGACAACATGCTGGTCGTGCTCGAACAGGGTGGCCGGCTGGCGGCGGTCAAGGGCGAACGCAGCGAGAGCGGCGTCATCACCTTGCGCCAGGCCGCCTACACGCCCTGTTCGGTGACCGATTCCGAGGGCTGTCCCAAGGAGCCGTCATGGAAGGTGACCGCGGTCAAAGTGGTCTATCGTCCCGACCGCGAGCGCATCTATTTCACCGGCGCGCGCTTCAACCTGTTCGGCTTCGCGACCATCCCGCTGCCCAAATTGTCGAGTCCTGTCGGCAACAGCGCGCAGAGCGGCATCCTGAGCCCCGACATCCGCTACAGCCGCACCAACGGCTTCGAAGTCGGCGTGCCTTATTATTTCCGGCTGGCCGACAACAAGGGCCTGACGATCACGCCGCGGCTGTACACCAGCGTCGCGCCGATGGTCCAAGCCGAATATGAGCAATTGTCGACCAAGGGCGCCTTCAGGCTCACCGGCTATGCGACGGTGTCGCCGCGAGCCGACCTGCTCGACCCGACCGCGCCGACCTCGACCGCCTTTCGCGGCTATCTCGACAGCGTCGCGCGCTATCAGCTCGATCCCAATTGGTCGGTGTCGGGCTCGCTGCGGCTGACCACCGACCGCACCTTCTTGCGCCGCTACGAGATTTCCAACGACGATCGGTTGCGCTCGACGGTCAGCGTCGAACGAATCGACGCCAACAGCTATTTCGCGATCAACGGCTGGCTGGTGCAGACGCTGCGTCTCGGCGATCATCAGGGACTGCAACCGATCGCCCTTCCCGAATTCGATTATCGCCGTCGCATCGACGACATTCTCGGCGGCCGCCTCAACATCCAGGCCAACACGCTCAGCATCGCGCGGACCGCCGGCCAGGACACCCAGCGAGCGTTCGTCAGCGCGCAATGGGATTTGCGGCGCATCACGCCCTGGGGCCAGGAAGTGACGCTCACCGCTTACCTGCGTGGCGACGCCTACAACGCCAGCGATATCGCCGCGACCACCGTCGTCAGCTATCGCGGCGAAAGCGGCTTTCACACGCGCGGCATCGCGGCCCTCGCGCTCGATGTGAAATGGCCGCTGGTCGGCGAATTTCTCGGCGGCACCCAGCGTCTGACGCCCCGCTTCCAGATCGTCGCGTCGCCGCCGACCGCCAACCTCAAGGTACCCAACGAGGATGCTCGCGCGGTCGATCTCGAGGATTCGAACCTGTTCGCGCTCAACCGCTTCCCCGGTTACGACCGCTGGGAGGATTCGACCCGCTTCACCTACGGGTTCGATTACGCGCTCGATCTGCCCGGCATCGCGATCAGCGCGACGATCGGTCAGAGCTACCGCCTGTCGAGCAAGCCGACCATCTTCCCCGACGGTACCGGCCTGACCGACCGCTGGTCCGACATCGTCGGCCGGACCGAGGTGCGCATCCGCGACTTCGTCTCGTTCGTCCACCGCTATCGGCTCGACAAGGACAACCTTGCCATCCGTCGCAACGAGATCGACGCGACGGTGGGAACCAAGCGCACGTACCTCTTGCTCGGCTACCTTCGGCTCAACCGCAATATCGCGCCGACGCTGGAGGATCTGCGCGACCGCGAGGAATTGCGGCTGGGCGGACGCGTCGGCTTCGCGCGCTTCTGGTCGATCTTCGGGTCGACGACGATCGACCTTACCGACAAGAACGAGGATCCCACCTCGCTCTCCAACGGTTTCGATCCGGTCCGTCACCGGCTCGGCGTGCAATATGAGGACGACTGCCTGCGGCTCGGCCTGACGTGGAAGCGCGACTATCAGGATACCGGCGACGCCAAGGCCGGCAACAGCTTCCTGTTGACGCTGGCGTTCAAGAATTTGGGCCGCTAAGCATAGGTTCATGCGAAATCGGGCAGGCGCGTACGGTTAGTCGGGTGCGCCCGGATGTTCATGGGGTTTCTTCACAAGTGACAATCTTCTCGACTTCTGCGCGCCTCGCGCTTGCGCTTGGTGCCAGCGCGATGATGGCGACCACCGGCGCGGCGATCGCCCAGACCGTGCCCGATGCCGGCGTCCCGCAGACGGGCCTCGACATCCCCGAGAATCTGCAGATCTTCGGCAAGCTCGACCCCAACGTCCGCAAGCCGACCGCGATCGTCAATGGCGTGGTCATCACGGGTACCGACGTCGACCAGCGCATGGCGCTGATCATCGCCGCCAACCAATATCAACTCGGCGACCAGGAACGCGAACAGCTTCGCCTGATGGTGCTGCGCGGCCTGATTGACGAAGTCCTGCAGATCCAGGAAGCCAAGACCAACGACATCACCATCACCTCGGCCGACATCGACCAGGCTTATGGTCGCGTCGCTGCCAACTTCAAGCAATCGCCCCAGGGTTTCGGCGCGTATCTGCGGTCGATCGGGTCGTCCGAACGCTCGGTCCGCAAGCAGATCGAGGGCGAGCTGGCGTGGCAGCGCTATCTGCGGCGCAACGTCGAGCCGCACATCAACGTCAGCGATGAGGAGGTCCAGTCGATCCTCGATCGCATGAACCGCGACAAGGGCACGCCGGAATATCATCTGTTCGAGATCTACAAGAACGCCACGCCCGATCGTGCGCCGGCCGTCGTCGCCTCGATGCAGGAGATGATGCAGGGGATGAAGGACGGCAAGCAGCCGTTCGCTTATTACGCGCAGACCTTTTCCGACGCGACCACCTCGTCGGCCCAGGGTGACCTGGGCTGGGTGCGCGCGTCGATGCTGCCGACCGAGCTGTCGAATGCCGCAGCGGAAATGCAGGTGGGCCAGCTTGCCGGGCCGATCGAGACGCCGGGCGGTTTTTCGATTCTCTATCTCGCCGACAAGCGAACGGTGCTCGGTGCCGACCCGCGATCGGCGAAGCTCAGCCTGAAGCAGATCAAGATCACCTTCCCGGCGGGTACCAGCCAGGAGCAGGCGCAGACGCGCGCCACCGAATTCGCCAAGGCGACCCAGGCGATCACCGGCTGCGGTGCGGCCAATCAGGCGGCAGCCGCGATTGGCGCGGAAGTCGTCGACAACGATTCGCTGACCGTCCGCGACTTGCCCGGTCCTCTCCAGGAAATGATCCTGAAGATGCAGATCGGCCAGGCGACACCACCGTTCGGCTCGCCGGCGGAGGGTGTCAGCGTGCTCGTGCTGTGCGGTCGCGACGACCCCAAGGCGGGCAGCCTGCCCAACCCGCAGGAGCTGCAAAATGCGATGGAACAGGATCGCGTGAACAAGCGCGCGCAAACGATCCTGCGCGACCTGCGCCGCGACGCCATCGTCGAGTATCGCTGACGAGAGGGCCGATCGGATGACTCTTCTTCCCCCGCTGGCCGTCGCGATGGGCGACCCGGCCGGGGTCGGTCCGGAGATCATCGCCAAGGCCTGGGCGCGCCGGCGCGAGGAGCGGTTGACGCCGTTTTTCGCGGTTGGCGATGCGCGGGCGGTCGCCCGCGTCTGGGACGGCCCGATCGCGCATATCGATTCGCCGGGCGGCGCGCTGACTGCGTTCGACGATGCCTTGCCGGTTCTGACGGTCGAGGATGCGGGCGAGATCGTGCCGGGGCGCCCCGACCTCGAAGGGGCACGTTGCGCGCTCCATTCGCTCGAACTCGCGACCGGCCTGACCCGCTCGGGCGCCGCCGGCGCGCTGGTCACCGGGCCGGTGTCGAAGGCGCAGCTCTACCAGATCGGCTTCACCCATCCCGGGCAGACCGAATTCGTCGCCGAGCGTGTCGGCGTCGCCGCCAGTGCAACGGTGATGATGCTGGCCGGCCCAACGCTCCGGGTGGTGCCGGCGACCACGCACGTCGCGCTCAACCGCGTGCCGGGCCTGATCAGCACCGGCTTGTTGATCGCCAAGGCGCTGGTCACCGCGCGCGCGCTGGTACGCGATTTCGGCATCGCCGCGCCGCGCCTGGCCTTCGCCGGGCTCAATCCCCATGCCGGCGAGCAAGGCGCGATCGGCCGCGAGGAGATCGATACGATCATTCCGGCGGTGGAGGCGCTGCGCGCGCAAGGGATCGACGTGACCGGGCCGCTGGCTGCCGACACGATGTTCCACGCCCGCGCCCGGGCGGCCTATGACGCCGCGATCTGCTGCTATCACGATCAGGCGCTGGTGCCGTTGAAGACGCTGCATTTCGACGAGGGCGTCAATATCACCCTTGGCCTGCCGATCGTACGCACGTCGCCCGATCACGGCACCGCGTTCGGCATCGCCGGTCAGGATCGTGCCGAGCCGGGCGCGATGATCGCCGCGCTCCGTCTGGCGGCGGAGGCCGCGCTGCGCCGCGCCGACGCGCTCGTCGCGGCGTGACCGTCCCCGATTTGCCGCCGCTGCGCGAGGTCATCGCGCGCCATGGCCTGTCGGCGTCGAAAGCGCTGGGCCAGAATTTCCTGTTCGACGGCCAATTGCTCGCGCGCATCGCGGCGATCCCCGGCGACCTGGCCGATGCCGAGGTACTCGAGGTCGGGCCCGGCCCGGGCGGCCTGACCCGCGCATTGCTCGCCACCGGCGCCCGCGTCGTCGCGATCGAGCGCGACCGCCGCTGCCTGCCCGCGCTCGCCGAACTGGCCGACGCTTATCCCGGCAGGCTCGACGTGATCGAGGGCGACGCGCTGCAGGTCGATGCGCCCGCCTTGTTCGCCGGCCGGCCGCATATCGTCGCCAATCTGCCGTACAATGTCGGCACCGCCTTGCTCGTTCGCTGGCTGTCGGCCGATTGGCAGCCCTGGTGGCAAAGCCTGACGCTGATGTTCCAGCGTGAGGTCGCCGAGCGGATCGTCGGCTCGACGGACAGCGACGCTTACGGTCGGTTGGCGGTGCTGGCGCAGTGGCGTTCGTCGGCGCGGATCGCGATGAATGTCCATCGCTCCGCCTTCACGCCGCCGCCCAAAGTGATGTCGGCGGTGGTCCATATCGTACCGGGAGAGCAGCCGGAGGGTGTCGAGTTCGCCGCGCTGGAACGCCTGACCGCCGCCGCGTTCGGTCAGCGGCGCAAGATGCTGCGGCAAAGCCTTAAAGGCGTTCCCGGCGCGCTGGCGGCGCTGGAGCAGGTCGGTATCGACCCGGCGCGGCGTGCGGAGACGGTGTCGGTCGAGGAATTCGTCGCGCTCGCGCGCTGTCTTTCCTGAGCGGAGGATTATCCCTCTCCCGCGTGCGGGAGAGGGCTTTAGCGGTCCTCTTCGCCCTATTTCTCGGTCTCCACCTTGTCCGGCACCTTATCCGGCACCTTGGTGGCGGGCGCTGCGCTCGGCGGCGGTCCCTTGGCGATGGCCGCGGCCAGCGTCGTTGCGTCTGGGCACGGCTTCTTCCCGCACAAAGTCTTGATCCGCGCGAGATTCTCGCGTGCCGCTTCCATCGCGCCCTTGGCGACCAGCGCCTCGCCCTGCCCCTTCAACGCGGTCACATCATTCGGCTCGATCGTCAGCGCCTCGCGATAGAGGCGGATCGCCTTGCCGGGCAGACCCTGGCGCGTCGCGACCGTGGCGAGTTCGAGGAACGCCGCACGGTTGCGCGGATCGACCGCCAGCGCGGTTTCGATCAGGTCGGTCGCGCCGTTGAGATTGCCGGCCGCCGCCGCCGCGCGGCCATCCTGCAACAACGCCATCGACCTCGGGTCGATCTGGGCATCGGCGCGCTGGCCTTGCAACGAGGTCGAAACGCTCAAGCCCGCCAGGGCGATTGCGAGCGCTACGGGCGAAAAACGCATGATGGTCTCCACACGGGGCACAATGCCACCGGCTAGCATGGCCGGATCAGGCGCGCGACAAAAAAGCCGTCGGTCGCGTCGTGCGCGGGGGTCAGCCGCCTGCCCTGCCCGCGCGGCCGGCCCTGCGGGATCGGCTGCTCGGCGGTCCAATCAGCGTGGTCCGCCAGGAAACGGTCGATCTGCGACGCACCTTCATCGTCGAGGAGTGAGCAGACGATATAGACCAGCGCCCCACCCGGGCGCACCAGCGCGGCGCCGACGTCGATCAGCCGGCGTTGCGTCGCCACCAGCCGCTCGACGCGTTCCGGCGTCAGCCGCCAACGGGCCTCCGGATTGCGCCGCCAGGTGCCCGTCCCCGAGCAAGGCGCGTCGATCAGCACGACATCGGCGCGGTCGCGC
The DNA here is from genome assembly GCF_051962185.1 of Sphingomonas sp. Lineage (GTDB taxonomy): Bacteria > Pseudomonadota > Alphaproteobacteria > Sphingomonadales > Sphingomonadaceae > Sphingomonas. The sequence continues at coordinate 25,328 of NZ_JBQCCN010000053.1, forward strand.
CAATCCTCCAGCGCATCCGCTTCGCGATTGGGGTCGAGCAACCGGGGCTCGATGATCGCCGCACCGGCCCGTTCTGCGCGCGGCGCCAGCCGCGACAAACGTGCTCGATCCACATCGCTCGCCAGCACGGTGCCGCGATTGTCCATCGCCGCGGCGAGCGCGAGGGCCTTGCCGCCAGCGCCGGCACAGAGGTCGACGACCTGCATCCCCGGCGCAGCGCGCGCCGCGGCGGTGACCATCTGGCTGCCGGCATCCTGGATCTCGATCCATCCGTCGCGCCATGCCGGAGTCTGGTCGACGGCGCTGCCGGCCGGCAGGCGCAGCGCATCGGGAACATTGTCGATCCGCCGGACTTCCGGGAACAGCGCGGCTGCCTGGTCCGCGGTCGTGCGCAGCCGGTTGGCGCGCAGGTCGAGCGGCGCGCGGTCGATCAGGCTGGCGATGTCGGCGGCGTCGAGCCCGCAGAGGGTCAGCGCGCGATCGAGCCAGGCCGGCACGCGCCCGGAGGCGGCCCGCACCTCGGCCGGGTCGATCGGCGCCGGTCCACGCGGCGATCCGTCGAACATCGCCGCGACGGCGGAATCCTCGTCGGCCAGTGCGACCATTGCCGCGCGGCCCGAGGCCGGCATGTCGCCGAACCGTCGGACCGCGGCATAGACCAACTCGCGCACCGCGCGGCGGTCCTTCGACCCGGCGTAGCGCCGCGCCGCGAAATAGCGCGCAATCAGCGTGTCGGCCGCGGCCCCGCCCTCGCGCGCGCCGGCGATGATCTCATCGAGCAGCTCGATCGCTGCTTGCAGGCGGGCACCGGGAGTCATGGCGTCAGGGCGCGGCGCGCTGCCGCATCATCTGGAGCCCGAGCAGGAACCAGCCCGCCGGTCACCAGGCTGGTGACGATGCCGCCATAGACGCCGAGTCCCTTGGTCAGGAAGGCGAGCGGCAGGCCGATGATGATCAGCACCGCGGCGACGCGCGAATAGTCCCGGGACACCAGCAACGAGATGGCGAGAAGCAGCGAGCCGAAGAAGAAACCGGCGATCGCGGTCAGCGCGCCGATCGCCAGCGGGCGATGCAGGTCGGTCATCGCGGTATTGAGCATATCGGGCGCGTAGAGCGCATAATCGTCGACGGTGAAGGCCCGCCCATATTCGACCGAGAACAACGTCACTTGCCCCGCCAGCGCGAGCACGAACGCGATCGTCCCGAACGCGCCCACGCGGCCCAGCCGGCTGACCTGCAACCCGACCAGGCCGAAGACGAGCAGCAACGCCACCCGCGCCGCGATGCATTGGCGCAGGAAATAGATCTGGGAAGCGGCAACGACCGCGAAAGCGCCCTGCGGCAGATGCGGCGAGACCAGGATGTTGAGCGCCGGCGTCGTCACCGCCGCGATGCAGAAGGCGAGGCCAGACCAGCGTGTGAACGATCCAGTCATTGCCCCTCAGCGCCTCACCGTGTCGGATAATTGGGTGCCTCGCGCGTGATCGTCACGTCATGGACATGGCTTTCCTGCAGACCGGCGCCGGTGATCTGAACGAACTGCGCGCGCTTCTGCAAATCGGCGATGGTGCGCGATCCGGTATATCCCATGGCCGCGCGGATTCCCCCGACCAATTGATGGATCACGTCCTTGGCCGGGCCCTTGAATGCGACCTGGCCTTCGATGCCTTCGGGCACCAATTTCATCTGATCCTTGAGGTCGCCCTGGAAATAGCGGTCGGCCGAGCCGCGACCCATCGCGCCGACCGATCCCATGCCACGATAGGATTTGTAGGCGCGGCCCTGGTAGAGGAACGTCTCGCCCGGGGCTTCCTCGGTTCCCGCGAGCAGCGAGCCGATCATGCAGGTCGACGCGCCGGCGGCGAGCGCCTTGGCCATGTCGCCCGAGGTGCGGATGCCGCCGTCGGCGATCACCGGCACGCCCGATTTGCCCGCTTCCTCAGCGCAATCCATCACCGCGGTCAGCTGCGGCACGCCGACGCCGGCGACGACGCGAGTGGTGCAGATCGAGCCCGGGCCGATCCCGACCTTGATGCCGTCGGCGCCGGCATCGATCAGCGCGCGCGTCGCTTCGGCGGTCGCGACGTTGCCGGCGATGACCTGGACCGAGTTGCTGAGCTTCTTCACGCGCTCGACCGCGCGCGCGACGTCGCGATTATGGCCGTGCGCGGTATCGATCACGACGAGGTCGAGTTCGGCATCGACCAGCGCGGCAGTGCGATCGAAGCCCTTGTCGCCGACCGTGGTCGCCGCCGCGACGCGCAGGCGCCCGGCCTCGTCCTTCGTCGCGTTGGGATAGGTCACCGCCTTTTCGATGTCCTTCACGGTGATCAGGCCGACGCATTTGTAGTCCTCGTCGACCACCAGCAATTTCTCGATCCGGCGCTGATGCAGCAGATGCCGCGCCTCGTCGTGACGGACGCCCGTCGACACCGTCGCCAGATTGTCCCGGGTCATCAACTCGGACACCGGCTGATTGGGATTGCCGGCGAAGCGGACATCGCGATTGGTCAGGATGCCGACCAGCTTGCCGTCCTTCTCGGTCACCGGGATGCCGCTGATGCGGTGATGCGCCATCAGCGCCTGCGCCTCGGCCAGGGTCGCGGTCGGGGCGATGGTGATCGGGTTGACCACCATGCCGCTTTCGTAGCGCTTTACCGCGCGCACCGCGGCGACCTGTTCGTCGACCGACAGATTGCGGTGGAGCACGCCGATCCCGCCCAATTGCGCCATGACGATCGCCATGTCCGCCTCGGTCACCGTATCCATCGCCGAGGACAGGATCGGGATCGACAGCGCGATGCCGCGGGTCAGTCTGGTGTTGGTATCGGCCTCGCTCGGCAGCACTTCGGACTCCGCCGGTACCAGGAGGACGTCGTCAAAAGTCAGGCCGAGGCGGATGTTCATGGGGAGTGCCAATCTGTCGAATCGCGGGTTGGCGGTCCATGTAAACGCGGGCTTGCGGATTAGCTAGGGGGCCGGCGCAGGGCGTGATAAAGCGTGATCGTCATATCGCAGGAGGGGTGATTGATGGTTCCGGTATTGGCACTTTTTGTCGTCATCTTCGTGGTCATTTTCCTGATGACAGGCGTGAAGGTCGTGCGACAGGGCTATCAATATACGATCGAACATTTCGGGCGCTTCACCACCGTCGCGCGGCCCGGCTTCAATTACTATCTGCCGTTCGTCTATCGCGTCGGCCGACGCGTGAACATGATGGAACAGGTGATCGACATCCCGCAGCAGGAGATCATCACCAAGGACAATGCGATGATCTCGACCGACGGGGTCGTGTTCTTCCAGGTCCTCGACGCCGCCAAGGCCGCCTATGAGGTTTCGGACCTCTATATCGCCCTGCTCAACCTCGTGACCACCAATCTGCGCACCGTGATGGGCTCGATGGACCTCGACGAGACGCTGTCGAAGCGTGACGAGATCAACGTCCGCCTGCTTCAGGTGGTCGACCACGCCACCACGCCCTGGGGCGTCAAGATCACCCGCGTCGAGATCAAGGACATCCGCCCGCCGCAGGACATCGTCAACGCGATGGCGCGGCAGATGAAGGCGGAACGCGAGAAGCGCGCCAACCTCCTCGAGGCTGAAGGCTCGCGCGCCAGCGCCATCCTGCGCGCCGAGGGCGAGAAGCAATCGAAGATCCTGGAGGCAGAAGGCCGGCGCGAAGCCGCCTTCCGCGACGCCGAAGCGCGCGAGCGTGCGGCCGAGGCAGAGGACAAGGCGACCAAGATGGTGTCCGATGCGATCGAGACCGGCAGCGCCCAGGCGATCAACTATTTCGTCGCGCAGAAATATGTCGAGGCGGTCGGCAAGTTCGCGACATCGCCCAACGCCAAGACCATCCTCTTCCCGGTCGA
>NZ_JBQCCN010000054.1:0-2008 GCF_051962185.1 Sphingomonas sp.
ACGAGCTGGACGATGGCCGACCTCGTCGCGATCGCTCAGGCGCACGATGCCCAGACGCGCCAGGCGATCGCCAGCGGGCGGACCCCGGTCATCCTCGACACCGATCCGCTGATGACCGAGGTCTGGGCGGAAATGCTCTACGGCCGCCACGATCCCTGGTTCGATTCGTGGAACGGCTTCGCCGACCTCTATCTGTTGTTCGACATCGACCTGCCCTGGGTCGAGGACGGTACGCGGATGTTCGGCACGCCGGACAAGCGCAAGCGCTTCTACGAATTGTCGATGGAAGTGCTCGAACGCCGCGGCGTGCGCTGGACGATGGTCGGCGGGGAGGGCGAGCAGCGCTATCTGACCGCGCTCCGCGCCATCCTCGGCACCGAGAAGTCGATGGCGGGCGCCTGACGCCTTCAGGGGTTTTGGCGTTTGGCGCCATGCCTGCTATCGGCGCGCGACTTCCCTCTTCAACGCAAAGATCATCGTGTCCACGCCGCTCGACAAAATCCGCAATTTCTCGATCATCGCGCACATCGACCATGGCAAGTCGACGCTCGCCGACCGCCTGATCCAGGCGACCGGCGGCCTGTCCGACCGCGAGATGTCCGAGCAGGTGCTCGACAATATGGAGATCGAGCGCGAGCGCGGGATCACCATCAAGGCGCAGACCGTGCGCTTGTCCTACAAGGCGCAGGACGGCGAGACCTATACGCTCAACCTGATGGACACGCCCGGGCATGTCGATTTCGCCTACGAGGTGTCGCGCAGCCTGGCGGCCTGCGAAGGCGCGCTACTGGTGGTCGACGCCGCGCAGGGTGTCGAGGCCCAGACGCTCGCCAACGTCTATCAGTCGATCGAGCACGACCATGAGATCGTGCCCGTCATCAACAAGATCGACCTGCCTGCCGCCGAGCCCGACAAGGTCAAGCTTGAGATCGAGGAAGTGATCGGCCTCGACGCGTCGAACGCGGTCCTGACTTCGGCCAAGTCGGGGATCGGCATCGGTGAAGTGCTGGAGGCGGTGGTGCAGCGCATCCCGCATCCCAAGGGCGATCCCAATGCACCGCTCAAGGCGATGCTGGTCGACAGCTGGTACGACCCCTATCTCGGCGTCGTCATCCTGGTCCGCGTGATCGACGGGGTGCTCAAGAAGGGCCAGCAGGTCACCTTCATGCAGGCCGGCACCCAGCACCTGGTCGACCGCGTCGGCTGCTTCCGGCCCAAGATCGAGCAATTGACCGATCTAGGCCCGGGCGAGATCGGCTTCATCACCGCGCAGATCAAGGACGTCGCGCAAGCGCGCGTCGGCGACACGCTGACCGACACCAAGCGTCCGGCGGCCGAGCCGCTGGCGGGGTTCAAGGAAGTCCAGCCGGTCGTGTTCTGCGGGCTTTTCCCGGTCGATGCCAACGACTTCGAGAAGCTTCGTGAGAGCATTTCCAAGCTGCGCCTCAACGACGCCAGTTTCTCGTTCGAAATGGAGACATCGGCGGCGCTCGGTTTCGGCTTCCGCTGCGGTTTCCTCGGCCTGCTGCACCTGGAGATCATCCAGGAGCGCCTGACTCGCGAATATGATCTCGACCTCATCACCACCGCGCCGAGCGTGGTCTATCAGATCGAGCTGACGCACGGGCAGGGCCATATCGAACTGCACAACCCGGCCGACATGCCCGATCCCAACAAGATCGCGCTGATCAGCGAGCCGTGGATCGAGGCGACGATCTATTGCCCCGACGAATATCTCGGCTCGATCCTCAAGCTCTGCCAGGATCGCCGCGGCATCCAGAAGAACCTGACCTATGTCGGCGGCCGCGCCCAGGTGACCTACGAACTGCCGCTCAACGAAGTGGTGTTCGACTTTTACGATCGCCTGAAGTCGATCAGCCGCGGCTATGCCAGCTTCGACTATCACCAGATCGGCTATCGCGAGGGCGACCTCGTCAAGATGTCGATCCTGGTCAACAACGAGCCGGTCGACGCGCTCAGCATGATCGTCCATCGCGGCACCGCCGAG
>NZ_JBQCCN010000055.1:0-16596 GCF_051962185.1 Sphingomonas sp.
GAGCGACAGGGACTGCCACTTTCACGCCTTCCCCGCTATGGCAGAGGTCATGACCCAGATCAGCGTTGCAGCGCTCCAGCTCGCTTTCTCCGACGATATCGAGGCGAACATCGCCAATGTCTCGCGCCTGGTGCGCGAAGCGGCGGCGAAGGGCGCGCAAGTCATCCTGCCGCCCGAATTGTTCGAGGGCGAATATTTCTGCCGGGTCGAGGACGAAGGGCTGTTCGCCAACGCCAGGCCGACCGCCGAGCATCGCGCGGTCCAGGCAATGCGGGCGCTTGCCGCCGAGCTCAAGGTGTGGATCCCGACCAGCTTCTTCGAAGCCGACGGACCGCATCATTACAACAGCCTGGCGATGGTGAACCCGGACGGCAAGGTCGCCGGCGTCTATCGCAAGAGCCATATCCCCGACGGCCCGGGCTATGAGGAGAAATTCTAGTTCCGCCCCGGCAATACCGGCTTCAAGGTGTGGGACGGGCCCCAGGCCAAGCTCGGTGTCGGGGTGTGCTGGGACCAATGGTATCCCGAAACCGCGCGCGCGATGATGCTGATGGGCGCGGAGATCCTGTTCTACCCGACCGCGATCGGCAGCGAGCCGCATGACGAGGGGCTCGACACCGCGCGGCTGTGGCGGCGCGCGATGGTGGGGCATGCGGTGTCCAACGTCGTGCCGGTGGTCGCGGCCAATCGTGTCGGCACCGAGCACGGCCAGACCTTCTACGGCACCAGCTTCATCACCGACGAGCGCGGCGACATCCTCGCCGAACTGGACCGCGAGGAAGAAGGTGTGATTACCGCGACGCTCGACCTCGACCGAGTCAAGCGCCACCGCGCCGCCTTTGGTTTCTTCCGCGACCGCCGCCCGGAATTGTACGGGCGGCTGGTGCAGGACATCTGAACCGATTTTCCGTCCCGGGGATGTCGGGCGGAATCGGAACTGACCCGGAACGGCAGGGGTTCTTACCGTGTCGCAACCCGAGGAGGTTTGCATGGACACGTTCAATCCCCGATCGACCGCGAAGATCGCCGGTCATCCGATCCACCCGATGCTGATCCCGTTCCCGATCGCGTTCTTCGTCGGAACGCTCGTCGTCGACATCGTCTTCAGCCGCACCGGCGATCCGTTCTGGTCGACGGCGGGGCGATGGCTGCTGGGCGCCGGTCTCGTCATGGCGGCGCTGGCGGCGCTCGCCGGCCTGACCGATTTCCTGAGCGGCCCCCGGATCCGCGCGCTACCCGCGGCGTGGCATCATATGATCGGCAACGTCACCGCAGTGCTGATCGAATTGGTCAATCTCTGGCAGCGGTTCGCGCATGGCGACGGCTTCGTCGTCCCGGTCGGGCTGGTGCTGTCGGCGGTCGTCACCCTGATCCTGCTCTATACCGGCTGGCGCGGGTGGGAGATGGTCTATCGCGACCATGTCGGCGTGGCCGACTAGAACGTCGGCTGGGCGCCGCCGCGCGGGCGACGCCCGGCCCGAGGGTCAGGCGGCGATGGCGACCGGCGCCTTGCGCAGCGCTTTCTGCCATGCCGGCAAGCGCGCGATCGTGTCGTAGAAGCGCTGAAGGTTGGGATAGGCGCCGAAATCGATCGGCAGCGCTTCGCGATAGGGCTCGGCCGAGGCGATCGCGAAATCGGCGAAGCTCAGCCGGTCGCCCAGCATGAACTCGCGGTGCGTCAGATGGGCCTCGATCACCGGAAGGAAGCGCTTTGCTTGCTGGAGCGCGTCGTCGACCAGCGCCCCGTTGGGCTCGCCCCAGCCGAGTTGCGGGCGCACCACCGTTTCGAAGAAGATGGTGCCGAGCGCGCGGTTATAGTGCACGCCTTCCCACTGCAGCCAGCGCAGCATGTCGAGCCGCTGGCGGCGCTCGCCCGGGATCATCGTGCTACCCTCGGCCAGATAGAGGCCGATCGCGTTCGATTCCCACAGGATGAAATCGCCATCGACCAGGGTCGGCGCCAGGCGATTGGGATTGATCGCGGCGTAATCGTCGGACTGGACCTGCGCGACCGTCATGGCGAGGATGTCGACCGGCAGGCCGAGATGATGGATCAGCGCGAGCACTTTGCGCGAATTCATCGATTGGGTGAGTGCATAGAGTTGCATGGACAATGCTCCGTCGGGCGAGGGCGGCCCAGCGCCATCCCTCCGACGCCAAGGACCGAGGCGAGACGAAAAAGGATTCGCCGCACCGAATCTTTTTCCGGTCCGCCATCGTCTTTCCCGATAGGAACAACGATGGAAGCGCGAGGGACATGGCGGACGGCAACGATCGGGCAGGCATCGAGGCATTGGTGATCGAGCTGCGCCCGGCGCTGCATCGCTATGCGGCGCGAATGCTGGGCTCGGTGCTCGATGGCGAGGATGTCGTCCATGATGCGATCGCGCGAGCGATGGCGGCGCTCGATCGCGCGCCGCCCGAGGGCGATGCCAGCGCCTGGCTGTTCCGCATCGCGCACAATGTCGCGATCGACCACCTACGGTCGCGCGCCAGGCGGGCGGGCGAGCAGGAAATTCAGGAAGACGACATGGTGACCGACGGAGAAGAAGCGGCGCGCCGGTTCGCGGCGGGGGCAGCCTTGTCCGTCTTCATGCGGCTGCCGCCGTTGCAACGCGGGACGGTCATTCTGAAGGACGTACTGGGCTATTCGAACGAGGAAGCGGCCGGCATTCTCGACACAACGCTGGCGGCGACCAAGGCGGCCTTGCATCGCGGCCGGGCGCGGCTGCGGTTGGCCGCCGACGAGCCGCGGCCCGCGCGGCCCCCCGATCCGGGCGAGCTGCTACGGCTCCAGGCCTATGTCGACCGTTTCAACGCGCGCGATTTCGACGCCATTCGCGGCATGCTGGCCGACGACGTGCGTTTCGAGCTGGTGGCACGGATGGAGCGCGGCCGCGCGGCGTTCGAGACCTATTTCAGCCGCTATACCGAAATGACGTCCTGGCATTTGTCGGTCGGCCTGGTCGAGGGGCGCGCGGTGGCGATCGTGCGCGATCCGGCGGCGCCGGGCGGCCCGCCGACCGGTCTCATCGCGATCGACTGGGCGGACGGGCGGATCGTCCGGCTGCGCGATTTCTATCACGCGCGCTACGTGCTGCGCGACGCCGTCATCTCGTTGCCGATCGGTGCAAGCGGCTGAACGGCTAGCGCTTCCGGCCGCGCTTCGCGGGGCTCGATCTTCCGCTACGCCGGCGGAGCAACACGGCGGCGAGCCCGCCGATCGCCGCCAGACCGGCCGCGGCGATGGCGCCGCCGATCAGCAAGGCGCGTGGCGGGTCTGCACGTTCTGCCGACGGGATGACGGGCGGCAGCGGCGCCGGGTGCTCGTGCGGCGGCTCGGCGATCGGATAGGGCGACTGATTGTCGGGCGGGACGGGCGGTTCGTGGGTCATGCGCGAAACAACCGCCGATCGGCGATGAAGTTCAACCGCGCAACTCGATCGCCCGCGCGAACACCGCTTCGAACATGTCGGCGGTCAGCCGGCCGGTGTTGGTGTTGTAGCGCGAGCAATGATAGCTATCGATCAGCATCCGGCCGTCGGGCACGCGATGTTCGGCGAGATGCGCGAAGCGGCATTTGGGTAGCTTGCCGCCCAGCACCTTGACGGCGGATTGATGCGCGATCTGACCGAGCGCGACGAAGACGCGTGCGTTGGGCAGGACGTCGACCTGGCCGCCGAGGAACGGCCGGCAATTGCGGATCTCCTCGGGCGTCGGCTTGTTCTCGGGCGGCAGGCATTTGACCGCGTTGCAGATGATCGCGCCGTCGAGCGCCAGGCCGTCGTCGGGGTGCGACGCATAGGTGCCTCGGGTAAAGCCGAACTTGGCCAGCGTCGCGAACAGCAGGTCGCCGGCATAATCGCCGGTGAACGGCCGCCCGGTGCGATTGGCACCCTGCCTGCCCGGCGCCAGCCCGACGATGCACAGCCAGCCCTGCGGGTCGCCGAACATGGGGACCGGCGCGTTCCACCAATCGGGATGCTCGTCGCGCAATTGCTCGCGCAAGGCGACCAGCCGCGGGCAGCGCGGGCAATCGTGCGGCGGTTCGGTGTCGGGGATCGAGCCGGGTGCAAAGTCCATGCGTCTGGGGTAGGCCGGCCGGCGTCATGACGTCCAGCTATGTCATCGCTCTGGGCTCGAACCGGCGCGGCCGCCACGGCGGGCCGGCCGACGAGGTGCGCGCCGCGCTGGCGGCGATCGGCGATGTCGTCGCGACGTCGCCTTTCTTCGTCACGCCGCCGCTGGGTCCGGCGCGGCGGTGCTTCGTCAACGCGGCGGCATTGATCGAGAGCGACGAGGCGCCGCCCGACTTGCTCGCGCGATTGAAGATGATCGAGGCGGATTTCGGCCGGCGGCGCGCGCAACGCTGGAGCGATCGCGTGATCGACCTCGACATCGTGCTGTGGTCAGGCGGCGCCTGGGCGAGCGATGGGCTGACCGTGCCGCATCCCGAATTCCGCCGCCGCGCCTTCGTACTCGCGCCGCTTGCGGCGATCGTGCCCGACTGGCGCGACCCGCTGACCGGGCTCAGCGTCCGTCAGTTGGAGGCCCGACTTTAGAAGTGCCGCGCGGAGCCGAGCGAGGCGGCCGACCCGGCGACCAGCAACACCCAGCCGATGCAGATGACGAAGGCGATGATCCCGGTGATCAATCCACCGATCGCCGAGCCCTTGTTGACCGGGTTGTTGAGCCCGAACAGGCTGGTGAATATTGCCGCCGGTGCGAGCAGCCACGAAATCAGGCCGATGATCGGGATGATCGAACAGACCAGCGCGATGATGCCGAGCACCAGCGATGCCGTGGCGGCGCCCGACGCGGCGACCGGTGACGGCGCGTAATAGTGAACATGGTTTTCGGGCGAACGCATCTGATTGGGATCGGTGGCCATCATTTCCCCCCCTTAGCCGTCGATAGTCGTATCGCTAACCGCTCGGTGGCGCAAAGCCAAGCGCCGGCGACGGTTGACCCGGCGCGCCCCGCCCCCTAAGCGCCGCGACGCTGGGGTCCGTAGCTCAGTCGGTAGAGCAAGCGACTTTTAATCGAGAGGTCCCGGGTTCGAATCCCGGCGGACCCACCAGCATTTCCACGGGGCCGTCGATTACCCCGCCCGTTCCGCCAGCTTTCGCTCCCACGCCAGCGCGTCGCGCACGATGCGGTCCAGGTCATCGTATTGCGGCCGCCACGGCAAGGTCGTTAGGATGCGGCGGTTGTCCGACACCAATTCCGCCGGATCGCCCGCGCGCCTGCCCTGCAGCACGCGCTTGACCTCATGATTGGTCACCCGGTCGACCGCGTCCAATACCTGCAGCACCGAATAGCCGTGCCCGTACCCCGCGTTCATCGTCAGGCTCTCACCGGGCTCAGCGATCAGCCGGTCGAGCGCGTGGACGTGCGCGGCAGCGAGATCGCTGACATGGATATAGTCGCGCACCCCGGTGCCGTCGGCGGTCGGGAAATCGGTCCCGAACACGCCGACATGGTCGCGCTTGCCGGTCGCCGCCTCGACCGCGACCTTGATCAGATGGGTGGCACCGGCGGTCGACTGGCCCGACCGGCTCTGCGGATCGGCGCCGGCGACGTTGAAATAGCGCAGCGCGCAATAATTGATCGGATGCGCGGCGGCGACGTCCCTCAGCATCGCCTCGGTCATCAGCTTGGACATGCCGTAAGGATTGATCGGCAGCTTGGGATCGTCCTCCGCCACCGGCACGCGCTCGGGCGTACCATAGGTCGCCGCGGTCGAGCTGAAGATGAAATGCTTCACGCCGCTGACCACCGCGCTCTCGATCAGCGCGCGGCTCGCGACGGTGTTGTTGCGGTAATATTTGAGCGGGTTCTCGACCGATTCGGGCACCACCACCGATCCGGCGAAATGCATGACAGCGAGGACTTCATGCTCGCGCATCGCCGCGCGGACCTTGGCGTCGTCCTCGATATTGGCGACGACCAGGGTGGCGCGCGGGTCGACCGCCCAGTCGAACCCGGTGACCAGGTTGTCGACCACCACCACGTCCCAGCCCGAATCGAGCAGCGCCAGCACCGCGTGGCTGCCGATATAGCCCGCGCCGCCCGTGACCAGCACCTTGCCCTTGCTCATTGTGTCGCTGCCTCTTTGTGGTTGCCTCGCCCGTACCTATGTTCGACCCAATTTGAAAAGGGAGTGACGAAAATGTCCCTCGACTATGCGACTCTCGCCGGCGGCTGCTTCTGGTGCACCGAGGCGGTGTATAACGACGTGATCGGCGTCGAGAGCGTCGAAAGCGGCTATACCGGCGGCACCGCCGCCGACCCGACCTACAAGCAAGTGTGCAGCGGCAATACCGGCCATGCCGAGGCGATCCGCATCGGCTTCGATCCCACGCAAATCTCTTACGCCGACCTGCTCGACATCTTCTTCGCGACGCACGACCCGACCACGCTCAATCGCCAGGGCAACGACGTCGGTACGCAATATCGCTCGGCGATCTTCCCGCACGATGCGGCGCAGGAGGAAGAGGCCAAAGCGGCGATCGCGCGCAATGCGGCCAATTGGCCCGACCCGATCGTGACGACGATCGAGCCGCTCGGCGCCTGGTACCCAGCCGAGGATTATCACCAGGAATATTGGGACGGCGAAGGCCAGCGTAATCCCTATTGCCTGGCGGTCATCCCGCCCAAGCTCAAGAAGCTCCGCAAGAGCTTCGCCGCGCGGTCGAAGGCGGAAGCGGCGACGGCGTAAGTCAACAACTTCCCCTCCCGCTTGCGGGAGGGGTTAGGGGAGGGCATGTTTCCTCCCAGCTAATTGTGACAAGCCCTCCCCCGACCCCTCCCGCAAGCGGGAGGGGAGAGAAAGGGCAGCCTATTTACTAAAGCGCCTCGCCTTCCACCGGTGGCCGCTTGGTCGCATCGGCGCCGAGCGTCTTGTAGATTACCCCACCCAGGATACCGCCGATCAGCGGCGCGACCCAGAACACCCAGAGCTGCTCGATCGCCCAGCCGCCGATGACCAGAGCCTGGCCGGTCGAGCGCGCGGGATTGACCGACGTGTTGGTCACCGGGATCGATACGAGATGGATCAGCGTCAGCGCTAGGCCGATCGCGATCGGCGCGAAGCCGGCGGGCGCACGCGTATCGGTCGCGCCCATGATCACGATCAGGAAGAAGCCGGTCATGACGATCTCCATCGTCACCCCCGCGACCAGCGAATAATGGCCCGGAGAATGCTCGCCGAAACCGTTGGCGGCGAACGTGCCGGCTTCCCACCCCGCCTGTCCCGAGGCGATGAAATAGAGCAGAAACGCCGCGATCACCGCGCCCAGCACTTGGGCGATGACGTAGAGCGGGATGTCCTTGCCGGGAAAGCGCCCGCCCGCCCACAGGCCGAGCGTCACCGCGGGATTGAGATGGCAGCCCGAAATGTGGCCGATCGTATAGGCCATGGTCAGCACGGTCAGGCCGAATGCCAAGGCGACGCCGGCGAAGCCGATGCCGGCCGCTGGGAAATTGCACGCCAGGACCGCCGCGCCGCAGCCGCCGAACACGAGCCAGAAAGTGCCGATGAGCTCGGCGAGTCCGCGTTGGATGTTCGTCATACGCCCCTCTCCTTGGTCGCGCCGTCGGTTACGGAACGAGTGCCGGGGACGGCCCGATGGCGGCGGAGACTATACGTCGTTTCGGGAGTGTAAAGACGTAACGGCCTGTATTGCAGTCATTCCCGATGCGATGCCCGGCGTAGCCGGTCGTTGATCGCGACGCCAATCCCGTCGTTGGGCACCGGCGCGATCGCGATCTTCGGCTGCGGCGAGCCGTCGCCGCGATGCAGCGCGTCGAACAATTTGGCGGCGGCCTCGGCCAGGTCGCCGCGCGGCGAGAGGTTGTCGTCGCCGCCGGTCTTGCCGAATCCGATCATCCATTCGTCCTCGGCCGGGCGCGGCGCGTCGATCCTGAGCGGCTTGCGCGGGGCGTAGTGCGCGAGCAACTGGCCGGGCGACTCGATCTGCTCGGGCTGGCTCTCGCCTTCGCCGGGATCGAAACGGTCGAGCTTCACGCCCGGCCGGGTGATCGTGGCGCGCACTTGGTCGATCGTCACCGGGCCGTGGCGCAGGATGCGCGTCATGCCGAACACTTCGCGCACGATGGTCGATTCGATCCCCTGGCTGGTCGGCCCGTCGTCGAGGATCAGCGGGATACGCCCGTCGAGGCTGGCGAGGACATGTTCGGCGCGAGTCGGGCTGATCGAGCCCGAGGCATTGGCCGAGGGCGCGGCGAGCGGGCGTCCGCTCGCTTCGAGCAGCGCCCGCATCGCGCGGTGCTGCGGCACGCGGATCGCGATCGTCTCGAGCCCGGCGGTGACCAAAGAGGCGATATGCGCCGACGGCTTGAGCGGCAGCACCAGGGTCAGCGGTCCCGGCCAGAAGGCAGCGGCGAGCACGTCGGCGCGACGGTCGAACGCAGCGATTCGCCGCGCCTCGGCGATGTCGGGGACGTGGACGATCAGCGGATTGAAGCTCGGCCGGCCCTTGGCTTCATAGACCGAGGTGACCGCGGCGGCGTTGGTCGCGTCGGCGGCCAGGCCATAGACCGTCTCGGTCGGCACCGCGACGCAGGCGCCGTCGCGGATCAAGCCCGCGGCTTCGGCGATAGCCTCGGTTCCATAGGGTAAAGTGCGGGTCAGTTGCGCGGCCATCGCGGGCGGCTATAGCGCGTCGGATCAGGAGAGGAAGCCGAATGCCCTTCAATCCCGCCGTGCGTGAGCAGCGTTTCGTCCTGGATCACGTTGCCCAGCTGGCCGATCTCGCCGCGACCGAGCGGTTCGCCGACGCGACTCCCGATCTGGTCGATGCCGTGCTCGAAGGTGCGGGCCAGTTCGCCGCCGGCGAATGGGCGCCGCTCGCGCGCGAAGGCGACACCGACGGTCCCAAATGGACTCCAGAGGGCGTCAAGATGCCGGCCGGCTATCCGGAAGCGTACAAGGCCTATGTCGAGGGCGGCTGGGGCACGATCGGCGCGCCCGGCGATTTCGGCGGCCAGGGTCTGCCCTTCGTGCTGGCGAGCGCGGTGCTCGAGACGCTGGGCGGCGCCAACATGGGCTTCGCGCTGGCGCCGACCCTGACGGTGGGCGCGATCGAGGCATTGCTCCACCACGGCACGCCCGAGCAGCAGGCGGCCTATCTGCCGCATCTCGCGACCGGGGAATGGACCGGCACGATGAACCTGACCGAGCCGCAGGCCGGCTCCGACGTCGGCGCGCTCCGCGCCCGCGCCGAGCCTGCCGGTGACGGCAAGTGGAAGATCTCGGGCACCAAGATCTTCATCTCGTTCGGCGATCACGACATGGCCGACAACATCGTCCATCTCGTCCTCGCCCGCACCCCCGGCGCGCCGGAGGGAACACGCGGCATCTCGCTGTTCCTGGTGCCGAAATACCGGCTCGACGCCGACGGCAAGCCCGGCGCGTTCAACGACGTCCGCGTCGTGTCGATCGAGCACAAGATGGGACTGCATGCCTCGCCGACCTGCGTGCTGTCGTTCGGCGACAATGGGGATTGCATCGGCGAGCTGATCGGCCCCGAGAATGGCGGCATGCGCGCGATGTTCACGATGATGAACAACGCGCGCCTCAATGTCGGCCTGCAGGGCGTGCAGGTCGCCGAGGCGGCGACGCAAAAGGCGGTCGAATACGCTCGCGAACGCATCCAGTCGGCGCGCGCCGGCTCGGCCGACAAGAGCCCGGTCGCGATCATCGAGCATCCCGACGTCCGCCGCATGCTGATGCGGATGAAGGCGCAGACCCAGGCGGCGCGCGCGCTCGTCTATCTCGCCTCGACGCAAGTCGACCGCGCGGGGATGGGCGACGAGGCGGCCAGGGACCGGCTCGAGATCCTGACCCCGCTGGCCAAGGCGCACGGCACCGATCTCGGCAACGAAGTCGCTTCGCTCGGCGTGCAGGTCCATGGCGGCATGGGCTATATCGAGGAGACCGGCGCCGCGCAGTTCTTCCGCGATGCGCGCATCACCCCGATCTACGAGGGCACCAACGGCATCCAGGCCGCCGATCTGGTCGGGCGCAAGCTCGGCTTGTCGAATGGCGCGGCGTTCGCGACGCTGATCGCCGACATGCGCGCCGAGGCCGAGGATTCGGCGCTGCGCATGCTGATCGACGCCTGCGACGAGGTCGGAAGGCGGCTGGCGACGGCCGATGCCGACGATCGCCTCGCCGCGAGCTATCCGTTCCTGACCATGTTGTCGGTCGCGGTGTGCGGCTGGCTGATGGAGCGCCAGGGGCGCGCGGCGGCCGAAGAGGGCGGCGACGATTTCCTGCGGATGAAGCGCGCGGTGTGCGGCTTCTACGTCGCGCAGATCGTGCCCGAGGCGCTCGGGCTGCATGCGGCGGCGACCGCCCCGGCGGCGGGGCTGTACGAACTGCCGGCGGAGCTGTTCGCGGCATGAGTTTCGACCTCGACGCCTATTTCGAGCGCATCCGGCTCGCCGAGCGCCCGGCCTGCGACGTCGAGGGACTGGCCGCGGTACAGCGCGCGCATCGCCTGGCGATCCCGTTCGAGAATCTCGATATCCGGCTCGGCCGCGGCATCGCGATCGACAGCGACTCGGTGTTCGCCAAGCTGGTGACGCGGCGGCGCGGCGGCTATTGCTTCGAGCAGAACCGGCTGTTCTGCGATGCGTTGACCGAACTCGGCTTCACCGTGCGGCCGCTGCTCGCGCGCGTCTGGTTCGGCGCCACCGCGACGCCAGGGCGCACGCATATGGTGCTGCTGGCGACGATCGGCGGGCAGGAGTGGCTCGCCGACGCCGGGTTCGGCGGCAGCTATTCGCCGGTCATGCCGCTGATCGACGGCGCGGAAGCGACCGCGCCGGACGGGGCGTTGTTCCGGCTGAGCCAGGACGCGCGCGGCTGGGTGCTGGCGCGCAACGGCAGTCCTGCGACGACCGACGGCCGCGCGGCGGACGAAGGCTGGGTCGAGCAATTCAGCTTCACCCTGGATGAGGTGCCGCAGATCGACCTGGTGATGTCCAACCATTGGACCGCGACCGCGCCGGGCACGCGCTTCACGGACCTGGTGGTGGTCAGCATCGTCCTGCCGCACGGCTTCGCCGCGCTGACCGACCGCGACTATCGCCGTCATTCGGCCGGCGAGGAGTCGCTCGGCACGATCGACGACCCGCGCGTCTATCGCATGCGGTTAAGCTTGCTGTTCGGGATCGACCTGACCGAGGAAGACGTCGTCCGGCTGGGCTTGTTCGGCGCGGCGAGCCCTGATTGATTTTCACGCGAAGGCGCTAAGGCGCAAAGAAGATTTTGGTTCGCGCAGAGGCGCGGAGGCGTTTTCCGCCTCAGCACTGAAAAGATGGAATACGAACTTTATCGAGAGCCTCGCTTCACGAGGCTCAATTATCTCTGCGTGCTCCGCGGCTCTGCGCGAAACCTCTTCGCGCCTTAGCGCCTTAGCGTGAAATCAATCACAGTCCGGACGCTCTGATCAACGTCGACAGAGGAGGATCAGGCGCGTTCGCGTTCGAGCAGGTCGGTGACGTCGAGGCCGAGCAGGTCGATATAATCGGCGATCCGCGGCCATTGCTGGGTCACGAAGCGATTGCGTTCGGCGATGCGCAGCTTTTCCGCCGCGCCGGGCAGGACGAACATGCCGACGCCGCGCCGGACCTCGACATAACCGTCGTCCTGGAAGCTCTGATAGGCCTTGGCCACCGTCAGCGGGTTGGCGCCATGCTCGGCGGCCAGTGCGCGGACCGACGGCAATTGGTCGCCCGCGCGATATTCGCCGCGCAGGATCCCCGCAGCGATCGTCCCCCTCAACCGGATATAGACCGGGCTATCGTCGTTGCTCAGTGCCATGCTGCATTAATACAGCAATGGGCAAGAGAGTCCAGTCAATTAGCCTTGCCAAATTGAAATAATCTTTTTCAGGTCGGGGCGCGGCCTTTCCTCTAATTGCTTTCCCGGCGTGCCCAGGAAAATGAACCCGGCGACCCGTTCCGGTTCCGCGCCGAACGCATCACGCACCGCGTCCGAATAGGCCGACCAGCCGGTCAGCCAGCCGCCGGCGAATCCCAGCGCGTGCGCGGCGTGGAGCAAGTTCATGCCCGCGGCGCCGGCCGACAATTGCTGCTCCCATAACGGAATGTGGCTCTCGACCTTGGGCGAGGACAGCACCACGACCAAGGCCGGCGCCTGGGTGGCGAATTGCTCGAGCGCCTCGATCTCCAGCCGCGCCGCCTGCGGGCGCTCGGCGCGATAGGCGTCGGTGATCACCTTCGCGAGCGCGGCGCGCTTGTCCGCGGGCACGATCACGAACCGCCACGGCGCGAGCTTGCCATGGTCGGGCGTGCGCGCCGCGATCTCCAGGATCTGGTCGAGCTGCGCCTGGTCGGGGCCGGGCGCGGCGAGATCGCGCGGCTTGCCCGAGCGGCGGGTCGACAGCAGCGAAAGCGGGGTGGAGCGGTCGTTGAACATGGCCGCCATCTAGGGGTGGTACCGGGGCCGGGCAACGCCAAGTCGATCTCCGACCGTATATTTACTCGCCAAGCTTTGCCGCTAGTCTCCATTCCATCCGTCGCTGCGTTTTTAGACAGCGGGACCAAGACTTCAGGGAGCGAATGCATGGTGGACACCCCGACCGCGGACAATCCGCGCGAGCCGGACATCACTCACGTCCAGCCGTTGGACAAGAAAACCTGGCTCGGCCACCCGGTGCAATTGCGCCGCTTGTTCGGCATCGAGATGTGGGAGCGGTTCGGCTTCTACGGCATGCGTGCCTTGCTGGTGCTGTACCTGACCAAGCATTTCCTGTTCCAGGATCATCAGGCCAACGGCATCGTCGGGGGGTATCTCAGCCTCGTTTACCTGACCCCGGTGGTCGGTGGATTCCTTGCCGACGCCTATCTCGGATCGAAGCGCGCGGTGAAGTTCGGTGCGCTGGTAATGGCGGTCGGCTATCTCATGTTGTGCTGCGGCGGTCAGCAGGCCAAGCCGTTCGCGACGATCGACGGCCAGCGCTACGAGGTGTCGCAAGCGCCCGCCGTCTCGACGCTCGCCACCAACACGGCGCCGCAGACCATCCAGAAGAACGGGCAGGTTCTGGTCATCCACGGCCTGCCCGACGGGTCGGTGCAATTGCTCGACGGCAAGGGCCAGGTCGCCGAAACGGTGGCGGCGAACAAGTTCGTCGCGGGCGCGGAAGGCAGCCCGGCGCATACCTCCTTCCTGCTGTTCGCGCTCGGCCTGATCGTGATCGGCAACGGCTTCTTCAAGCCGAACATCTCGACCATCGTGGGCTCGCTCTACGAGACCGGCGATCGCCGACGCGACGCGGGCTTCACCATCTTTTACGCCGGCATCAACGTCGGTTCGATCCTGGGGCAGATCGCGGTGCCGTTCCTGGCCGATCATTTCGGCTGGGGCGCGGGCTTCCTCGGCGTCTCGGTGGTGCTGGTGCTGGCCTGGGCGATGACCCAGTTCGAAGGCGGCCGGCTGGCCGGTTATGGCGAACCGCCGGTCCGGCAAGGGCCCGATCGTACCTTGCTGATCTACGGCTTGTCGCTCGCGTCGGTGGTCCTGTTCTGGATGATCTTCTCGAACGTCATCGACAGCCCTGAACCGAGCGGCAGCAGCATCTGGGAATATATCGTGGCGACCCCGCTCCTGGGTAAGGCGCTGCTGGTGATCTTCCTGGCGGCGGTGATCGGCATTCCGATCTGGTCCGCGCGGGTCGGCGACAAGGTGGAGCGCGAGATGATGTTCGCCGCCATCCTGCTCGTCATCTTCAACGTGACTTTCTGGGCGCTGTTCGAACAGGCGGCGTCGTCGCTGACCCTGTTCGCCGATCGCAACACCGACCTCGCCTTGTTCGGCTTCCACATGTCGGCGGCGACCACCCAGCAGTTCAACCCGATCGTGGTCGTTCTGTTCGCCCCGGTCTTGAGTTGGCTGTGGCTGGCGCTGGCCAAACGCAATCTCGAACCG
Organism: Sphingomonas sp.; assembly: GCF_051962185.1. GTDB lineage: Bacteria > Pseudomonadota > Alphaproteobacteria > Sphingomonadales > Sphingomonadaceae > Sphingomonas. Next base: position 13,982 of record NZ_JBQCCN010000055.1, read on the forward strand.
TCGATCCAGGTCAAATTCGCCCTGGCGCTGATGCTGGTCGGGCTCGGCTTCGTCGTGCTGGCCGCGAGCGGCGGAACGGCGAATGCCGCGTTCAAGGTGTCGCTGTGGTGGTTGGTGCTGACCTATTTCCTCCACTCGATCGCCGAATTGTGCATATCTCCGGTCGGTCTTTCGATGATCACCAAATTGTCGATCGCGCGGATCGTCGGGATGATGATGGGCGTGTGGTTCCTGTCGATCTCGGTCGGCGAGTATCTCGCCGGCGCCGCGGCGCAGGCCGCCGCGGTGAAGACCGTCGGCGGGCAGGTGACCAATCCCGAGCTCAGCCTGCATACCTATCTCGGCACGTTCATGACCGGCGGCGAGCTGACGATCGGCGCCGGTATCCTGCTGCTGGTGCTGTCGCCGCTGATCAAGAAGTGGATGCACGGCGTCCAGTAAAGCGATAGCCTCTCCCCCGAACGGTTCGGGGGAGAGAATCCATGAGTCCGTTGCACTGGGAAATCCTGGCCGCGATCGCGTTCGTGGGCACGCATTTCCTGCTGTCGCATCCGTTGCGCGGGCCGATCGCCGGGGCGATCGGCGAGGGGGCGTTCCTGGGCCTTTACTCGCTGGTCGCGGCGGTAACGCTGGTCTGGCTCGCGCTGGCGTTTCGCGCGGTACCGGCCGAAGCGCCGTTGTGGGCGGTTGGCGACGGCCTCTGGATCACCGGGACAGTGATCATGTTCTTCGCCAGCGTGATGTTCGTCGGCTCGCTGCTCGGCAATCCGGCGCTACCCGGCCCGCCGCGCGCGGCAAGCGCGCCGCCCGAGCCGCGCGGCGTGTTCAGCGTGACGCGGCATCCGATGATGTGGAGCTTCACCCTGTGGGGGGCGACACACATCCTGGTCATGCCGACCTGGTCGAACATCGTGCTGGCGGGGACGATCATCCTGCTCGCTTTGGTAGGGTCGGCGCTGCAGGACCGCAAGAAGGAAAGGCTGCAGCCCGACACCTGGCGGGCGTGGGAATCCAGGACGAGCTATTGGCCGCTCGCCGCGATCCTGGGCGGGCGGGTGAAGTTCACGCCGGCTGGCGTGGTGCCGGCGCTCGGCGGCATCGCGCTGTGGCTCGCGGCGACCTGGGCACATTTGCCGCTCGCCGGCATGCCGGCGGGAATTTGGAGATGGGTTGGCTGAGATTCCTTCTCCCACAAGGAGAGGGAATCAGGATCACCCCGGCAGGCTCTCGACCATCCTGTCGGTCTCGTCCTCGCCCGCCGCGCCGCTGCGCCGGGCGATCACGCCGGTGACCGCGACGTCCATCGTCACATTGCCGAGGGTGCGGAACAGGTCGGGGACCGTCTCGACCGCGACCAGCAGGCCGAGCGCCTCAAGCGGCACGCCCATCGCCGCCGCGACCGGCGCGACCGAGGCGAAATAGCTGATCGTGCCCGGCAGAGAGACCGATCCCATCGTCGTGATCGCGGCGGTCGCCACGCCGGCGGCGAGTTGGCCGGGCCCGATTGGGGTCCCGGTCAGGTGCGCGACGTAAAGCGCCACTGCCAGGTTCATCGCCGGGCTGGTTGCCCGGAACACCGCGACCGCGATCGGCAGCACGACGCCGGACACGGATGACGGCGCGCCGATCGCCTCGCTCGAGCGCAGCATCGTCGGCAGCGATGCAAGCGACGAGGAAGTGCTGATTGCAACGATCTGGCTCGGCAGCACGGTGCGGGCGAAACGGCCGATGCCGACGCGCGCGCCGATCGCCGCGAGGGGGTAAGCAGACAGCAGGACGAGAATCCCGAGCGTCGAGACGATCGCGATGTAGTGCGCGAGCGCGCCGAACGCGGCGGCGCCGGTCTCCATCCCCAGCCCGAAGGCAAGGCAGAACACGCCGAGTGGCGCCAGCACCAGCACCCATCCGATCACGACGATCATCGCGTCCGCGATCGCTTGGAAGAAGTCGACCAACATCGTCCGGCGCTTCTCCTCCAGCCGGGTGATCGCGAAGGCGAACACCATCGCGAAGACGGTCAACGGGAGGAAGGCGTCGGTCGCCGCGGCGTCGATGATGTTCGTCGGCACGATCTTGTCGAAGAAATCGCCCAGGCTCGGCACTTGGCCCGCGGTCTTGGCGGTCGACAGCGACGCCCGCAGCGCCTGACCCCAGTCGGCCGGCAGCGGGAAGAGCTTCAGCAACAGCGGCGTCAAGAAGGCCGACATCAACGTATTGATCCACAGGATTACGACGAACGCGATCAGCGCGCGTGCCGCGATTCGGCCGGCGCGCGCCGCCTCGGCGGATGCGGCGATGCCGATGACCAGCAACGCGACGACGAGGGGCACGATGACCATTTGCAGCCCATGCAGCCACGCGCCGCCGATCCGCTTGGTGAACAGCAGGGTGAAAGCGCCGGCGCCGGGCGCGTATTTGGAGAGCACGATCCCCAGCGTCACGCCGACCACCAACGCGACCAGAATCCGAAACGCCTGGCTCATACTCGCCCTTCTCCATTGGTCGCGCTAAGAGGCGGCCTTCGGGTCTGATAGCGGACGGAAATGGTCAGAATGGCAAGAAAATATTTCGGCACCGACGGTATTCGTGGCCTGACCAACATGCAGCCGATGACC
>NZ_JBQCCN010000056.1:0-2012 GCF_051962185.1 Sphingomonas sp.
CGGTGCCGGCCCGCTCCCCCACCCGGCCGCCCAACAAGGTATTCTATGGGCGGCCGGGTGGGGGAGCGGGCCGGCACCGATTCAGCGAAGCTGAAAACGACTCTAGCTGCATCGACATCTGAGCTGGCATGTCGGCCATCATAATCCTCCCCCCTGGCGGGGGAAAATTATTTGAATGTCGATTGCGTTTGCCTTCAGCCGCTGCGGAAGGTGAGGCCGGCCTTCGCCGTCAGCCGGTCGCGCAGCGAGTCGCCCATCAGTGCCCCTGGCGTCCAGATCCCGCCGTCGCCCTGCACGTCTTGGACCAGGCACAAAGCCGCTTCCGCGATCATCTTGCTGGTCGATCCATAGCCGGGATCGCGGTCGCCGGTGACGACGCATTCGACCCGGGCTTCGCCATCGGGGAATTCGCCGATGAACAGGATGTCGTAATGGCCGCTGTCGCGCTCTTCCTTGGACGGGCCTTCGCCCGGCTTGGGCCCCTTGTCGCCGGCCAGCGGATTGACCTTGGCGATCGCTTCCGCCGCCGCCTTGCCGAGATCGCCCAGCCCGGCGACCATCATCTCGTCATAGACGAAATCGGCGCCGTATTTCTCGGCCAGCAGGAAATTGGTTCGGTGGACGTTCTTGGTGTTGATCGGCGCCATGATGAACGGCGCCACCCAGGCACCGACCGCGCGGTCATATTCGGGCAGCAGGCCGGTCGGCTGGTGCGGGCCGGAAAAGCCCGGAGTCAGCGCGAAGGGGTTGGTTAGCAAGGCGACAATCCTCGGGTCGCGCGCGGCGGCCGCCAGCGTGGCCTTCAGGCTGGCCGCGGTGCCGCCCGAAAAGCCGCCCTTCATCACCCGGACACGTCCCTTGACGCGCGGCGCGGGCTTGCCGTGCTTGGCGATCGCGCATTGCTGCAAGGTCAACACGCCGAGGTCGAACGGGATCGAGTCGAACCCACAGGAGAACACGATCCGCGCCCCGCTCCGCTTGGCGGTATCCTGGTGCGCGTCGATCATCTGGCGCATCCACGCGGGCTCGCCGCAGAGATCGACATAAGCGGTGCCGGTCTCGGCGCAGGCGGCGACGAGGTCGCTGCCGTAGAGCTGATAGGGCCCGACCGTGGTGATGACGACGGTAGCGCGCTCGCACATCGCCTTCAGGCTGGCCGGGTCGTCCGAATTGGCGGCGATCAGCATGATATCGGCGGGCGCGCCGATCAGGTCGCGCACTTCCTGGAGCTTGGACAGCGAGCGGCCCGCCATCGCCCATTTTACCCCGGTCGGGTAGGTCTCGGCGAGATATTCGGCAACGAGGCGGCCGGTGAAACCGGTCGCACCATAGACGATAACGTCGAACTCGCGGGCCATGGTCATATCTCCCTGCTCATCCTCTCCCTTGACGGGAGAGGATAGCGAAGCTTGGCAGCTTGCTGCCTAGCGTAGCTTGGAGAGGGTGATGCGGAGCTTCGCTCCGCGCGGTCGCTTCGCGACCGCCACCCCTCTCCCAACTCCGACTAAGGCTCTGACGAGCCTAAGTCTCCGTATCCCTCTCCCGCAAGGGGAGAGGAAACTTAATCGCTACGCCGCCTCGCTGAATTGCAGCGCCGCCAGCCGGGCGTACAACCCGCCCCCGGCATTGAGGGTGGCGTGCGTCCCTTCCTCGACGATCCGGCCCTCATCCATCACGATGATCCGCCCCGCCGCGCGCACGGTGGCGAGACGATGGGCGATGACGAGCGTGGTGCGTCCTTCCATCAGCCGCTCGAGCGCCTGCTGCACCAGCCGTTCGCTTTCGGCGTCCAGCGCGCTGGTCGCCTCGTCGAGCAGCAGGATCGGGGCGTCGCGCAACAATGCGCGGGCGATCGCGACGCGCTGGCGCTGGCCGCCGGACAGCCGTGCGCCGCCTTCACCGAGGAACGTGTCGAGCCCGTCGGGCAGCTTGCGCAGGAATTCGGCGGCATTGGCCGCTTCCGCCGCCGCCCAGATCGCGTCGTCGCTCGCATCCCATTCGCCATAGCGCAT
>NZ_JBQCCN010000057.1:0-4154 GCF_051962185.1 Sphingomonas sp.
TATCTGCGCGACCCGGCGGTCAACGATCGCATCGTCAAGGTGTTCGAGGTGGGCGGCGCCGATGCGTGGTTCACCGCCGACCATCAGGCGCTGCTCGGCCCCGACTACAAGCTCGAGGATTTCGAGCCGCAGAACGACATTCTCGACGTCTGGTTCGATTCGGGCTCGACCCACGTCTTCACGGTCGAGGCGCGGTATGGGGCGGGCGTGCGCGCCGACCTCTACCTCGAAGGATCGGACCAGCATCGCGGCTGGTTCCAGTCGTCGCTGCTCGAAAGCTGCGGCACGCGCGGCCGCGCGCCCTATGACGCGGTGCTGACCCATGGCTTCGCGCTCGACGGCAATGGCCGCAAGATGTCGAAGAGCCTGGGCAATGTCGTCGATCCGCTCAAGATCATCGCGGAATCGGGTGCCGACATCCTGCGCATGTGGGTCGCGTCGGTCGATTATTTCGAGGACGTGCGGATCGGCAAGGAAGTGCTGGCGACGACCAGCGACGCCTATCGCAAGCTCAGGAACACCTTCCGCTACCTGCTCGGCGCGCTCGACGGCTTCACCGAGGCCGAGCGCGTCGCGCCGAAGGACATGCCGCAGCTCGAACTCTATGTGCTCGACCTGCTCGGCAAGCTCGACATCGAGCTCAAGGCGGCGACCGACGCGTTCGAGTTCAATCGCTATCTGCGCCTGCTGACCGACTTCGCGCAGGACGACCTGTCGGCGTTCTTCTTCGATATCCGCAAGGACTCGCTCTATTGCGATGCGCCGATGGACCTGAAGCGCCGGTCGTACCGCACTGTGCTCGATGTGCTGTTCCACGCGCTGGTGCGCTATGCCGCGCCGATCCTGGTCTTCACCACCGAGGAAGCGTGGCAGGAGCGGTTCCCCGACGCCGACGGCTCGGTCCACCTGCTCGAATGGCCCGATTTGCCCAAGGTGCCGGGCGACAAGGTGATCGCGACCGAATGGGACGATCTCCGCCGCCTGCGCGCGCAAGTGACCGAGGCGATCGAGCCGTTCCGCCGCGACAAGGTGATCCGATCGAGCCTCGAGGCCGACGTGACCGTGCCCGACATGCCGCTGCCCGCCGCCGACCTCGCCGAGGCGTTCATCGTCGCCAAGGTGGGCAAGGGCCCGCTGTCGGTCGCTCGGACCGACTATCACAAATGCGGCCGCTGCTGGCGGCATCTGCCCGAGGTCAAGGAAGACGGCACTTTGTGCGATCGCTGCACGGAGGTCGTATCGTGAGCTGGAAGCTGCCCAGGCTCGGGCTGATCAGCGCCGCTGCGTTCTTCGTGCTCGATCAGCTTATCAAATGGCTGGTGATCGGGCCGATCGGGTTGACGATCGAGGGTGACGAGCGGATCGTGCTGCCGATCTTCACCTTGCGCAACGTCCACAATCACGGCGTGTCGCTCGGCTTTCTGCGCGCCGACAGCGCGACATCGACCTGGCTGCTGGTCGGTATGACCGGCGCGATCGCGGTCGCCGTGCTGGTATGGATGTGGCGCGAGCGCAATCGCTACGACCAGTTCGCGCTGGGCATGATCGCGGGCGGCGCATTGGGCAATATCCTCGATCGCGTGCGACTCGGCTACGTCCAGGATTATGCCGATCTGCACTTCGGCGCATGGTCGCCGTTTTTGAACTTCAATCTTGCCGACACCGCGATTACGGTGGGCGTGCTCATCCTGCTCGCGCGGGCACTATTGGTGCGCGACAAGCCGCGGGCGGATGGAGCCGATGTGGAGAAGTCGAATGCGTAAGGTTGTGCCGATTGTTGCCGTGGCGGGCGTCGCTATGTTGCTCGCCGGGTGCGGCCATCGCGGGTTCGACCGCGCGCGTCCCGACGAATATGCGGTCGCCCGCGCCCAGCCGCTGGTCGTGCCGCCCGATTTCTCGCTGCAGCCGCCGCAACCGGGCGTGACTCGTCCGCAGGACAACAATCCGTCGGCGCAGGCGCTCGACGCGCTGTTCGGCGGCCCCGCGCCGCGCAGCCAGTCGGAGAACAGCACGCTCGATTCCGCCGGCGGCGATTCGGCCAGCCCCGGCATCCGCTCGGACGCTGGCGACCCCGACACCAAGGTGGTCGACAAGGGCGGCACCACCCGCGACATCGTCGCCGCTCCCGAAGGCGACGGCCAGAGCGCGCGCGCAACCGCGAACTGATTTACCGATTGGCGGTCTTTCAAATCCTCCCCAAGCCTGCTTGGGAGGGGGCCATTTGCGTAGCAAATGGTGGATGGGCCGCAGCCGCGTAGCGGCGAGGAGGGGATTTGCACCTCCATCACCCGCTGACGCGGGCGGTCCCCCTCCCCCAGACAAGCTGGGGGAGGATTTTGAAATGGTGTTCCGCGGCCCGGGACAATTCGCCCACCCTTCGACAACCCCGCCGCGACCCGATAAGGGCGCGGCATGTCCTCTTTCTCCCCCAATCGCGAGCGCCCGCGCACGATCGCGGCATGGCTGTGGTTCGTCGCGGCCCTGATCATCGCGATCGTCGTGGTCGGCGGTATCACCCGCCTGACCGAATCGGGCCTGTCGATCACCGAGTGGAAGCCGCTGACCGGCATCATCCCGCCGCTCAACGACGCGCAATGGCAGGCCGAATTCGCCAATTATCGCAAGATACCGCAGTACGAGGCGATCCATGCCGGCATGACGCTCGCCGGATTCAAGAGCATCTTCTTCTGGGAATATATCCACCGCCTGCTCGGCCGGCTGATCGGCACGGTATTCGCGCTGCCGCTCTTGTGGTTCGCGATCCGGCGGCAGATTCCGAAGGGCTATTGGTGGCGGCTGGTCGCGTTGTTCGCGCTCGGCGGGCTGCAGGGCGCGCTCGGCTGGATCATGGTGCGATCGGGGCTGTCGGTGCGGACCGAGGTCGCGCCGTTGCTCCTCGCCGCGCACCTGCTGACGGCGCTGTTCACGCTGTCGGGTATCGTCTGGACCGCGCTCGATCTCCAAGCAATGGCGCGCGACCGCCGTTCCCGGCCGGCGCGCCTGACCGCACTCGGATTCCTCGCCGGCCTGATCCTGTTCGTGCAATTGTTCTACGGCGCGCTGATGGCGGGACTCCGCGCCGGGCTCGTCAGCGACACCTGGCCAGGCATGACCGGCGCCTTCTCGACCTTCTTCCCCGGCCCCAGCCAGGCGGGCGAATCGCTGGGCACCCTGCTGACCGGCGATCCGCAGATCGTCCATTTCATTCATCGTTGGTGGGCGTGGGTCGTGGTGGCGATGCTGGTCGTGCTGGCGCGCAAGGTCAGGAAGCTCGATCGCGGCGCGTCGATCGCGATCCACAGCGCGTTCGGCGTGCAAATCCTGCTCGGCATCGCGACGGTGATGACCCAGGTCGACATCACCCTCGCGGCGCTCCATCAATTGGTCGGCGCCTTGCTGCTGGTCAGCGTCGTCTGGGGAGCGCATGTTCTCGGCAGGAGGCGGGCATGAGCGACATCGCGATCGTCCAGGCGACATTCGGCGACCCGGCGGAAGCCGCGCTGGTCGCGCGCAAGCTGCTCGAGGAAAAGCTCGCGGCCTGCACCTCGCTCATGCCGGTGACGTCGGTCTATCGCTGGCAGGATGTGGTCGAGGAAGCCGCCGAAACGGTGCTAACCGCCAAGACCACGCTCGATCTCGCGACCCAGGTGGCCGCGCGGATCGCGCAACTCCACAGTTACGACCTGCCGGTGGTCGAGCGCTGGGCGGTCGCGGTCGACGACGCCGTCGCTTCATGGGTGCGGGACTCGACCGGCTAAATTTCGGGCCAAGTTCTGTCCGGTATCATGGTACCCGTCAGCAAAAGCCCGGTTTCGCTTGACTTTCGGGGCCTCGGTCGGCATTTGGCCGCCACGAACGCGGTTCCCTCAACCGGGTTCCCATGAAAGTAATACTTTCATGGGCGCCCTGCCGGGGGCCGCGCGTTTGTTTTAACGCCATAACCGGAAGGTCAACAGCCCATGAAGGCGCTGATGAAGACCACCAAGTCGGCCAAGCCGCACGAGGTGGAGAAGAAGTGGCACATCGTCGATGCCACCGATCTGGTGGTCGGCCGCGCCGCGGTCGTGATCGCCAATGTGCTGCGCGGCAAGCACAAGACCAGCTTCACCCCGCACGTCGATTGCGGTGACAATGTCATCGTCATCAACGCCGAC
>NZ_JBQCCN010000058.1:0-4676 GCF_051962185.1 Sphingomonas sp.
TCGACATTGATCCTCCTCGAAACGCAGGCGTCAAGCTTGTCACCAAGGCCGACCGCCGTCCCCCCATCCGAGTTCGGAGGCTTGAGTACACTGTGTTCCTGCGAAAGCAGGAATCCAGGGTTAATCCAGTCCTTCGCTACCCTGGGCTCCTGCTTTCGCAGGAGCACATAGCGCTTTCGATCTTCGCTTCGACAAGAAGCGCCGAGCTGCCGTTTTGGTCTCTATTCCGCCGCCAGCGCTTCCTGGCGCTCCTGCGCCTGGCGCGCCCACATCTCGGCATAGAGACCGTTCCTGCGCAGCAGCTCGGCATGCGTGCCGCGTTCGGCGACCAGGCCGTTCTCCAGCACGACGATCTGGTCGGCATGGACCACGGTCGACAGGCGGTGGGCGATGACGATCGTCGTGCGGCCGCGCTCGATCGCCTGGAGCGTGCCGAGAATCTCGGCCTCGGTCCGGCTGTCGAGCGCGCTGGTCGCTTCGTCGAGGATCAGGATCGGCGGGTCCTTGAGCAGGGTGCGCGCGATCGCCACGCGCTGCTTCTCGCCGCCCGACAATTTGAGCCCGCGCTCGCCGACCCGCGTCTCGTACTGGTCGGGCTGACGCTCGATGAAGCCGGCGATCGCCGCGCCTTTCGCCGCGCGCACGATGTCCTCCTCGCTCGCGCCTTCGCGGCCATAAGCGATGTTGTAGCCGATGGTGTCGTTGAACAGCACCGTGTCCTGCGGGACGATGCCGATCGCGGCGCGCAAGCTTGCCTGGGTGACCGTGCCGATATCCTGGTCGTCGATCGTGATGCGGCCGCCGGTCAGGTCGTAGAAGCGGTACATCAGCCGCGCGAGCGTCGACTTGCCCGCGCCCGACGGCCCGACCACCGCCAGCGTCTGGCCGGCCGGCACGTCGAGGTCGATGCCTTTCAGGATGTCGCGGCCCGGCTCGTAGCCGAAATGCACGTCCTCGAATCGGACATGGCCGCGATCGATTTTGAGCGGTTTCGCGTCGGGCGCGTCGACCACTTCGGCGCCGGTATCGAGCAGGTCGAACATCGCCGCCATGTCGATCACGCCCTGGCGGATCGTGCGATAGACCATGCCAAGCAGGTCGAGCGGGCGGAACAACTGGCTGAGCAGGGTCGACACCAACGTCACGTCGCCGACCGTGAAGCGCTGCTGCGCCCACCCCCAGACGATGAAGGCGAGCCCGCCGGCCAGCATCAGATTGGTGACGAGCGACTGGCCGATGTTGAGCCAAGCGAGGCTGTTCTCGCTCTTCACCGCGGCGTCGGCATAGGCCGATACCGCGCCTTCGTAGCGCCGCGCCTCGCGCTCCTCGGCGCCGAAATATTTGACCGTTTCGAAATTGAGCAGCGAATCGACCGCGTGCGCGACCGCGCCGGTATCGAGGTCGTTCATCCGCGTGCGTAGCGCATTGCGCCAGTCGGTCACCCAGCGGGTGAAGGCGATATAGACCACCACCATGACCAGCGTCGCGACCACCAGCCAGGGCCCGAAATTCCACCAGAACAGGCCGAGCACCATGGTCAGTTCGAGCACTGTCGGCGCTATGTTGAACAGCATGAAATAGAGCATCGTGTCGATGCTCTTGGTGCCGCGCTCGACCACCTTGGTGACCGCGCCGGTGCGGCGTTCGAGATGGAAACGCAGCGACAATTGGTGGAGGTGACGGAATACCGTCGCGGCGAGCCGGCGGGTGGCTTCCTGACCGACGCGCTCGAACACCACGTTGCGGATATTGTCGAACGCCGTGCTCATCAGCCGCGCGGCGGCGTAGCCCGCGACCAGCGCCATCGCGAGCCAGATGACCGAGCGATCGTGGCCCGCCATCCGGTCGATCGCCCATTTCATCGCATAGGCGCCGTAGATCTGCACGACCTTCGACGCGACGACGAACAGCATCGCGACGACGATGCGCACCTTCAGCCCGGGGGCATCGGCGGGCCACAGATAGGGGAGAAAGCGCCGGAGCGTCGGGATCAGCGGGCGATCCTTGGTCGGCGGAAGGTCGGTGGGCGGCATCGCGCGCCTATGTAGGGAGCCGCGACCATTCAGGGAACCGTCCTCGCGCGCCAGGGATTATAGGCGCGACGGAGGAAGACATGGGTTCGGTATTCTACGTCATCGCGATCATGGGCTGCGGCGACGGACAGACACAATGCGCGCAACAGCGGATCGAGCCGGTCCGTTACTATAGCGCGGCGCAATGCCGGGCGGCGATGCCGGCGGCGCTGATGCGCAACACGGATCTCGACTATCCGACGATCACCGCCGCGTGCCGCCAGGTCGGCCAATCGATGGCGGACAATGTCGCGGCGCCGGCGCGCCGGAGCTGATCTGGCGCGCCGCCGCGGTTCCGCGATAGAAGGGTTCCCCGAAGCGGGGGAATTTCATGCGTAAGCTGATCGGCGTGATTGTCGGACTGGTGCTCGCGGTCGCGCTCATCGACGGATTATGGGCGCTCGCCGGCGCCTGGTTTTCCGCACCGGTCGTGGCGGATGCAAGCGGCCAGGACGTCCTTGCTCAAACCGTGATGCGCATGCCGCTCGCCGGTCAGGCGACGATCGCGGCGACGTGGTTGCTGGCCGGGCTGGTCGGCACGTTCGCGGCGCTGCGCATCGCGCAATGGCGCCCGGCGGGCTGGATCGTCGCAATGCTGGTAGTGGCGGCGGGCCTGTGGAACGTGATCGAATTGGCGCAGCCGCCGTGGCTCGCGGCGGCGACGCTGGTGCTGCCGCTGGTCGGGGCGTGGCTGGCCGAGCGGCATTATCACCGCGCACGGCCGGGCGATCCGTTGATCAATTAGCGCGGGTCAGGCGGGTTCGTGCTGAGCGGCGGCCGGCTCCTGACTGTCGCTTTCCGCGTCCGCGCCGCGGCGCATCGGCAGCGACCAGCGAATCTGGTCGCGCAGCATCGCCTCCAAATCCTCGGCGCCGACATTGTGCGCGGCGGCGCGCTTCCTGAGCAACGTCAGCAGCAATCCGGCGCGTGTCGGCGGCGGCGCGGGTTCCGCGCGGCCGCGCTGCAAGGTGCGCGCGAATTTGACGGAAAGCATCGTCATATTGGGTAAGCTAGGCTGTCGGGCTTGCCGAGTCCTGACCGAGCGCGGTTCACGCGGTGCTAACCACGCGGGCGCGCCCACAAATCGGGCTCGCGCGGCGCCGGCGGATAGCGGCGGCGGCGCCGCAAGGCCTGACCCAGCGCCCGAACGATCCAGCCGATCTTGACGATCGCCGATGTCCGCGCGCGATGATCCCAGGCGTGGTCGCCGCGCGCCTCGACCTCGCGCCCGATCGCGCCGTAGATCCCCGCCGCCGTCAGCACCGCCCAGGCCGAGCGCAGCCCGAGCCGCGGCGTTCCCACCCGCGCACTGGCCTCGAACGCGGCGGCCGTGTCGACCAGTCTCTTCGCGAGGACGGTCAGCCGGTGACGAAACGGTGGCTTCATGTGTTGGCCGGGCGGGAAATCCATCTCGACCAGCCATTCCATCGGCAGGTAGCAGCGCCCGGCGCGGTCATCCTCCTCTATGTCGCGCGCGATATTGGCGAGCTGGAACGCCATGCCGAGATCGCAAGCGCGGTCGAGCGTGTCCTGGTCGTCGGGCGAGACCCCCATCACCACCGCCATCATGCAGCCGACCGCGCCGGCGACATGGTAGCAATAACGATAGAGGTCGTCCTCGCTGCGCGGCCTCCAGTCCTCGAGGTCGAGGCGGAAACCCTCGATCACATCGTGCGCGAGATGGTGCGGCAGGCGCGTCTCGGCGGCGACGATGCGGAGCGCGTCGAACGCCGGGTCGCCGACCGTCTCGCCGGCCAGCGCGGCCTCGGTCATCGCGCGGATCGCCGCCAGCCGGACGGCGGGATCGGGCACGATCGAGAGGTCGTGGCCGTGATCCTGGCCGTCGGCGAGATCGTCGCAGCGTCGGCACCAGGCATAGAGCAGCCAGGCATGGTCGCGTGTGCGGCGACCGAACAGCAGCGACGCGACGAAGAAACTCTTCGATCCCCGCGCGATCGATTCGCGCGCGGTGGCGACGATCGCCGCGCGGCTCGGGAGGTCGGGTGTCGTCATCGCCCTCCCCAAACCCGATTATAGATCCTTGGCGCCGATCTGGCCGATCGTGGTCGCGGGCTCGAACGCCGCCATCTTGTCGAGCAGCTCGCCGAGCGTGGCTGCGACGATCAGCAGCTCCCGGTGCTGCGGCCGGACGAAGCCGACCCGTGCCATCGTCTCCCAGAACTCGACCAGCCCGTCATAATAACCGTCGAGGTTGAGCAGCCCGACCGGCTTGGCGTGATAGCCGATCTGCGCCCAGCTCAGCGCTTCCCACAATTCGTCCATCGTGCCGGTGCCGCCCGGCAGGGTGACGAAGCCGTCGGACAGGTCGGTGAAGGCCTGTTTGCGCTGGTGCATCGTGCCGACGACGTGGAGTTCGGTCAGCCCCTTGTGCGCGACTTCGGCGGCGACCAGCGCTTCGGGGATGATGCCGATCACCTGACCGCCGGCTTCTAGCGCCGAATCGGCGACCGCTCCCATCAGCCCGAGCCGCCCGCCGCCATAGACGACGCCGATTCCGCGCTCGGCCAGGGTGCGCCCAACCTCGCGCGCATTCTCGACGTAACGGGGGTCGCTGGGCGAGGCGGAGCCGCAATAGACGGCGAG
>NZ_JBQCCN010000059.1:0-43439 GCF_051962185.1 Sphingomonas sp.
AAGCGTCCCCACCGTGGCGAGGACGATTTTCGCTCCCCCCGAGCGCTCGTCGGATCGGGTTGCGTCCTGCTGCATGTGGTGCCGGCCTTAGACCTATCGGAGACGATCGCAAGGGTGGAGAATGGCGCGCTATTCGCGCCGAATGGCCCGTTACCTCAATAGATGGTCCAATTATTCTCCCGGAACCACTTGGTGATGACGTATTTCACGCCCTTCACCACCGGCATCCCTTCGTGCAGCGTCATCGTGTTGGGGCTGCCGTCGGGATTCATGTTGTTCCAGGCGAGCAGCAAGCCACGGCGCGGCGCGACGCGCAAACCGGCCTGCGGAAACCAGGTGGCGCCGCCTTCCTCGACATTGTTGAGATAGATCATCGCGGTCCAGGTGCGTTGTCCGCCGCTGCGCTTCATATCTTCCCAATATTTCTGATTTTCATGAAAGAAGTCGTGATGCGCGCGAAATTGCTGGCCGGGCGCGTACCGTTGACCCTGGATCGTCTCGCCCTTGGCCGGGGGGATGCCGAGAAGGTCGGCGATCGAAGTGTCGATGGGCGCAACATCAGCGGAATAGCGGTCCATGTCGCAGCTTTCGCTGGTCCGGAAGCCATAATCCTCGCGGTCGGACAGGATGGTGGACGGTCGACGATTGCCATCGATGATCCGGATCAGCCGGTCGCACTGTACGGGATCGAGAAAGTCGAGATGGTAATAGGCCTGGGCCGCACCGACCATCGCTTCCTGAACGCGCGGGTGGGCGGCGAGCCGAGCGGCCACCTCCTTGCCGATGCGCGCGCGTTCCTTCGACGGGCCGCCTGGCATATTCTTTTTCTTGCCGAACATGGGGCGGTTTTTTCGCGTCCCCGACAAAAAAGGCAAGGGCCCGGGAATTGCTTCCCGGGCCCCCACCTCGCGCGACGACGATTTTACCAGAAGATGTCGTGGACCACGTCGACGACTTCGCCGGTATAGATGTCGACCAGGAGCGCGTCGTTGTAATAGCGCACCCAGCGATACGGCCCGTACACGTCCGGCAGGCGGTAATCGTACGGATCGTCGATCCAATAGCTCTGGTCGAAGAGCATCGAGTCGATGATCGCGCCGACTCCGAAGCTGCGATAGCCGTAGCTCCAGCCATAAGGCGCGTAATAGCGCGGCAGGCGATAGGCGTTGCGATTGTACGACCGATAATGCTGCCAGTCGTAACGATTGTCGTTGCGCCAGCTGCGGTTCCAGTTGCCGCCGCGATCGTTGCCGCGCCAGCGATCGTCACGCCGGCGGTTGTCGTTCCAATTGCGGCCGTCGTTGCGGTTGCCCTGCCAGCGGTCGCCGCCGTTATTGTCGCGCCAACCGCGATTGTCGGTTGTGCCGCCACGGTTACGCCAGTCGCGGTTGCCATCGCGTTGAACGTCGACCTGGGGGCCCGGGGCTACCGCACCGCCATTTCCGCCGCGGAAACCGCGCCAGCCGCCATTATTGACGCCGCCGTTCCAACGATTGTCGCCGCGTGCTTGCGGCGCGACATTGGGGACGGCCGGAGTGACCGCTCCGCCGTTACCGCCGCGGAAGCCCCGCCAGCCGCCGTTGTTATTGCCGCCGTTCCAGCGCGGGGCGGGAGCCGGAGCAGGGGCCGGGCGAGCGGCCGGAGCGCCGCCATTGCCGTTGTTGTTGCCACGCCACCCGCCGCGATCGCCACGCGACTGGCCAGCGTTCGCGCTGGCGTCGCCGCCGCGACCGCGCCAATTGTCGCGATCCGCGGCCGAGGCGATCGCGGGGGTCATCGACACCGCGGCCATCAGCGCGAAAAGGATAGACCTACGCATTCTCGTTTCTCCACTCGCCGGCGCACATGCCGGCCCTACGATAGCTCGCTTCTAGGCGAGTCGCGCTGACCGGTTTCTGAATTGGCCTGACAGCCAATTGAAAGGATTCAGGCTGAGCGTTCGGAGAGCAGCCATCTATTCTTACGGATTGGGAGTCAGCGCCGGAACGATACGCGCGGCATCTTTCGGGTCGATGCCGGGACGCGGGCCGGTCGCCACCGTGTCGTCGCCGCGCTGGATGCGGCCGGCGCGCTGGATCGCCTCGACCAGCCGCGGATAAATGCCACAGCGGCAGATATTGGTGATGCTCTGGCGGATCTTTTCCTCCGACGGGCGCGGATCGGCCTTGAGCAAAGCGGCCGCCGCCATGATGATGCCGGGGACGCAAAACCCGCATTGACTGACATTCTCGGCCAGGAAGGCGACTTGCACCGGATGGCTGCGGTCGTGCGACAG
Source organism: Sphingomonas sp. (assembly GCF_051962185.1). Classification (GTDB taxonomy): domain Bacteria; phylum Pseudomonadota; class Alphaproteobacteria; order Sphingomonadales; family Sphingomonadaceae; genus Sphingomonas. Next base: position 2,276 of record NZ_JBQCCN010000059.1, read on the forward strand.
GCCCTCGATCGTGGTGACGACGCTGCCCTCGATCGATCCGATCGGGACCAGGCAGGATTTCCTCGGCACGTCGTCGACATGGACGATGCAGGCGCCGCAATGACCGGTGCCGCAGCCATATTTGCTGCCGGTCAAATTGGATGCGTCGCGCAGCGCCCAGAGCAGGGGCGTCGCCGGGTCCATGCGATATTCGACCGGTTGGTTGTTGACGGTGAACTTGGTCACGGGGCCGGTTTAGGCGGAAACGGCGTGTTTCCGCCAGCGGCATTGTTGCCTGCGGCGGGTGGGGCGATATCCCTGCCATGAGACTTCCCACCTTGTTCGTGCCGCATGGCGGCGGCCCCTGCTTCTTCATGGACCCCGATGGCGGCCCGTCGGACCCGATGTGGCGGCCGATGGAGCGCTACCTCGTCGGACTGATCGACAGCCTGCCCGAACGGCCGCGCGCAATCTTGATGATATCGGGACATTGGGAAGAGGCGGAGATCGCGGTCCACACCGGCGCCCATCCCGACCTGCTGTTCGATTATTACGGCTTTCCCGAACACACCTATCGCCTGCGCTGGGATGCGCCGGGCGCGCCCGACGTGGCGCGACGCGCGGCGTCGCTGTTGCGTGAAGCGGGGTTCGGCACGCGTGAGGAAAGTGCGCGCGGCTGGGACCATGGCGTGTTCGTGCCGATGAAGGTCGCCGTCCCGGGGGCCGACATCCCGCTCGCGCAACTGTCGCTGCGGGCAGATCTGGATCCGGCCGACCATATCGCGATCGGCCGCGCACTGGCGCCGTTGCGCGATGAGGGCGTGCTGATCGTCGGGTCGGGCATGAGATTCCACAATCTGCGGGTTCGCGGTGCGGCGGCGGTCGCGCCGTCGACCGAATGGGATGCCGCATTGACCGACGCGGTGACCGATCCCGATCCCGCGCGCCGCGCCCAGCGGGTCGCCGCCTGGCGCACGCTTCCGCATGCGTCCTTCGCGCATCCTCGCGAAGAGCATCTGTTGCCGTTGATGGTTGCGCTGGGCGCGGGCGGGGCCGGGCAGGCGACGCGCGATCACGCCAGCAACGTGCTCGGCTGGGCGGTCTCCGGCTATCGTTTTGGCTGAGAACGTTCACAGTAATACGTATTCGTCGATTGCGGCTGGGCTGAAGCTACGCCATCAAGGCACCTTGAAACCGGCTTCAGACCGGACACCCCAGGGAGAGTGCAATCGATGGTCATGGATACGAGCGCCGCGGCGTCGACCAGCCCGGCTGGAACAGGTGACACGCACCAGGGGATAAACGCGCCCGGGTTGCAGGTCTTCGTTTTCGCGCTGTTCTTCATCTTCGGCGGCATCACCAGCCTGAACGACGTCATCATCCCGAAGCTGAAGGAGCTTTTCACGCTCAACTACACGCAGGCGATGCTGATTCAGTTCTGCTTCTTCGCGGCCTACGCAATCATCGGAATCCCGGGCGCGATGCTGATCAAGCGGATCGGCTATATGCGTGGCGCAGTGCTGGGGTTGTTGACGATGATGGTCGGCTGCCTGCTATTCATTCCGGCTTCGGGCACGGCGATCTATGCCTTGTTCTTGATCGCCTTGTTCATTCTCGCAACCGGCGTGGTGCTGGTCCAGATCGTATCCAACCCATTGATCAGCCTACTGGGTCGTCCGCGAACGGCGCACAGTCGCCTCACTTTCGCGCAAGCGTTCAACTCGGTCGGTACCACGATTTTTCCGTTCGTCGGGTCGATTCTGATTCTCGGCGGCACCGCCCAATCTTTCTGGGACGTATCCCGCGTGGTCGATCCCGCCTGCAAGGGTGCGAAGAACGCGACGACGGCACTCACGGATGCCTATCGCATAGCGGAATCGCAGGTGGTCGCGCACACCTATTTGGGACTCGCGATCGCGCTCGCGCTGATCGCGGCAGCGGTGTGGATGTTCCGCAATCAGCTCAAGGGTGAAGCACATCAAGCGAGCGGCGCGTTGGCCGGCCTCGACTTGCTCAAGCGCCCGCGCTTCGCGTTCGGCGCACTTTGCATCTTCCTCTATGTCGGCGCGGAGGTCGCGATCGGCTCGACCATGGTCAACTATCTCAAGTCGGAACACACGCTTTGCTTGACCGACCAGTCGGCCGGCAAGCAGCTGATCTTCTATTGGGGTGGTGCGATGATCGGGCGCTTCATCGGCTCGGCGGTGCTCCGCGTGATCAGCCCAGGCAAGGTGTTGGCCGGCGTCGCTACAGGCGCCATCCTGCTCGTACTGATCTCGATCTCCACGCATGGCACGATCTCGGCCAACACGCTGTTGGCGGTCGGCCTGATGAACTCGATCATGTTCCCGACGATCTTCACGCTTGCCTGCGAAAAACTCGGTGCGCGTGCCGCCGACGGCTCGGGGATCATCAACGTCGCGATTTGCGGCGGCGCGATCATCCCGGTCCTGACCGGTGCGCTCGCCGACTCGGTCACGCTGCCGATGGCACTGATCCTGCCGGTAGTTTGCTACCTGATCATCGGCGCGTTCGGCATCTATGCGCGCAAGCCTGCCGAGGATTATGCCGACGAGCCCGCCGTAGCGGTGGCCTTCGACTAAGGTTCAATCGCTTAGCGTCTCGCCCAGGCGAGGCGCGGGGCGGCCGAGCGCGAGCTCGGCGTCGGAAAAGCGGATCGGGGTACGCAGGCCGTCGAGCCGCTTGCCCTTCACCACCATGCCTCGCGCGCGGACCTGGGGATCGTTGAGCGCTTGCTCGACGGTGTTGATCGGGCCGACCGGGACGCCCACCGCTTCGAGCTTGGCGAGCAAATCGTCGCGCTCGAACCTTTTGGTTGCCGCGGTGATCGCCGCGAACAGCGGTTCGCGATGCACGATGCGGCCGGCATTGGTCGCCCAGCGTTCCTCGGGCTCGATCCCGGCCACGCCGCAGAAGCGCTGGAATTGGCCGTCATTGCCCACCGCCAGGATGAACCAGCCGTCGGCGGTCGGGAAAACGGCGTAGGGCGACACGTTCATATGCGCGTTGCCGACGCGCGGCGGGGTGACGCCGCTGGCGAAATAATTGGCCGCCTGGTTGGCGAGCACCCCGGTCATCGTGTCGAGCAGTGCCATGTCGATATGCTGGCCGCGCCCGGTCTTTTCGCGCTGGATCAGCGCCGCCTGGATGCCGATCACCGAATAAAGGCCGGTCGCGATATCGGCCATCGCCACGCCGATCTTCTGCGGCGCGCCGTCGGGCTCGCCGGTCAGGTCCATCATCCCGCCCATGCCCTGGATGATGAAGTCGTAGCCCGGGCGCGGCGCATAAGGGCCGTCCTGGCCGAAGCCGGTGATCGAGCAATAGATCAGCCGCGGGTTGAGCGCCGACAGGCTGGCGTAGTCGAGCCCGTATTTGGCGAGGCCGCCGACCTTGAAATTCTCGAGCAGCACATCGCTTTCCGCCGCCAGCCGGCGGACCTCGGCCTGGCCTTCGGGCGTGGTGAAGTCGATCACCACCGAGGACTTTCCGCGATTGCACGAATGGTAATAAGCCGCGTCGCGCGTGCCGTCGGGATTCTCGATGAAGGGCGGGCCCCAGGTCCGCGTGTCGTCCCCCGCGGGACTTTCGACCTTGGTCACCTCGGCGCCGAGGTCGGCGAGGACCTGCCCGGCCCAGGGGCCGGCGAGGATGCGGGCGAGTTCGAGTACCTTCAGGCCGCCTAATGGTGTCATGGCCGAGCGCTGCGGCAAGGCGCCGCTCTGGTCAAGGGCGCGATGCTTGCGGCAGCGTGGCGCCCATGACACGATGGGGCGACGGACAAAGGAGGGACAAATGCTCCGGATAGGGCGCCTGGCGATCGCCGCGTCGTTCGCGATGTTGCTGCCGATCACCGCGCCGGCCCGAAAGCCGCTGCCGGCGGCCAAGCCGACGGTCATGACGCTCCATCGCGGCCAGCCCGGCAGCGTCGATCTCCAGACCAACGCGAGCACCGGCTATACGTGGAAGGTCCATGCTCCCCGCGGAATCGCAGTGACGCTGGACAAGACGGTCCCAACGCGGCCGGGCATGGCCGGCGCGCCGTCGCTCGTGACCTATCGGATCGTCGGCAACAAGCGCGGGACGTACCGGGTCGTGTTCCGTTATCTACGGCCTTGGGAAGGCAAAGCGATCCGGACGCTGATCTACCGCGTCCGGATCGTGTGATCGCCTCAAGCCGGTTTCGCGCCCGGCGTTCCGCATTTCACGAAATGGCCCTTGGCATTGCGGCATTTGCCGGTGCTCGCAGGTTTGGGCTTGGGGCAGGCGATGAAATGGCCCTTGGCGTCACGGCAGCGGTTGGCGGCCATCGAGGGTGTCGCGATCATCGCGATGGCGGCAAGCGCGAAAGAGATCCGAAGCATCAGCAACTCTCCTCCCATATCGTGGGAGGTGGAGATTGCGCCCGATGCGGCCGGTCCGCAAGCGCGCCATTCCGGGTTTTCGCGGGGATGGCGTTCGCACGAGACTCGCCGGCCTAGAAAGCGGCGATGCCGGTGATGGCGCGGCCGAGGATCAGCGCGTGGACATCGTGTGCACCCTCATAGGTGTTGACCGTCTCGAGGTTCATCAGGTGACGCATGACCTGATATTCGCCCGAGATACCGTTGCCGCCGTGCATGTCGCGGCTCATCCGCGCGATATCGAGCGCCTTGCCGACATTGTTGCGCTTGACGATCGAGATCATCTCCGGCGCGAACTTGCCCTCATCCATCAACCGCCCGACACGCAGTGATGCCTGAAGCCCGAGCGCGATCTCGGTCTCCATGTCGGCGAGCTTCTTCTGATAGAGCTGGTTGGCGGCGAGCGGCTTGTCGAACTGCTTGCGGTCGAGCCCATATTGGCGCGCGGCGTGGAAACAGAATTCGGCGGCACCGAGCGAACCCCAGGAAATGCCGTAACGCGCGCGGTTGAGGCAGCCGAACGGGCCCTTCAGGCCCTGCACCTCGGGCAGCAGCGCGTCCTCGCCGACCTCGACCTCGTCCATCATCACCATGCCGGTGATCGACGCGCGCAACGAGAGTTTGCCCTCGATCTTGGGTGCCGAGAGACCCTTCATGCCCTTTTCGAGCACGAAGCCGCGAATGCCGCCGCCATGCGCATCGGACTTGGCCCAGATCACGAACACGTCGGCGATCGGCGCGTTGGAAATCCAGGTCTTGGCGCCCGAGATCGAATAACCATTGGCGGTCTTGGTCGCCCGCGTGGTCATGCCGCCGGGATCGGAGCCGGCATCGGGCTCGGTCAGGCCGAAACAGCCGATCCACTCGCCGGTCGCCAGCTTGGGCAGGTACTTCCGCTTCTGATCTTCGGAGCCTTAGGCATAGATCGGGTACATGACGAGGCTCGACTGCACCGACATCATCGAGCGGTAGCCCGAGTCGATCCGCTCGACCTCACGCGCGACCAGGCCATAAGCGACATAATTGGCGCCGACGCCGCCATATTCCTCCGGCACGGTCGGGCCGAGCAGGCCGAGCGCGCCCATTTCGCGGAAAATCTCGGGATCGGTGGTCTCGTTGGCGAAGGCATCAATGATGCGCGGCGCGAGCTTGTCCTCGGCATAAGCGCGCGCGGTGTCGCGGATCATCCGCTCGTCCTCGCTCAACTGATCGTCGAGCTGGAACGGGTCCGCCCAATCGAAATGCGCCATGCCAGCCATATCAATCTCCTTGCCTGCGCCCGCATTGTCCCGACCGGCGGCTTGAGGCAAGGGGGCGGGATGAGCTTTCGTCCTCGCCGCAGCGCGCTGTTTCTGCCCGCGAGCAATGCCCGCGCGATCGAAAAGGCGCGTGAGCTTGCCGCCGACGTGGTGATCCTGGACCTGGAGGACGCGGTCGCGCCCGACGCGAAGGGGAGTGCGCGCGAAGCGGCGGTCGCGGCGGCGACCGCGGGATTCGGCACGCGCGAGCTGGTGATCCGGGCGAATGGGCTCGACACCGAATGGGGCGCGGCGGACCTGGCGGCGGTACGGGCGACGGGCGCGACCGTGTTGGTGCCCAAGATACGCAACACGGGCGACATCAAAACTTGCCGCGAGCACCTGGGTTCCGAAACGCCGCTTTGGGTAATGATCGAGACCTGCGAGGCGCTTGGCCGTTTGCAGGATATCGCCGAGGCCGCGGTCCAGGGATTCGTGCTGGGCGTGAACGATCTCGCACTCGAGCTGGGCGCGCGTCCGGGGGCGGAGCGGGCGTGGCTGGCGCCGATCCAGACGGCGGTGCTGGCGGCGGCGCGATCGCGCGGACTGGTCGCGCTCGACGGTGTCTGCAACGACTTCTCCGACGATGCGCGGCTGCGGGCCGAATGCGATGCTGCCGCGGCGATGGGCTATGGCGGCAAATCGCTGATCCATCCGCGCCAGATTCAAATCTGCAATGCCGCGTTCAGTCCGGATGCCGCGACGATCGACTGGGCGACAAGAGTGCGAGACGCCTTTGCGAGCGGCGACGGCGGCGTGATCCAGGTCGACGGGAAAATGGTCGAGGCGCTGCATCTGGTGCAGGCCGAACGGATATTGGGAATGGCGATATGAAGATTGCGGGCGTCGAACTCGGCGGGACCAAATGCGTGTGCGTGCTGTCGCAGGACGGCGTGACGATCGTCGAGGCACAGCGGATCGACACGCTCGACCCCGAGACGACGATGGCGGGGATCGAACAGGCGCTCGACCAATGGCGCGGGTTCGACGCGATCGGCATCGCCAGCTTCGGGCCGGTCGGGATCGATCCCAAGGCCGCGACCTATGGCCATATCACGGCCACGACCAAGCCGGGTTGGGCCAATACCGATGTCGCTGGCCGGCTCCAGCGCCGCTACGGCGTGCCGACGGGATTTCACACCGATGTCATCGGCGCGGCGCTGGCCGAAGGACAATGGGGCGCCGCCAAGGGTTTGGCTGACCATGCCTATGTCACGATCGGCACCGGCGTCGGCATCGGCCTGATCAGCGACAACCGGCCGGTGGTCGGGTTGACGCACCAGGAATTGGGGCACATCCGCCCGACGCGAATGGCGGGCGACGATTGGCCGGGCATTTGCAGTTTCCACAGCGATTGCGTTGAAGGCCTCGCCTCCGGACCGGCGATCAAGGCGCGAGCGGGCGTCGCCGCCAATGAGATCGCCGAGCATTCGCCGATCTGGCCGCAGGTCGCGCATCCGATCGCGCAATTGTGCCACACGCTGGTGCTGACTGGCGTGCCCCGGCGCATCGTGTTCGGCGGTGGGGTAGGGCTAGGCGTGCCCTGGCTGCTGCCGATGGTCCGCCGGATGCTCGACGAAAGCCTAGGTAGCTATGGCGACCGCTCGCTGCTCGGCGATCTCGACGCCTATATCACTTGCGCGGCGCTCGGCGCCGAGGCTGGCCCGATGGGCGCGATCCTGCTGGGTGAGCAGGCGCTCGGTCGATAGCAAGAAGGCCGAAACGGGTATCCCGACAAAGATCGTTTACGGCGCTTTAACTTCGTCCGCTTACCTCCGCGCAAGGACATTGGGGCGTCGTATGCGCTCCACCAAGCGAGGGACAGCGCGCGGTGCGAATTCTGATCGTCGACGACGAACCGGCAATGCATGAGTCCTACCGGCACTGCTTCGAGCCGGTGGCGCCGGTCGATGGCGCGCTGAGCGACATGGCGGCCGAGCTGTTCGACGATGCCCCCGCGACGGAAGCGGGCCAAACCGGCGCGAGCTTCGATACGGTGCATTGCAACCAGGGCCTCGACGCCGTGCATGCCGTCGAGGATGCCGTGGCCGAGGGCAATCCGTTCGCGGTGGCATTCATCGACGTTCGCATGCCGCCGGGGATCGACGGCAAGGAGACCGCGGCGCGGATCCGCGCGCTCGACCCTAACATCAACCTCGTCATCGTCACCGGCTTCTCCGATTTCTCGCCGATCGAGATTTCGAAAGCGGCGGGGCCGGCCGACAAGATCTTCTACATCGCCAAGCCGTTCGAGATCGCCGAGGTCGTGCAGACCGCGACCGCGCTGGCACATCGCTGGCAGGCGGATCGCGAACTCGCCGCGGCGATGACCAAGCTCGAGGAACAGGCGGTCGAACTCGCTGCCAACGAATCGAAGGCGCTGCATCTCGCGACGCACGATTCGCTGACGGAAGCGCCCAATCGCCTGGCATTTCTCAAGGCGCTGACCGACAAGGTGCGCGGGGGCGGGATGTTCGCCGTCGCGATGGTCGACCTCGACCGGTTCAAGATCGTCAACGACACGCTGGGTCATCTGGCGGGCGACGAGTTGATCCGCGCCATCTACGCTATCCTCCAGCAATCGGCTCCCTCTGGCGCCGTGGTCGCGCGGCTGGGCGGCGACGAATTCGGCATTCTGTTCGACACCCTCGGCGAGCAAGCCGCGGTCATGGCCTGCGATCATGTCATCGCCGCTTGCACCTCGAGCTTCCGCATCATCGGCCATTCCGTCCAGGCATCGGCCTCGATCGGGGTCGCCATCGCGGAAGTCGACGGCAATCGCGATCCGATCGATGTGATGCGCAAGGCCGATCTCGCGCTCAACGACGCCAAGAAATCGGGCCGCGGTGCGGTCCGTGCGTTCGACGAGAGCATGGACGAAAGCGTCCGCTTCCGTCGGCGGATCGAAGGCGGGCTGGGGCAGGCGATCGATCGCGGCGAATTGAGCCTAGCGTATCAGCCGATCGTCGCGGGCCACGACATGGAGGTCGTCGGGTTCGAGGCGCTGCTGCGCTGGAATACCGAGGAATTCGGGCCGATCAGCCCGGCGCTGTTCATTCCGATCGCCGAGGAATCGAACCTGATCCACGAGCTCGGCGACTGGGTGCTGGACGAGTCCTTGAAGGTGCTCGAGCAATGGCCGGGCCAATATGTCTCGATCAATTTCAGCCCGCGCCAATTCCGCCGGCTGAACTTCGTCGGCCAGGTCGTCGAGCGCGTGATGCGGGCCGGGATCGAGCCCAGCCGCGTCCAGATCGAGATCACCGAAACCGCTATTTTCGACAATGCAGAGCGCGCCGCCGACACGCTTTACAAGCTGCGCCAGATGGGTTTCCGCATCGCTCTCGACGATTTCGGCACCGGCTATTCGTCGCTCTACAACATCCGCAAGTTCGCGCTCGATTGCCTGAAGATCGACAAGAGCTTCATCGACGGCATGGGCCGCGAACGCGAATCCGCGGCGATCGTCCAGTCGATCGTGCATCTCGGGCATGCCTTGGGGTTGGGCGTGGTGGCGGAAGGCGTCGAAACCGAGGCCCAGGTCCATGCGCTGCGCCTCGCCGGCGCCAGCCATCTGCAGGGCTATTATTTCTCGCGGCCGGTCCCGGCCGATGTCGCGCGCGAGATCGCGCATGAGCGCTATATCGGCGGCGAGGACGATCTCGCCGGCGACGAATTCGCGATCCGGGCGGGCGACGGGACCAACGGCTGATGGCCCGCGCCGCGACCGGGCGCCGCCTGTCCTTCGCATCGCTCGGCGGCAAGCTGCTCCTGATCCTGGCCTCGGTCGGGCTGGTCGGTTCGATCGCGCTGACCGTGCTACTCGCCGCGGTCATCACGCCAAGTTTCAACGCGCTGGAACGCCAGGCGATCGACGGCCATGTCGAGCGCACCCGCGCCGCGTTGAAGGAATTCGCGACCAAGGTCGAAAGCTCGGTACGCGACTATGGCGATTGGAATGCGAGCTACGACTATGTCGCCAAGCCGACCAGGGCGTTCGAGGAGGAGAGCTTTTCGCCCAAGGCAATGGCCAATCTCGGCGTCGACGGCATGGCCTACCTGCGCCCCGACCACAGCCTTGTGATCGCGCGCTGGATCGACACTAGGTCGCATGCCGAGAACGACGCGTTGCGCGACGCGATGGTCGCGGCGATTCGCAAGGCGCCGCTCGATGCCGCGATGAAGGGCGACAATGCCGGGCATTTCTACGTCCGCCTGGGCCAGACCGTCGCCGCGGTCGGCGTTGCGCAGGTCAGGAAAAGCGATGGCACCGGGGTCTCGCGCGGCTATGTCGTGATGGTGCGCCGGATCACCTCGGCGCAGCTCGCGCAATTGCTTCAGGTGCCGGCGCGGGTCGACCCGGGCGCGCCCGACGGCAAATTGATCACCAGCAGCTCGACGATGATGCAGATCGCCGTCCCGGTCGTGGGACCCGACGATCGCCCGGTCGCGGTGGCAAGCTTCGTGGTGCCGCGCGACGTTTCGGCGCTCGGCCGCCACATGCTGTGGCTGGCGGTGCTGGGCTCGACCATCCTGCTGGCGCTGGTCCTGGCGGTGCTCAGCCGCATGATCTCGCTGCTCGTCCTCAAACCGTTGGGGCGAGTCGAAGGCCATATGCAGCAGGTGCGGGATTCGGGGTCGCTGGGCGTGTTGCCGGAAGACGGCAAGCGCAGCGACGAGATCGCTTCCTTGGGACGCAGCTTCAATTCGATGCTGGTCCAGCTCAAGGACCTGCGCGAACAAGTCGAGGCGCAGAGCTTCGCGCTCGGTCGTTCCGAAAGCGCGGTCGCGGTGATGCACAATGTGCGCAACGCGCTGAACCCGGTGTCGACCATCCTGTCGGCGGGAATCGGCCAGGCGGCGCCCGTCGACCGCAAATTGATCGACCGAGCGCTGGCCGAACTGGCGGCTGGCAATGTCGCTTCGGGCCGGCGAGAGAAGCTGGCGTCGTTCGTCGCCGCGGCGCTCGATGCCGAGGACCGACAGCGCAGTGAGCGGCGCGACCAATTGGAGGTCGGACGCGACGCGATGCGCCAGGTGCTCGAGATCATCGGGGCGCAGCAACAGCTCGCGCACGAGCGCCCGCCGCTCGAGGAATGCGACGCGACCCAGATCATCGCCCAGAATGCGACGATCGCGCTTCATTCCGGCAGTGGCGCGTCGATCGCGTTCAATTTCCCGGCCAAGGCGCATCGGGTCATGGCCAATCGCGTGTTGCTGAGCCAGGTGGTGGGCAATCTGTTTTCCAACGCTGCCGAGGCGATCGCCGCGTCGGGCGGCTCGGGCAGCATCAATGTGACGGTCGCCGCGACCGCCGGCGGCTGCGTCGAGATCGCGATCCAGGATACCGGGGAAGGGTTCGATCCCGCGCGTGGCCCGCAATTGTTCCAGCGCGGTTTTTCTACCCGCGCGCATAAGTCGGGCGGCCTGGGCCTGCATTGGTGCGCCAATTCGATGACTGCGATGGAGGGATCGCTGAGCCTCGAAAGCGACGGTGTCGGCCGCGGCGCGATCGCGCGTCTGACGTTGAAGGCACCGGAGCATGGTCAAGCGCAGGCGGACCTCGCGGCCTGACCGCTGATCGAGCGTGCCAATGCGGATATGGCTCGCTTGCCGCTTTCGTGCGTTCAGGGCGTGAGAGGAACCGCTCATGACCGACGACAAAGCTCGCCAGCCGGAACCCCCGGCCACCACGACGATCGCCAGCCCGGAAATCGATACGCAAAGCGGCGCGATCGGCACTGGCCCCGGCTATTCGGGGCAGGAATATGACGCCCAGGATTTCGCGATCGAGCGAGCGCTGAACAAAAGCGCCGAAGGGCCGCGGTCCGCACCCGATGACGAGGACCCTCGTTTCCCGCCCGACAACGGCCGCCGCGCTTTTTTTGATGAACGTACCGGCGAAGTCCACGGCAGCGGTGCCGGCGCGGGGGGCGGCAATCCGGGCGAGGATTTCGCCAGCGATCCTGCGGCGGGCGACGGTTATCCGCAAACGGGTCGCGGCTCGGTACCCCGACGATAGTCTCTTATGGCCGTGGGAGGGTCAATCGAGCAACGGGTATAGCAACGCCCGTTCGCGGCGCACCCGGCCGCGCATGGTCGCACGCACCTCGGCCGAGGCCCGGCAATAATCCGGCCAGTTCCTGACCGCACGATCGATGTTCCAAGCCGCGACATGCTCCGCGGACAAGGCGCGGAGTTGGGCGCCCTCGCTCCGCAGCGCGCGGACGGCCTCGCTCGCGACCGGATCGTCGCTGGCGAGCACTTTCGGATAGACCTCGTCATTCAGATAGCGGGTGCGTTGCGCGCTCGCCTGACTGAGGGCCAGGCGAGCCGCAGCGACCTGGGCCCGGTCGGGCGTTGCGTTGCGCGTCAGTCGTTCCAGCGCATCGAGCGCGGATTCGAGTGCTGCGTGACGTGCCTTCAGGCGAGCGAGCATGCGTAGGGGTCCATCATCGGTCGATCATTCTATGACGCTGTCTAACAAGAAGTATTTGTTTTTTTTCAACAAGAGACTTGCACGCGCCATAATTTGAATCAGCCGACGTCGCGTAACCCGGTGGCGCCGGCAGCCGAGTCAGTCCTCGCGCTTGCGCCGAACAACGCTGACCTTGCCGCCCGCCTCCAGCGTCGCCAGCGCGGCGTCCTCTACCTTCTCCACTTGTTCCAGGCGCAACGCTTCGTCCAAATCGCCGCGGCTCAGCCCAGCGCGGCGCATGCGATGTTCGTCTAGCACGCCGTCGCGAATGATTTCGATCGGCCGCGCCTTGGTCAGCCATGACAAGGGCCCCCAGTGCAGCGTCAGCGACGCGATGATCCGGTGCAGGACGACCAGCGTCAGTGTCGCGGCAAGCCCGGGCCAGAACGCCGCCTTGCCCAGCATCACGCGGCTGATGTTCGATCCCACGATCAGGGCCACGACGATGTCGAGCGGCGAATAATGGGCGAAGGTACGCCGCCCCGCGATGCGGACGCACAGGATGCCGAAGGCGAACAGGAGGACGGCACGAACGCATAATTGTGCGGCGTCCGCCCCCTCGTCGGGACCGATCAGCGTGCGAAAGATATCCACGATTCGTCAACGCCGTGCGGCGACGGCGGTTGCGCCGCCGAACGTCGAGGTGATCATCGAAGATGACGCCGTCATCCTCCGATGGTGCGAAGCGCGCCGCTATTCGGTCGCGCGGTACGCGCCGTTCTAGAACGGCGATACGTGGAAATATTTGAGCAGGCCAAGAACCAGCAACAGCAGCGCGATCGCGACGATCACGTTCGCGACGTTGAAGCTGCTGCGTTCGACCACGGTTCGATCGTCGCTGCGAATGTCCGTCATCTCTCTGAACCTCCATCTGGCGCCATAGAACGCGGTCGTAACGCGACCGGTTCCAGTCCCTGAGGCAGCGGTCAGAGGTTAACACAGGGTTCGCTGCGTTTGCCCGCGCTGCGCCGCTACACGAGCGAGCGTTGCTGGCGTGTGTCGACGAGCGCACGCATCAAGCGGAGCGCGCGCGCCATGCGGTTCTGATCGATCAACCCGCCGAGCGACACCCGAACCGCCTGATCGGTCCCGAGCGCGACGCGGAACCGGTCGCCAGGAACGACCGACAAACCGCTCGGGCGCATCGCGTCGGCGAGTTCGGTGGCATCGAGGCCCGTCGGCAACGATAGCCACAGATGATAGCCCTCGGCATGCGTCTCGACGGGCAGCCCGGCCAGAATATCCGCCGCCACCGCCTGACGCCGCGCGACTTCGCGGCGCATCGCTGCGACCAGGCGATCATATTGGCCGTCACTCAGCCACGTCCGCACCAGGGCCGCGTTAAGTGGCGGGGCCATGATCGCCGTTTCATGCACGTCGGCCGCCAGACGCAATGCTCCGGCAATGTTCGGCGCTTGGACATAGGCGACGCGAAGCGCGGGAGAGAGCGTCTTGGCGACGCTCGCGACATACCAGGTTCGCTCCGGCGCGAAGGTCGCGATCGGAGGGAGCGGCGCAGCGCACAAGGCGGCGTAGACGTCGTCCTCGATGACGATCAAGTCGTGGGCTCGCGCCTGGTCGGCGAGCGACCATCGCGTCGCCGTGTCGAGTGTCGTCGTGGTCGGATTGTCGTTGGTCGGCACCAGATAGAGCGCGCGAATCCTTTCCGTACGGCAGGCCGCGGCCAGGCCTTCGCCATCGACCGTGGGGAGGGGGGCCAGCCGCAGGCCCAACCGCGTCGCCAGTGCCTTGAACCCCGAATAGACGAAACTGCCGCAGGCCACCGCGTCGCCCGGCCGTAAGGTCGCGGACAGGATGGCGTGGAGCGCGTTTTGCGCACCGGCGGTGACGACCACCTGATCGTCCGATGCGGCCAGCCCGGCACGAGCGATCAGTCGCGCGCCCGCCGCTCGATCCGCGAGCCCGCCGCCAGCCGGCTGATATTGCAGCCGCAAACCGGATCCGTCGGCCAGCAGCGCCGCCATCGTGGCGCGCATCGCCCGACCCAACAGGTCGCCGGGCAATTCGGGCGGCATGTTCATGCCCACATCGATGCGCGCGATATCTTCCGCATCGATCAGCGCGGCCCCGCGCACGAAGCTACCGGCGCGACCCCGCGCCTCGATCAGCCCGCGCCGCCGCGCCGCGTCATAAGCCTTGGTGACGGTGGTCAGATCGACCCCGAGGTGCGCGGCGAGCTCGCGCTGCGGTGGCACGCGGTCGCCGCTGCTCAATTCTCCGCGCTCGATCGCTGCGTCGAGCGCATCGGCGATCGCAAGGTATTTGGGGCCGCTCGACCGGGTGAAGTCTGGTAGCCAATCCTCAGTCATCGAAATTGCCGCCCCGCCCGTCGGCCCGGCCATGGAGCTGATCCCACAGGCGCTCGGTTCCCGCTTCCTGCGACCGGTTCACATATTGCGAGGCGACCAGCCAGCCCTTGATCGGCCGAAGCGGCAATAGGCAGCCGAGCACCATGATCGGCACCGACGTGAGCAGGTGGACCCAGACAGGAGGGTTGTATGCTACCTGAATCCATACAACGATGAAGATCAGCGGCAGAGCGATCAGGCACAGGGAGAAGAAAGCGGGGCCGTCGTCCGGCGCTGCGAAACGATAATCCAACCCGCAGCACTCACAAGTGTCGGTGACCTTCAGCCAGGACTTGAACATTTGTCCCTTGGCGCAGCGCGGACACAGGCCTTTCCAGCCGGTTTCGATGATCCAGCGCAGCTTGTCGCTCGCTTGTATGGAGGGCATTGCTAAGTCCGAACTTATGTATGGATGATAGTCCATACATAATCCCTCGGCATTCGGAACGCCATAGGGTTCGGCATGCAAAATTGGGTCACATGATGTTGCCCAACGCACCCGTCGTCCAATCGGACTCGGTTCGCCGCAATCGTCTTGTCCCCGTAACAAGCTGGTCCTAACGATTGCGAGCGAATCGCAAAAAGCGACGCGGACGAAGGGGATGCCAGGAAGGATTCCCTATGCGTTTCGCTTTTTCCCCCGCCGCAATCTGGTCCGTCATAGATGGTGCGCGGTACTGGCGCCTTGCTCGTGACGCCGGTGAGCCGGTTCAGCCGAGTCTCTACAAGAGGCTGGAGCGTTGGGGAGCCGGCCTGCTTGCGCCGGTATTGGATAGCGTCATGAGCTTGTTCGAGGCGGGCTTTCGCCAGCGCTTCCACGCCGGCGATCTGTCCGACGCCGGGTTCACGCACGACGAACATTATCTGCTGGCCTTGCTGGAGGACGGCGGGGCGAACTCGATCGATCGCTTCGACCCCAGCCTGGCGAGCACGATGCGGATCGCCTTGCATTCCGCGCGAATCATGCTGCTGTCCGTGATGGCCGACCTGATCCATATTCCACTGGCGCGGACATCATCACCGATGTTTTTCCCGGCGATCGTGCCAGTGCCGTCGACGGGCACCGTTCGCATTTACGATCGACGATAAATTCCTGAAAAATTGCCGCGGCCGGGACGTGCGCCCGGCCGCGGCAGTGCGGTTATTCCGCCGCGACTTCGGTTTCGGGGTTGGATGCCGGCCCCTGATCGTTCGCCGCTGGATTGGCCAGCATCGACATGCCCTTTTCGGACAACAGCATCCCGATCAGCGCTTGGAGCGCCCCGCCGCCGGCAGTCGCGCCGGAGTCGCCGCCGGTATTGATCTGGATCCTCGGCACGATGTCGACGCCTGACGTTTCGAGCGCTTCGGCTAACCGCTCGATCACCTGACGCGTCAGCTGATATTGCGCGCCGCCCGACGCCGCCGCCTGCTTCTCGATGGTCTCGGCGGTGGCCAGACCGGTCTTGGTGATGCGATCGGCTTCCGCGCCCGCCAACGCCACTACCTTCGCCGCTTCGCCCTCACCGACGATGCGCATGCGGTCGGACTCGGCCTTGGCCAGCGTGCGGGTCTGCTCGGCTTCCTGCGCCGCGCGCTTCACCGCGGCCTTGCCCTGGTTCTCCTGGACGGTGATCGACAGCTCGGACTCGGTGATCGCGGTCTGTTGGTGTGCGCGCGCCTGGGCCTCGCGCAGGTCCTTCTCGCCTTCGGCCGCGACCTTCTGCTTGGCATAGGTCGTGACCTGTTCCTCGGCGACCTGACGCTCGCGCAATTGCTGCAGGACCTTCTCGATCTGGTCGTTGCCAGCAGCAGCGCGTGGAGTGCCGATCAGCACTTCCTGAAGCTCGAGATTATAAGCGGTGAACTTCGCCCGCATCTGGTCGCCGGCCTGCTCCTGAATGTCCGACCGCTCCTGGAGCAGCTGGATCAGCGTCTTCTTCTGCGCGACGTTCTTGAAATAGGCCGAGACCATCGGGTCGAGCGTCTGTTCGACCAGTTTCTTGATGTCGCCGAAGCGCTGCACGACGAGCGGCGCCTTGCGATAGTCGATGTGCACGACGACCGAGAGCGGCAACGTCGGCTCGAACGCGTCCTTGGTGATCAGCGACACCTCGGACAGATTCTCGTCGAACTTGTGCTGGCCGGTCACGTCCTGATCCCATTTCAGGATGAAGTTGGTGGTCGGCACGACCAGAATCTTACCGGCATAGGTGTTGAACGCGTATTTGCCCGGCAGCAGCGGTTCGCTCCACACGCCGCGCGTGCCACGCTCGACCAATTCGCCATGGCGATAGTCGTCGCCCGACGTATCGGCGCCGCTGTCGCCGGTATAACTGATGACGACGCCGACATGGCCGACTTCGATCACCGTCTTGGCGACCATCTCAACCGTCGCGAACAGGCGGTTGATGAAATAGCTGCCCTCGACCAGCACCTGGAGCTGTCGACCGCGCCGGCCACCCGCCGCGATGAATTTCTCCGGATCCTGGAAGCTGTTGTGGAAGGTCGTCGTGTCCGATTGGTCGGTGCCGACCTCCGGCGCGATGATCTGGTCGGCCGTCAGCGCCGGACCGTCATGCACGGTGACCACGCCGATCATGTCCGACGCGTCCTTGATGACGACCGACTCGAAGCCCGATCGTTCCTCGATCACGCGCTGCATGTTGCTGAACAGCTCGAAATCGTTCGCCTCGAGCATCAGACCATAGAGATGCTCGCGCGTGATGATGACGAACTGGGCGAGGTTGAGCGCATAGGTGCCCTCGCGCAGGATCGCGCGTTGCGGGCCTTTTTGCCCGCCGTCCTCGAGGAAGCGGCGCACGTCGAGGAAGTCGGCGGTGCGCAAATTGCTCGCCAGCGTCTGGGTCGGACCGAGGGGCGCGCCGTCGCGCGCGAAGACATAGCCGATCTGGCCCTGGGGAATGGTCACCAGCGGCTGCGAGTGGACGCGATACTGGAAAGGCGTGAAGAAATGATAGCCGCCGCGCAGGACGACGGGCTGGTACCCCGCCTCTCCGTTGAGCGCGATCAGGCCGCTGGTGATCGAGCCGTTGCGGCTCCACAATTTCTCGACGATCGCGACGCGGTTGTTGCCGACATAGCGGACGCAGCGAGAGAGGACGAAAAGACAAGCGACGACGAGGGCCACGACGGCCGAAGCGCCGAGCACATACATATTTGTCATCTGTGTGGGTGTCCTTGGGACCTAAAGAAGAGCGCACGATCCGCGCTCGCCCTCTATTTAATGCTGCCCAAGACTAGCCGCCAGCGAAATCGGACGAGCCGTAACGATTTTCGACATAGCGGGCGACAGCCTGCGCGTCGCCATGGTCGAGTCGACTTCGCTCGGCCGCAAGCTCGCTCAGTTCCTCGTCGATCCGCTGTAAAGATCGGGTCGCGAGCTCGGCGATCTCCGGGCGGGACTTGGCCGAAGCTGTCGCGTTTGCCGTCGTCATCGCATGGACGATTTGAAAAAGATCTTGCGAAAGCGCCTGGAAGCGCGAGTCGTCATGGTCCCATCTGGGCGCGCCGATTGAGTCGATCAGGCGCGGAAGGCCGCTTCCGGGCAGCCTACAGGCACCGGCCAGCGCCTGGGTGACGCGCAGGCGGGAATCCATCGCGTCACGGCCGGGGTCACTCGCACGGTGTCGATTGCGGCGCGCACCGAATACCGGCTCGCTTCCTGCGGCGATCAGCATCAAGACGATGCTCAGTCCGGCATAGATCGCCAAAAACCAGCCGCTATAGGCCAGGGCGAAGCGCGCCAGCGCCGTGATCGAAGCGCCCGCCGGGGCGTTGAACAGGGTCGTGGTCGCGACTGTCACGACATAGGCCGGGACCGCGAAGTGCAGCGAAGCGCCACCGACGATGCGCCAGGCGCGGATCGGGGGTTTGGCAGCGAGGAGAGGGTGGCCTGACACGATGTTCACCGCGACGTTTGTGGCGCTCCTTTACGCTCACGACCAGTTATTGGGAATGTGGACGATATAAAGCGGTGCGCAAGGGGTAGCTGCAAGATCGTCGAGAACGATGATTGACCTGTTGTGCCCACCGGCAACGATCCGCCCGATGAGAATTCATCCGATGCGCCCGCTCATGCTCGCCGTCATGCTCGCGGCGGGTGCCGCGATCGGTTTTTTCGGTCGCCCGTTAGTCAAGCGGGATGCGATCGAGAGGCCGAGTGCCGTCGACCTGAACGACGCCGCGGCGATATTGGACGCCGGAAACATCGTCGATCCGCTGTCCGACGTGTCTCCGTCGCCCACACCCACGCCCGCATTGAATCCGGCGACAGTCGCGCGCGACCAGGCGCGTGCCGCAAAATTGGGCGCTGATCTGATGCGAAAGGTGGGGGCGCGCTTTGTCGGCCTCGACGAGCGCGACGGCTTGTTTTTCGACACGCCGAAGCCGTTCGGCGATTCATTGTGCCGGGTGAATATGTACGCGGTCAGCGAAAATATTCGGGGAGCGCCTGACCAGGATTCTTGGACCGACGACCTCGCCATCGAACGGCGTTACGCGATCTGGACTAGTCCATCGCGACCCGACCGGTCCGACGCGGATGCTCGTAGCGCCTGCGCCGCCTATCGCGACTTCGAACATACCTTCAGTGCGGACGATTCCCTCACGGTGGAACGCGATGCCGTGGTCTTTGATGCCCTGCTGACGATCGCACGCGGAAACGCGAAGCCGCCATTCCCGCTTTCCTGCAGTGTCATCTACGCGCCGAAAAATATTAAAGCCTGCGATGCGCTCGCCGTCCTGCGGCGGTTCGCGTTGACCGACTTGGTCCAGGTTCGCAACGAGTCCACGAAATACGAGGGCCCAGGCTCAGCTTACAGCGATACGTTGTTCATGCGCGAGCGGGGGAAACTGAACATAGCAATATCGATCGAAGGGGTAAGGCAGCCCGGGCGGGACAGCGAAGCGATCAAGGGAATAAAGCGCGCAGAGGTCGTGATCGACCGCGAATGCGGCGGTTGAACCTTGCGCCTCAGGCCGCTCGCTGCCCCTTGCCGACCTCGTCCTTCCGCCGGAGATAAGGCGCGACCAGATTGCGCGCGCGGAACCATTCTTGGCGTTCCGGGCTGAGCGTCGCAAAATTGCCGATCACGCGCCGGCAGTCCGGAGCCCTGCACTGGCAGATCATGTGCCAGTTCGATTCCGCCAGCGTGGTCGAATAATCCCAGCAGATTTCCTCGCCCTGCGCGATGTTGCGGATCGCGACCAGGAACACGCCCTGATCGGTGAAGCGCAGGCCGGCGTTCGGCGCGCAGCTATGGTTGACGAGGTCGTCGATCCGCCCCGACGGGCCCATATAATGTTCGGGCGTGACCTGGACGAAGCGATCGGACTGGCCGCGCATCAGGCTGGGGATCCGGTCGGCGCGGAATCGCCGGCCGGTGAACGACATCAGCCGGTCGCCTTCGGCGAAGGCCACCGCGGCGAATACCGCCTTGCCGAGATGGGTGTCGGCCACCGCGAACAAGTTCGCCGGCGTCCGGATGGCGTCGAGAATATAGAAGCGCCCGTTCCTGAACCCGAGCGAGCGGAGCGGGTTGATCGTCGTCAGTCCGACCATCAACCAGACGCTGGCGTGACAGGCCAGTTCGACCAGGATGTAGGCATATTCGCCGAGCGCGCTGCCCGGCGTCCGCGCCGCGATCATCAAGGTGGCGAGGTCGCCCAGCGTCCACAATCCCCAGGCGGGGGATCGCTCGCGACTACGATCGGCGACGACGCTCGCCCAGGTCGGCCAGAAACTCACCGGGACCGCGGCAACCACCAGCATGTGCGCCCAGAAGGCGTCGCGGAACATCGCCCAGATCGCCAGCGCGCCGAGGCTGGCGGCGATACAGAAGGCTTCGGTGCGCGTCGGCAGGCTCCAGGCGGAACGCCGCCACAACGCGATGGTGATCGCCATGCAGGCGATCGTCGCGAACAGGAATACCCAGCGCTGGAGTCCGTCGGGGTTCACCGCGGCATAGGTCGACGCCTCGACCGCCGTCGCCGCCGACCAGATCAGCCACGACGCGCGATTGGGCTCGACCAGGTTGCGCCTGAGGCCGGTGAGGTATGTCGCATAGCCCGCGAAGCTCGCCGCCAATGCCAGCAGGAACAATGCCTGGACCATGCCACCCCGTCTGCGGCATCCATTATGCCTAACGCACCATTTACCATGGTGTCAGGAATCCGTCTATTCGAAACCCTAGGACTCACCGCGAGTCGCCAAGTGCTTGAGTTTCGATTCCTGTTGACGGCAAGCGAGAGAACGACGCTCGCGTTGCGCCAGATACAAAAAAACCGCCCTCCCCCGAGGGGGAGGGCGGCCTGTGAGATTGAGAACTGGTCGATCAGAAGCGGAAGGTGATCGTTCCCCGATAGCTCTGGTTTTTGACGTCGGTCCGATCGATCGTCGTGTCGGCGCCGACCGACAGGGTGACATTCTTCATGTCGATCCCCAGGCCGCCCGAGACTTCCCACCAATCCTTATCGCGGCCGGCCAGCGCGAATTGCGCTGCGGGGCCGACCCCCCCGACGAAGTTCGCGCCGAACGACCCCGGCTGATTGCCGAAGTCATGGACGTAATAGCCGGTCAGATACGGCCGCACCTTGCCCTTGGCCCCGCCCAGGACCAAGCCGAGCCGGCCCTGGGTCGAATGCACGCCCTTGCGGTCGATGCGCAACGCCATCGGGCCGCCGTCCTCGGCGGTGTCGGAGAAGCCGATGTCGCTATAGCGGATGGCTGCGCGCGGCCCCAGTTTCAGGCCGTTGAGATCGGCCATCCACGACAGCCCCAGCTCGCCGCTCACCGCCAGCGACTGGTCGTTCGACCGCAACGTGTACGGCGTGCCGATCAGGCTCGCCGAGCGCACCATGTGCGTGTCGAACAAGCCGGCCGAGAACACGCCGTCCATGCCCGCGCCGTGCGACAGGTCGAGCTTACCGTAGAGCGTGCCCTGGTAGAGATCGCCCTTGGCGGTCGCGCCGGTCGTCGCGGTGCCTTGCGCGCTGGTGTAGGACAAAGCGAAGCCGAGCTTGAACGCCGAGCTGACCTGCTTCTCGATGCCTGCCGCGCCGTACCAGCCGTCGAACGTGTCGCGGCCGCCGGCGGGAATGGCGGTCGCCATCGGCGCGCTGTTGCCGTTCAAATACCCCCCGGCGAAGAACACGCTGACGTCATCGGGGACCTTGCCGGTCGACACGTTGGTGACCTGCGGCGTGCCGGCGGCGCCGGGCTCATAGGAGCCCATCGGGCCGACATTGTTCAGGTTCGCCGTGACGCTGAGCGGCTGTCCGATGATCGCGACGGTACCGCCGACATCGTTGTTGCCCAGCATCTCGAGCCGGTCGCGATAGAAGCGCGCCATATTGTCCGTCGCGGCGGTGCCGAGCGCGGTCTTCAGTGTCTCGGTGCGCGGCGCCCAGCTTTCCAGGGTCGAGCGGATCGTAGCCTGGTTCTGCAGGTCGAGCGGCCCATAGAGTCCCGCCAGCATGTTGTAGCTGCCGGCGCGATCGCCATCGAGCAGCTTGGCATAGGCCGTCTGCACCGGCGAATTGGCCGATACGACGCCGGCATAGCTGCCGGCGACGATCTTCACCTTCACGTCATTGGCCGAATAGAGGAACGTCGGCGTCAGGATCGCGCTCAGCGGCACCGTGTTGAACGTCCCCGCCAACTGGTTCTGCGCGGTCAGGATCTGATAGGTGTCGCCGGCGCGGATCATATAGCCCGACACCGGCGAGAACAGCACGGTGCCGCCGACCGAGGCGAGACCGTCGACCGCGACGCCCGGCGCGCTGAACTGATTGGCGACGACCGCCAATTTGTCCGATGTGCCGTTGGCGCCGAGATCGACCAACAGGACATTGCCCGACGACAGGATCAGGTTGCCGCCGACCGTCAGCGTGCCGATCGAACCCGCGGTGCCCGGTGCGATCATGCCGGTCACGCTGGTCATGAACGGCGTGTTGATCCGGCCGTGGCCGTCCAGCGCGCCCGAGAACAGCAAATAGTCGCCGACCGAGTTCATCGTGCCGTCGACGGTGATCCGGCCGTTGGCCTGGGTGACATCGATCAGACTGGTCAGTGACCCTCCGTTCGCGATGTTCAATCGCGCGCCCGATCCGACGACCGACAGGCGATCGACCGTTACGTTGGTATCGAGCGTGGTGGTGCCGGCCGCGCCTAGGGTCACGTCGAAATACGCGGCTCGGGTGTGCGTCGCGGCGTCCGGGTCGCGGTCGTTGGGCACGAAATTGGTCGCGCCGGGAAGCCCGTTGTCGAGTGTCGGATCGGGAATCGGGAGCATGCCGGGCTGACCGCCCGCCGGCGTGAATTGATAGTCGACGCCGTTATAGGTCTCGACGCCCGTCGTGGTATTGTAGCAATCGCTGTTGCCACCCTGCTCGATACAGATCGAGCCGAACTTCCCCGAGGTGCCATTGACACCGTCGCCGAGCGACGTCGGGATGCCATTGACGAGGTTGCCGCCCTCGATCGTCATGTAGCTGGGATCGATGTTGGTGACCCAATGGGAGGGATCGGTCCAGTTGGCGTCGCCGGCCTTCGACCCGACATAATGGTAATTGTTATTGGCTGCGATCCAATCCCAATAGAGGTACAGCGGCTGGTAGAAGGCCGACGTGCCGTAGCTCGCCGGTCGCTGTGCATTGAAATAGCGGCTGCCGCCCGACAGGACGCCGATCACCAGCTTTTCGGAATAGGCCTCGTCGAGGATCAGCGGGCCGCCCGAATCGCCCGGCGCGGTGATGCCCTCCTTGGGCAGCGCATTGTCCTTGAACAGGTTGAAATCGTAGATGCTCGCGTTGAGCTGGCCGCGCCGCGGATCGTCGAAATCGAGCTGGTACAGATTCTGCGGCAAGCCGTCGTTGACCCCGAACAGGAACCCGTCGACATCATCGAGCGAGCCGAGCAGGCCGATATAATTCTCCGCCACCCGGCGGCGATAATCGACCGCCCGGGTATCACCCGTATTGCCGGTGCCGGAATCGCCATAACCCGTGATCGTGACGTGATAGCCGGTGCCCTGATTGGCATCGATCGAGCCGGGCGCCGGCAGCTGCGACAGCAGGATCGCCCAGGTCGGGACGTTGGCCGCCGGCGTATCGAGCGTCGCCATCGCGACGTCGCCTTGCAGGAAGTTGTTGCTCACGCCAAGCTGCGTCGAGGCCGGGTTATAAACGACCTGATTGACGTTATAGAGATAGTTGGCGACGTCGGTCTTGTAGCCGCCGAACAGCCAATTGCCGAAGGCCGAATTGCCCGCGGCATTGTTGTTGGCACGGAATCCGAACGCGATCGGCCGGCCGCCGTTGGCGGCGCCATAGCCCCAGGGATCCTGAAAGCCGGTCTCGTCGGGATTCTCGTTCACGCAATGCGCGGCGAAGATCACCGTGCGCGGGTTGATCAGCGTGCCGGTGCACAGGCCGATGAAACCGTTCTGCTGATCGATGATCATTTCGCCGATGCCGGTGACGTCATTGGCGTCGAGCGCACCGTTGGGCGGCGTCGACGAATTGGGATTGCCCGGCTGCGAGATGACGACTTCCGGTTCACGGATGGACGTTTCGGGCGGTGCGACCGAGGTCGCATCCTGTCGCGCATAATAATTGCCGGTGGGACCGGTGGCGGTTGCGTTGGCGGTCTGCGCATGCGCCGACGCCGCGATGATCAGCGAACCCAATGCGGCGGAAGCGTTCAAGGCAAAACGAAAGCGCGCGCCACGGCGCGCGAAACAATGCGACATATTTATCCCCTTCTTGGTCCTGTTTCCCGCAGGACGATGGGGCAGGGCTATCAAAGGTCGCGATGCGGTCAATCGGAATTGGGCAGCAATTCGAACATAATGGCCTGCCGGCTTCGCCGGTCGGCGTGATTGTCGCCGAGCTGTGTCCGACGAGCCACAAAGCTCGATCGAAGGGACGTCTCGTCTGACAAGCAAACGGCGGAAAGGGGATATCCGGCCGCCGCGCTAGTCGCTCTTGCAATCGATCGGCACCGCTCCCGTCTCGAAGATCGCTTTCACGCAGCGGTCGTAGGAATTTCGAGCGCCCTGCCGGTTATTCAGCCGCGTCACCGCGCCGATCGCTTCGGCCAACAGGTCGAGTTGCTCGCCATATTCGCCCTTGTCGATCAGGATCAGCTCGCCCGATTTGCGCCCGGTCAGCGCGGGCAGGCGTTCGGTCCGCGTCGCTTCATCGCTCAGCGTCGGCAGCGTCGGCCGCTCCGTTCGCGCGATCGACGAGGGCGTTGAGGGACGCACGCACCCCGCCAGTGTCGAACAAGCGAGGAGCAATACCGCCGGCACGTGCGTGTGTGGGCGTCGCAAGGTCATCGTGGATCTCCGTCATCTTCGATCGGACGAGCGTCGTGGTCTGATTGTCGGCGACTGCGACGCGCCGGCTGATTGCGTCGGCCACCGCGGCGGCATGGCGCTCGTCGCTGCGTGCTTCGGTGATGGTCTGGACGTGGGCGGTTTCCGCCGCCGCTCGAGCGACGGTACCGCCGGCGGTTTCGCCGCGTCGGTAGATGAGCGCGACGACCGCGCCGCTCAGTGCCGCGACGACCAGCAAGGGCATGACCCAGCCGAACAGGCGCGCCGCCCAGCGCGGCCACGCCCAGCCGAGCGCCAGTTTGATCAGAACCTCCATATCGTCACTCCCGCAATCCGGTCAGGCACATCGCCCGTTCGCGCTGGCGACGCTCGGCAAGGCCACGGATCACCACCAGCCGCCCATCTACGCGCGCCTTGCTCCACGCCAGGAATGCGTCGCATGCGCCATGCCAGTTGTTCGCGTTGAGGCGTCGCGCCACCGTCGATCGGCAGAAAGCGGCGACACCGATGTTGAAGCTGAGGCGCGTCGCCGCGGCGAGTTGCTCCGGCCGATCCGCGAGCGCCGGCACGCAGGCGGTAACGCCGTCCAGATGTGCGCGCGCGTCGCGGCCCAGCAGCACCTGGCACTCCGCCGCGCTTCGCCGCCGGCCGATCGTCACATCCGCCCCGGTATGGCCGTAGCAAGCGGTGGGAACGTTCGCGATGTCTTTATAGTCGACCATGCGCAGCCCTTCGTCGTGCATCAGCGCACCGACCGCCATCACGAGCGCCAGCGAGGTAGCCGCGGCCAGTCCGCCGCCGGCCGCGATCTTGATGCCGTCAGCCATCGTGTCGTGCGCCTTGTCGGTACAGGCGAGCCGCCATGGTGGCGACGAACAAGGTCGCCGCGATGATCCGTGCGGCGTGGGTCGGGACGAGCGCGCGCAAGTCGGGCGGCAAGGCGTTCCATGCCTCCAGCATCGCGTCCGGAAAAGCGGCGCCGGCGGTAGCGAGAACCGCGCCGATCAGGCTCAGCCGCATCGACCAGAAGCGCCACGATCGGCGCCAGTCGTCGATCAGGCGTGCGCGTATCGCGTCACGCCACGTGCAAAGAGGCATGGTGTCGTCTCCGTCTTGGCGGCGAACGCCGCTATCTGGGGTCGGGAAAGCGCAAGCGCGCGCCGGACCGAACGCGCGCGATTGTCGCGTCGGCCTGGCTTGGGGACAGATCGGGTTTGGCGGCCGGCGGAGGCTGCTCGATCAATGCGCTCGGCGCGATATCGGCGACGATCCATCGCGGCGGCGCGACGATCGCCATGTGGATCGGTGGCACCAGCATCAACGCGATCGCTATCGCGATCAGGATCATGCCGACATCTTCCATCATCGACTCACCTCCACCTTGCCGGTCGCGGCGACCCTGCTGGCGGGATCGCGGCCGGTCGGGACCAGCACCTCCAGCTTGGCCTCTATCCGCGCGGTGCGCTCGTTGATCTTGTCGAGCTTGTCGGCATCGGCGTCGCGCCTGTCCTCCAGCGCGGTCAACCGGCGCTCGTGATCCGCGAGTTCGTTGATCTTGCCGCCGGTCGACAGGAGAAAGCCGCCGATCAGGAAGAGCGTCGTGACGACGGGTAGCCACGCCAACCAGGGCGGTGGTTTGGGGGCTCGGGACATTGCCGGTACTCCAAAGAGCGGGTTGCGCTCAGAGCAACCAGTAATTGGTCCAGGCGACCTGACCCGGTGCGCTGGAATTGGAATTGATCACCAGGCTGTCGCCCGGCGCCATTCCGCCCGGGAAATATTTGCAAAACGTGCCGCCGCAGCCCGACAACGTATTGGCGCCGGCGAATTGATTGTTCGATCCCGGGATGGCGCTGGGGGCACCGCCGGCCGGAACGACGAAGGGGCCGGTGTAGATCACCGTGGCGGTGCTGCCATTGACGATACCCAATCCGGTGACCGCCAGCGGCGGGTTGTTCGATGCGCCGAACCCCGGAACGCCGAAGCCGACCGTCATTCCTTCGGCCACGGGGACGGGCAGAATATTGTCCCCGACGACCCAACTCAGGTCCCCCGCAATGCCGATATCGGCGCGTGCGAGCGGCGAAGCGGCGTCGAATTCGATCAAATGCGCCCAGAATGTCGCATGGGCCGTGTCGCTGTTGATCGATAGGGTCTCACCGGCGTTGAGGACGATGGGCATCGTTCGCGTCCCGCCCGATCCGTACATGTGACCGATCCCGCCGCTGCTCTCGGCCGCGACCGGGCCCAGCCTCACATAGCCGTCGCTTGTCTTCACCTCGGGATACCAGCCGACCGTGACCGCCGTCGGGTTGGTGATCCAGGTTTCGAAATATACCGCCTTGCGGCCCACCGGCACGACGTAGAGGTCGTTGTGCCCGATTTGCGCATCGTGAGTGCGTGCAACCGGATGAGCCGCATTGGGGTAGAAGCCGGGATGGACCGCGGAGCTGCTGCGGTCTCCGCTCGGCGCGTCTCGCCCCGGCGCGCCGCGCGCGCCCGTCTCGGTCACCACCATCGTAGCGCGCGCTGGCGACCATGTCAGTTCGTCATAGGCGCCGGCGAGCAGGCCGCCGGTGCCGATCGGTGGCGCAGCCGGAGCGATATAGACCGAACCGGTCAACAGCGGCGTCTTGCCGTCGCTGAACAATTCGGCGATCTCCCAGCTCGGCGCCGGACCATCCGCCAGCGCCGCATTGGCCGAGCCGTCCAGGTGGAATTCGCAATACGAGCCGCGGTCGTCGCTGGCAGCCGTCCCCGGCACGCTCAGCAGGACGACCGACCGATAGATCGTCAGGGCGAATTCCCGGTCGTCGAGCGGCTGGAGAACGCCGTCGGCGTCGGCGATTCTCAAGCGCAGATAGAAAGGTGATCCGATCGGCCAGCGCAATTCGCGCGTCGCGGCCATGATGCCGAGAAGCTTCATCTCAATCTCCGGAATTGGGAAAGGGGGCTCAGCCCGCGGTACCGGTCATCGTGCCGTTATTGGTCACGACCACCGCATTGCCGTTCTTGCGGACGGCAAATCCGGCACCACCGCCGGCCCCGCCGCCGTTGCTGCTGTTGGTGCCGGCCGTGGCATAACCGCCGCCCGCGCCGCCGCCGGGCGTCCCACCGGTCCCGCCGCCGGCATCCGTTCCGCTGTTGCCGGGATTGCCGTCCGTGATCCAGCCGGCATCCGGCTCGCCGCCGTTGCCATTCGGCGCACCACCACCACCGCCGCCGCCGCCGATCTTGCCGCCCGTTCCGGTCGATAGACCGCCGCCACCACCGCCGCCGCCGCCGATGACGCTGCCGCCGCTGTTGATCGTGATCCCGCCGCTCATCGGTGTGCGAACATAGATGGCGTCGCCACCGTCGCCGCCATTGCCGCCGCCGCCCCGGCCGCCATCGCCGCCGCCACCTTCGACCGCCGCGCCCGATTGCACGACCAGGGTCAGCGAGATGGCATAGCTCGACGTCGGCCAGGTGCCGGTATCGATGCCGATGCCGCTCGACAGGCCTCTTATCGTCACGCCGGTCGGCACGGTGAAGGTCACGGTCGCGTCCGAAGCGCCGGTATAGCCTGCCGCATCGGCGAGACTGCGCAGGTTGATCGCGGAGCCGCCGGTCAACGCGATCGACGCGCTGAACGCACCGGGCGCTGTCGCCGGCGTGCCCGGATTGCCAGGCGCCGCGAGCACGTCCCACCAGGCATTGGCCTGCGCCGTCCCGCTCGGCGGATGGCCGGTGAAATTGTCCTGCGTCGCGACGTACGATCCGCCGCCGTACCCGACGCTGTTGTTCAGATAATAGGTCGCGCCGCTGCTATAGTCGCCGCGCGGAGTCAGTCCCGACCGCGCTTGCGGCGTCGACCAGACCCCGACCAAAGTCCCCCCCGCCGTCTTGAGCGCGGTCGAGGACCAGATCGTCTCGGTTCCCGCCGGGATCCCGTCGGACCAGCCGGCGGGATTGTCGCCGCTCGGCGTGGTCGGTTGCGAATAGGATCGCCTGAACTTGATGTCGCGATAGGCCGCGCGCCCCGGCGCGCTGGTGATGGCGATCGAATAGGCGGTCAGGCCGGACAGGTCCTGCAGGCCGCGGCCATAGATGTTGAACGACGGCAATTTGACGAAGACCGTGCCGCCCACGTTGCTGGCGTCATAACCGATCTTGAAGATCGCCTCGTCGAGCCGCGCGAACGGCGTCGACGCCGCATGCGCCCCCGCCGTCGTCCCGCGTAGCCCGCGCCGCAGCGGCGACAGCTCGTAATGATGGGCCGCAGGGTCGAGCGTCGCGT
Source organism: Sphingomonas sp. (assembly GCF_051962185.1). Classification (GTDB taxonomy): domain Bacteria; phylum Pseudomonadota; class Alphaproteobacteria; order Sphingomonadales; family Sphingomonadaceae; genus Sphingomonas. The sequence continues at coordinate 31,443 of NZ_JBQCCN010000059.1, forward strand.
CGCGATAGGCCACGATTTCGTCGCCGACCATGCACAAGGTCGCCCCGGCATCCATGTCCGACGCGCTGACCCCGGTCAGCTGGCCCAAGCTGGCGGACAGGTCGACGGACAAGATGTTGGTCGTATCGGGATCGGCTCCGGCGGGCAGCGCCGCCGTCAATACGCCGCAACGGGCGGGCCCATCGACCGTGCCGACCATCGAATAATCCACACCGTCGGTGCTGATCCACACCTGGCATCCGCCCCAGCTCGGCGAGGTCGATGCCACCGCCAGCCAGATCTCGGGATCGAGCCCCGCCAGGTTCGCCGGCGCGATGAACATCCAGGGGGGCGAGACGTCGCCCGGCGCGACGTCGGTATCCGGCCGGTATCCGGAGGCGGCGTGCGAGGGATACAGCGGCGCGGAGGCGACGCCGGTCGGTATGCCTTCCGCGGTGATGGTGAGCAGGTCTTCGCCATCCTCGGCGATCTCGGTGATCCGCACCAGCACGCGATCGAGCTGTAGCGAGTCGCTGGCGGTGCTCAGCGTGACCAGGTCGGTGGGCTCGAGCAACGCGAAATTCCACGCCAGCTTGAACGTGTATTTCTCGCGCGTGTAGAGCACCCTTTGCCCATAGAGCTGCACCGCTTGGCGCGCGATCGCGGCGTCGCAGATGCAATGGACGGTGGTCGGATCCTGCTTGCGCGGCCCATAAGTGACGATGTTGTCGAGATCCTGGGCGGTGGCGATACCGACATTGTATTGGTTCGCGCGATCCAGGAACTCGAACTGAACGATGTTATAGGCATCCGACTGGTCCAGGATCTCGATCGATACCGGCGCGCCGTCGTCGCCCGCGATCAGATCGTCCTCGTCCAGATCGTAGGCCGGGACCATGTTCGGCGCCCAGCTTACCCCGTTCCCCGTCGCCGGCGCGTCGCCATAGGGGCGGATCTTGAGCACGCCTTCCGACCAATAGGCGGCGGAATTGGTCGCCGTCAGCCATTCCTGCAGGACCGAGGCCGCGCTCGATTGCGATTCCAGCACGGGCGACAGGAGCAGATTGTTGGCCCGGCAATAGAGCGAATAATCGGACAGGTCGCCGATCAGGCCGCCAGTCCAGCCCGGCACGCCATAGGAAGCGTTGGTCAGGAAATCGGTGATCACGTCCTTCGGATCGGCATCGCCGCCGGCGGCACCGGCCAGCTGTGTCGCGAAGTCGATCTCGAAACTGTGGTTCGACAGCGTCGCGCTGTCCGACAGATCGTAATCCTGGACATAGACATAGGCGATGCCGCTATACGGAATCGCCGGGCTCGGCTGGGTCGGATAGAGCGAGGTGAGATAGCTCCAGGTCGATTGCGTCGGCGCGCCCGCCGCCAGGCTCAGCCCCGCCGCCGACAGCGTCGTCAGTACCGCGGTATCCTTGTAGATCGTCCGGATCCCGCGGACGCCGCCGGCGCCGCCCTCGCCGATCCCCATCATGATCGACGCGGTATAGGTATAGGTCGTGTTCTTCGATCCGCCGCCCAGGCCCTTGCCGCCGGTCTTGGTGGTATGCGGGATCGCCTTGAACGCACCGTACCACATCAGATTGCATTTCATCCGCCCGCGCCCCCAGCCCAGCGAGATCGGCAGGCCGAGTGTGGAGGACTGGACCTGGATCGCGTTGAGCTTGGGCGATGAGGTCGAGGTCGTCTTTCCGCCCATCAGTCACCTTCGAACAGAGTGAAGAACTTGACCGGGCGCGAACGCAATTCCTCGTCCCGGTCGATATTGCCGCGCAGCACGCCACCGCCGCGGATCACCGCGTGGAGCACTTCGGGCGGCGCGATGACGATCGCCGCGTGCGAATAGCAGCGGCCGTATTTCCAGATCGCGAGATCGCCGGGGCCGAGCCGCTCGCGCGCGATCTCGCGGGCGTAGCGGGTGATCCAGCCCAGGAATTGCTCCTCGTCGCGATGCAGCATCCATTGCGGGCTGTAGTCGGGCGCGACATGCGGAATCAGCCCTACCGCCTCATAGACCGCGGCCGGCAGCATCGCGCAATCGACCCCGACGCCGCGCAGGCGCGCGCGATGGTGATAAGGAGTGCCTTCCCAGCGCAGTGCCTCGCGCACCACGTCGGCGCGGGTCATCCGAACGCCGTTTCCGGCACCGGCACATAAGGCGTCGCCTTGAACCGGCCCAGGTTGGCGAAGCGCCGGTTGCACCGGTCCTGCGTCAGGTCGCAACCCGGATAGGCCGTGAAACCATCGCCGGCCGTCGGCGGGTTGGGCAGCGCCGAGACGAGCTGAAAATTGCCCGCGGCGTCGTTCGATCCCACCGTCGCCGACAACCCGGCATTGGGGCCGGAGGTAAACACCACGCGCCCTTGTGCGAAGTCGTTCGCCGCCGGGCTCAGGCTCGACCCGAACATCTTGACCGACGGGGTGCCCGTGACGCTCCCGTTCACCGCGAACGCTGCAGGATCGAGCGCGCAGCCGGCGTCATAGACCGCGTGCAGGCACGCCACCTGGTACAGATTGGCCGGCATGTTGACGTTGAGCAGCACGGTCCAGGACGACACTGTGACGGTCGCGCTGTTGCCCGTGATCGCGTTGATCCCGGTCACGCGGCCGGAAAAGCGCACGACGCTCCCCACCACCGGCAGCGACCAGTCGGTCAGGAAAGCGCGCTCGATCGTCACATTGGCACCGTCGAGCCCATGCCCCCGAATGAACGGGATGATCGACACGCCGTTGATCAGGTCGTCCGGCCCGGCGACGATCGTCATGTCGGTAGTGGTCACCTCCAGGCCGATCTTCTCGCTGATGTCCTGTCGGTCGATCGCCGGCCCCAGCGCAAAGGTCTGGCCGCCCGAGACGATCGGCACGTCCGCGCCCGACCACCGCACGACTGCCCCGCCGCGCAAGGTGATCGTCCACAAATCCGCCATCTGGAAATCGGCGCCCGAATTGAGCAGCGCGATGAGCGCGGGCGACGCCGCTCTCATTGCTTCACCGTGACCAGCGTCAGCCCGCCTTGCGACCACAGGGTCTGCATCATTTGCTCGGCCTCCAATTCGTCCTGCTCGAAGCGGACGCGAAACATGAATTGACCGCTCCAGCTGAGCGCTGCTCCCGCGGCGGGCGCGGCCGCGAAGGTCACCTGACCCGTCGCATCGAGCGTGAAGCCATTGGTCGCGACGCCGCCGACCTTGATCGCCGGCAATCCCGCGACCGATCTCACCGGCTCGGTGAAGGTCATCGATCCCGCACTGACCGTGCGCATCAGCTGGAACGCCGTCGTGACGCCGTCTCCGGTGCCGAATGGCTGATCGACGATCAGGCTGTCCGCCGGGTCGAAATAGGAGAAGGTGTCATATTGCCCGGCCTTGTCGTTGAAAAAGGCCCACAGCCGCTGGAGTTCGGCAAAGCTCGCGGTGTCGCGCAATACGTCGTGCGTGATCTTGAAGCGCCAGCGCGGATACGACCATTGCTTGCGCCGCCGCTCGCGACCCGACGCCGCGGTCGCGACCTGGGTCGACCAGACCGAAGACTTGGTGACCGGAAACGCCTGGCCCGGCAGGATCGGAAAGATCGCCTGGTTGTTGAGCGTATCGGGCACGGTGACGCCCAGTCCGACAGCCGACTTGATCCGTGGCCGGGCTAGGTTCGTGGGCACGACCGACGTGCCGCCGGCCACCGTCGTCGGCACATCCTGCGTGCTGTTGTCGTCGAACGTGTAGCGCACGGTGATCGTGCCGTCGCCGACGCCGAGCAGACCCCAGTTCAGCGTCAGGATGTCGGCGGCGCGGGTGGCGGCAGTGGTGGTTGTTTCAATAGGCGAGGTAGCCTGGGTTCCGAATTCCTGTTGCGCGCCCCAAATCAGGATGTCGTCGGTACCGTTGCCGACGAAAGTCTGCTGGTTCAGGTTATTGCTGATCCCTAGGCGTAGCTCGCTCGCGGCCGAGGCGGAGTTGCACGTCACCGATATCCGGAAAAAGCTGTTGGGCGCCGGCTGAATTATCGCAGGAACCGGGCCGCCGCCTCCGGTGATGACAATTCCTGCGACTAGGTCGAAGAACCAAATAGCTTGAGTGGCGCCATCAGTTGGCGACCGACCCAAGGCAGTTACGTAGATATAGCGTGCAGTTACGGATTTGACGTAGAAAGAGTCGACGAGCGGACCAGTAATCGTTGAAATCTGGGTTACGTAATGTGGCACGTTCGCGGTGCTGACGACTAGGCGCTCCGCCTTGGTGATGCCAGTAGGCGCGTTACCGGCATTTCCGAATATCGACGCTCCCGACACCTGCCAATTGCTTAGGTCGAACTCGCCCGATCGCAGAATGTTATTGCTGGCAGCAGGTTCAATCAGAATGCCCAGCGCTACGTGGCTGACCGGATCATAGTCGAATCGTGCGCCGTTGTTCGCCTCCCAAACAATAAGGCCACTGCTGTTGGTTCGTGCGCCCGTACTACCGCGCGCGAGCGACGCGCCTGGAGGCATCGCTCCCGATGTGAAATCGAATCCAATTGTCAAATTCAATCTCCAGAGGACTTGCTCGCTGAAAGGAGGCCGTCGTTTGCGATTTTCCTTATCGAGCGTTTGGGAGAGCTTTTTGCCCCATTTCCGATACATCCGCCCACCGTCGCTCTTGAGATGTGGGCGGCGGGCGTTAGCTTCGCTGCACGACGGAGCAATTCGTGGAATTTCAAAGGGGAGAGGGTCGCATGATGAAGTGGTTATTGCTGCCGGCGGCGTGGATGCTGGTCGGGGCGACAGATAGCGGACCGCTTCCAAGCGTCTTCGGTATTCAGTTGGGCGTCTCGCTCAGCGTACCCGAATGCCAGACCATGGCGGGTCATCCGGACTGGTACGACGTGTCCCAGCCGCGAACGTGCTTCCACAAGCCGGTCACTCTCAACGACCATTATCTGCCGACCAACGAGATCGATTTTGCCGACGACGCGACCCCGCTCATGGTCAAGTATGCCCGGATTTATGCCTATGTCATCGATGGAAAGGTCGCCGGAATCGAGTTTGTGACCGACGGCGTGGACGTCCAGGATTATGTGCTGGTCGAGTTGGTGAAGAAGTTTGGCCCGGCCGACGGTGTCAACCATTCCGCTGCGGTCGGGCCGTTTGGCCGGACCGTCTCGGTCCTGGATGCCAAATGGTCCAAGGGTGGTTACACGGTGACCTTCGAGGGCGCTGGCGACAAGCTCAACTACGGTTGGGTCAAGGTCCTGACTCCGCCGGTTATAGCGGCCAACAAGGCTGGCGACGACGCCCAGGCGGCGAAGCGCCCGTCGCTCTAGCCCGGTAGCGAGAATCCCAGTTTTCCTTCGCGATGCGCCATTTTCATGGCCTTCGCGAAGGCGTGACGGTTGGCGATGATCTGCGCCTCCGACAGCCCACGCGCTGTGTGGTCGTGATAATGATAGCCGCCTCCGCCGCTGTCGTTCGCGGCGACCGGTGCGCTGGCCGGCGCGCCGCCGCCGAGCATCGAGCGTAGCGGCTGCGCGGCCCAGGCCGGAAGGACCATCTCGTTCTTGTGCAACTCGGTCAGCGCCCCGTCATAGGGTACGTTCCACCAACCGCCTGCCGCCTTGGTCCTGGCGGCGAATGCGCCGGCGGCCGCTGCCATTTCCATGCCGAATTCCGGTGCCGTCAAATTCATGGGAAACGGCGCCGCCGCCATGGAGGCGGTACCGCTCGCCCCCGCGACCGCGGCTTCGCTCTCGATCGCGGCCGTATTTTCAGAACTCATCAGCCCGTGTTTGATCGCGAAGGCGGTGATCTCCTTCGCGAGCCAGTCCTCGATGATCTTGCCGATCGCATCGCCGATCGCTTGCTGCACCGCTTGCCACATGTTCTTGACGGTGGCGCCGAACCCCTGTTGCAGCGTGACCATCTTGCCGATCGCGCTGCCCCAGGCAGAGGCCACCTGGTTGATCGCCTGGCGCTCGAGCTGGGTGCGGGTCTGGATGGCCTTCCGATCGATCTCGGTCAGCTTCGCCTGATGCTGCTGATCGAGCTGGGCGATCGAATTGAGCAGCTTCTGGTATGCCATTGGATTGTGCAGCGGATCCTTGGCCATGTCCGCCTGTTCCTTTTCCAGGGCGGCATGACGGATCTGGTAACGTTGCTGCTCGAAGACGCGCTCCTGCGCCAGCAGCTTGTTCTCGCTGGTCAGGCCGAGTTGCTGGCGGGACTCGGCGGCCTTTTCTTCCTCGTCGATCTGGCTGAGCAGACCGCGTTGCACTTCGGCGTCGCTTTCCGCCGCGAGCGCTTTCTTTTCCTCGTTCACTGCCTTCTGCGCGGCGAGGACCTTCTTGCTGGCGGCGATATATTGATCGGACTCTCGGCCGTAGTGCTTGCCGACCTCTTCCGCTTCCTGCTTGGTGATCTCCAGGACGGCGGCGGCATTGTCCTTCGCCGCCTCGATCCGGTCGGCATAGCCGTCCAGCACCTTGCCGAACGCCTTTTCGTCCAGCTGCTGTGCCGCCGCCAGATAGCGTTCCTGAATCTGCTGCCGCTGCTTGGCGGACAGATCGTCCCGGCTCAGGATGCCTTTCCAATAATCCGCCACGGATTGCAGTGAATAGGCCTCGGCCTTGCCCTGGGCGGCCTGTTCCATCGCCCAGTTGGTCTGTTTCACCTTCAGCTCGTTATCGAGCCGTTGGACGAGGTCGTCGTTCGCCGCCGCGCCGCCGCCGCCTTTCCGCGTTCCGCCTCCACCCCCGTCGCCGTCGCCCTTGGCCACACCCTTGACGCCGCCGGTCTTTCCCTGCGGCGGGCCCTCGCCCTTCATGGCGGCGGCGATCGTCTTGGCGAGATCCTGGTAGGTCTGCTTTATCTCCTTCGCCGTACTCAGCGCATGCGACTTCATTCGCGCCAGTCCTGACGACCAGTCGCCTTCGATCGCACCCCAATTCAGCGTGAAAGCATCCCAGGCGATCTTGCCCATCGTGGTGAGCACGTCGATCAGGCCGACGATCGCGCCCTTCAACACCTCGATGACCAGCACGACGCTGTCCTTCAGGATGTTCCAGGCGTCCTTGAACAGATTGAGCCCCAGCTGGGCCATCTTGGTCGCGTCGGGTGTCTTGACCCCGAACGCGTCCATGATGTCGTGGACCAGCGCACTGACGATGTCGACCACAGCATCCCAGAGCGCCTCGAACACGCCGGCCAGCGCGTTGATCTGGGTGCCGACTTCCTCGACCACATCGGTGATGACCTGAAAGATCGTCGCGACGATCCCGCCCGACTTATAGCTTTCGACACATGCCTTCACCAGGTTGGTGAAGCTCGAGACGATTTCGGTCAGCACCGGCGCCAGGGCATCGGTCAGGACATTGCCCATGCCCGCCCAGGCCAATTGTGCTTCGTTGACCGTTTCCCCCAGTTTGGTGCCGCGATCGATCGCCTCGTCATTGGCAGCGCCATAGGCCTCGGCTTTCTGGGTCAGGCCGGCGATCGCTGCGCCGCCCTGGTTCAATAGCGGCACCATCTCGGCGCCAGCCTTGCCCATCAGCTTGATCGCCATGGTGGTCTTTTGCGGTCCGTCGGCGGTCTTGGCGAACTTGTCGGCTACCGCCGCCAGTATCGTCATCTGATCCGACCCGGCCTTGATGTCGATGCCCAGCTTCTTGAACCCCTCGGGGCTCTTGCTGAAATTCTTGCCGAGCGTGGCCGTGCTCTGCGCCAATTTACCGAAATCGACCCCGGTGGCTTTCGACATCGCCTGAAGCAATTGCACTTGGTGGGTCGACAACCCCAGATGCTCGGCCAACAGGGTCGTCTCTTCCGACGCCTTGCCCATTTCCACGGCGATGTCGGCGACCTTCTTGCCCGCTTCGAACAGCTTCTCCCCTATTTCGAACGCCTTGCCCAGCGCGCCGCCAAATGCGGCGATCCCGCTTTCGCCCTCCCGTGATGTCTCGGCGGTTTCTCGCAAGGCCTTGGCATGATCGACGGCGGCCTCGGTCGCCTTGTTGAGAGCGCTGGCGAATTCCTCGGGTTTGGCGGCGCGCAGGCTGGCGCTGAATTGGTCGATCGCCTGCGCGCCCCGCGCCGCCGCATCGCGGATCCCGTCGAAGCCCTGAGTGAAATTGTCGGCCATCGCCTGAACGACGCTCTTCAGCTCGCCCAGGTCGCTTCTCATCCCATCCAACGCGGCGCCCACGCCGGACGTGTCGGCGACGATCCGGATGAACACCGCGTCGGTCATGTCGTCTCCTTCAGTTTCATCAGGATCGCGCGCGAGGCCGCTTGCGTATCTCCGCCCGCGACCGGCATCGAGACATCCGCGGCCAGTCGGGCCAGGGTCGGCTGTCCGGGATCGATATCCTTGGTTTCCGTTTCCGTGGCGCTGTCGGATTGGATCAAATCGACGCCCAGCGATCGCGCGATCGCGACTGCTGCGATGTTGAGGGGCGGGCCGCTCCGGCGCCACACGCGCCGCTGCGCCTCGACGTCGGACAATCCCCAGTCGGTTTCGATCGCGCGCTTCGACCCGCCTTCGATCCCCGCCGCGATCAGGTCGTGGACGAGCTCGGCGAGTCCGCGCTCGAGGCTCCCGCCGGCGTCGCTGCCGGGGGAGCCTCCGCTTCCCCCGTGCGCTTCAGCCCAGATTCCTCGCTCAGGTCCAGGAATGCGGTCTGCAACCCGACGAACTCGTCCATCGACACGTTCGCTTCCAGATAATCGGGAGTCAGCAGGGGATCGATCTTGACCAGCCCGATCGACAGGACGTGGAGCAGGTCGACCGCCGAATCCATCAGGTCGGTCAATGACCCGGTGCCGTCGGTCTTGCGCTGAATGTTGTCGATATAGGGCGCGGCCCGGCGCAGTTCGCCGAGCTTGTAGGGCGCGATCGCGAAATCGCGGCCCAGCAGGTGGATGGTCGCCATCTTACTGCGCCGACCCCCATTTCAGGACGTTGCCCGATTGGTCGGCGAAGGCCGAGAAATCGAGCTCCGGGATCAGGAAGTCGTCGATCTTGGTCTGCAGCGCCAGCTTGTTCGACACGCAGGCGAACAGGGTCAGCGCGAGGCCGTTACCGCCCAGCTGGTTGAAGAAGTCGGCGCGGAAGGTCGGCGCCTGGCCCATCTGGATATTCTGCACGACCGACGTCTTCGCGACCGTCGAGGTCCCGGTGTAGCCATAGTTGATGAAGACCAGCTTGCCGGTGTCCGCCGAGGCGAAGGTATAGACGCCGGTCGTGGTGTTGACCGAATATTGTCCGGTCGAGGGCGTCGCCGACACGCGCGTCATCGGATTGCCGACCGCGTCGCGCACGCCCAGGTCCTGCGCGAACGAGCCGCTGCCCGGGATGCTCGGCGTGATCGCGAACGGCGTGGTCGGGATGGTCGCGCCCGTCACGTCGTTGACGATGCTGTAGAGGCTCGAGGTCACGGTCTGTCCGAAGAACAGGCTGTTGAGCACCGAGCCGTTGAACTGGCCGTATTTGGCCTTGCCGGTGATCTTCATCTTGCCGCGGCCGACCGCGACCGGGAACTGGTTGGAACCATAGAGCTCCTTGATGTCGCCTTGGATGTCGATCGAGACTTCCTGTGTCACCGCCAGCATCAGCGGGGTCGGGTTGGCGATCGCCGCTCCCGTCGCGTCAAAGGTCGGCGTGCCCCACAGCACTCCGGCACCGAAATTGTACATGGCCATGCCAATTCTCCAATAAAAAAGCCCGCGGAAAGCGGGCTTGGCGTTCGTCGTTAAATCGGGCCGCGGATCAGGCGGCGGTGAACCCCGCCCGAACGATCTGGCGTCGTTCGTCGTCGCTCAGGTCGTCGGGCACGGTCAGCATGCCGTCCACGACGGCGATGTCGCGCCCGGTCGACAGGATGATGGCGCTGACATGGTCGGGTGCGGTGAAGCGCACGGGCTTCGGCGTCATGACGGCCGCCGCCGGATCGCCGTCCGCCGTCGGCGTAGGGAAATCGGGATCGGCCGCGGATTGCGATCGTGCCATTCGTTGGTCTCCGTTGGTGTCAGGGAAGGATGATGGTGATGGGAACGATCAGCATGGCCTGGCCATCCAGGTCGCCATTGTCCTTGTGGATCGTGCCGTCGATGAACGCGCGATAGGCCAGTCCGCCCAGCGTCTGGCGTGCTCCCGGCAAGGCCGGGCGAAATGCCGCTTCGAGCGCGTCGAGGATCGCATTGCTGGTTTCCGCCGGCGTTGCCGACTGATCCTTGCCGCCGCGATGATAGACGATCCAGCTCGCCCGCAACGTCCGGGTGTCGCGCTGCCCGTCGATCGACGCGACGGTCTCGCTTCCCTCGACCTGATAGAGCGCGGGGGCGGGGGCCTTGTCCCACATCTTCAATCGGCGCGAGCGTTCGGCGAAGCGCTCGTTGTCGCCCCAGGCCGCGTCGGCCAGCTCGAGCAGCGCGTCGAACACCTGGTTGCGGATCATTGGCCCGCCGCCTTCGCCGCCGCCTCGAGCGCAGCCGATTTCAGTGAGGCGCTGATCTCCGCCGCCTGGTCGGCCAACGCGCTTTCCAGATAGGGTCGCGCGGGGAAGGTCGATCCCGGATGATGGATGACACGCGCGAAGACATGCTTGCCGCCCGCGACGAACGCCAGGGCCTTGGCCTTGTCGGGCACGATTTCGTGCGGCGGCGTGCTGCCGCCATGCTCCAGGATCGCAGCGTAGGGCACATCGCCGGCGACGAACACTTCGCCCTCGACGATGTCGCCGTTGATCCGCTGACTCCGCTCGATCGCCGCCGCCAGCCGGCCGGAGCGCTGGTGGAGCAATTGTCCTTGCAGCTTGTCGTCGATGACATGGCGTTGCAGCTCGGTGGTGAGCTCGGCCATCCGCGTCACGACGGCGGCGGTCACTTGGGATGGCATCGCCTCCATTCCGGCGAGCACGCCATCGGCGTCGATCGTCATGCTCAGCATAATGGCGCTCCCGGCATGTAATTGTTGAGCCGCGCCAGCACCGCCTGGTGCATCGCCTCGCGGCTGAAGGCGACGGTGGTGGTACCCGAGCTCGCATGGCTGGTCTCGCCGATATGCGTACGTGCCGAATAGGCCTCGCCGACCAATTCGGTCGCCGCCAGCATCAGGTCGGTCGGCACCGTATCGTAGCCGGCGACATAGGTCACCCGTACCGGCCGGTCGTACGGCATCCGCGACCCGATCAGGATCAAGCTGCGTCCGTCGGTCGCGACGCCCGACGCGTTGCCGACCGCGTCGACCGCATTGTCGATCCGCGTCTCGCCCCATTCGACCGCGAGCACCGACTGGACCGGCCAGTTCCGCAGGAGGAAGCGCGATCCGCCGGTACCGCGATAGGTCTCGACATGCGTCGCGGTCAGGATGCTGCGCTGGATGCTGTTCTCGACGAACGCCGAGACCTGGCCGATCAGATCGCTCAGCAAGGCGTCGTCATTGTCGCTCGAAATGTTCAGCCAGCGTTTGACCGCCGGCAAATTGGTCAGGTCGCCTGCTGCCATCGCCTCACTCCGCCACGAAGCCGAAGCCGTGCTCGATCAGCTCGGCCGCCGCGATAGCGGGTACCGTCACGATGCCGTTCGCATCCGGCGCGAAAGATCGGCCGCCCCAGCTGCATCCGGCGCCGTCCTCGTGACGCATCGCCACGGTGTCGCCGGCGGCCGCTTTGGGCGCGCGACGCGGGGAAGGATTGTCGGCCATGCGCTATCTCCTGATCGGAAATGAAATGGCCCCGCCGGTTGTCGCGGCGGGGCCAGGAAAGCCCGGGGCAAGGGGTGGCGCCCGGGAGGGAGAGGCGTCAGCCGTTGGCGATATTGGCGATCACGCCCATCGCGAACGGGGCGTAGACCGCCAGCGTTTCCTCGACATAGACCCCGGACATCTCGGCGCGCGTCGTGATCGGCCAGTCGATCTGGTAATAGTCGCGGCGCACCTTCATCTCCGCGACATTGGGCACTTCGCTCGACTGGTATTGGACCGGCAGATCGCCCGCCCAGCCCAGGATCGTCCCCGCCGACACGTTCGGGTGCAGGCGGATCGG
>NZ_JBQCCN010000060.1:0-3408 GCF_051962185.1 Sphingomonas sp.
CGCTCACGCCTCCCAGGATGCCGGCGACTGGCGCGACGACCAGCACCGTTCCGAGCGGCAGCGTCTGTCCGACGATACCAAAATAGACGTAGTCGCCGGCGACGCCTTGCGCGATCATCCCCGACACCAGCACCGCGGTCATGACCAGCAAGGTCATCCGTTGCTCATAAGCTGCCGCCAACTCCTCGATCGCGAAGGCGACGCCCGCGATCGGCGTGTTGAACGCCGCCGCCACGCCGGCCGCCGCGCCCGCGACCAGCACCGAGCCATTGAGCGGGACGCGCAACAGCTTGTGGGCATAGGCCATGATCGTCGCGCCGAGTTGCACCGTCGGGCCTTCGCGTCCGACCGAGCCGCCGGCGGCCAGCGCGGCGGCGGTCAGGATGGTCTTGAGGATCGCGGTGCGTCCCGAGGCGAGGTTGCTCGTCGATCCGACCGGGTCGCGCTTGGCGGCGATGATCTGGGGAATGCCCGAGCCGCGCGCGGCGGGGGCGAAGCGATTGGTGATCCAGACGATCAGCACATAGCTGACCGGCGTCAGCACTAGCGGCAGCCACCAGCATCGCGCGTCCATCGCGTCGAACAAGGCGCTGGCGCGGTCGGCAGTGCGGGCAAACGCGGTCGCGGCGAGGCCGACCAGCACTGCACCGGCAAGGATGGCGCTACGCCGGCGCCACACCGATGCAGTGGGGCCATGACGGCGCAGCAGGACGCGGGCACGTCTCAGGCTGTCGGCGGACGATCGGGGCGGGGGAGATTCGGCCATGGGCCCGCCCGCTTAGGCCCGGGATGCCTGCTTTGCATCCCCCAAGACGCGCATCAGCTTCGCGTCGGCAAGGCGTAAGCCACGACGCTGTCGCCCGCCGGCGTCTCCATGAAGTGATGCCCGCCGGCGAAGATCACCAGATATTCGCGACCGTCCTGCTGATAGACGATCGGCGTCGCCTGGCCGCCGGCCGGAAGCGGGGCGGACCACACCGTCTTGCCGGTCCTCATGTCGATCGCCCGAATCAGGTCGTCGGTCGCGGCGGCGATGAAGATCAGCCCGCTCGCCGTGGTCACCGAGCCGCCGTTATTGGGCGTACCGATCGTCAGCGGCAGCATCGTCGGCAAGTTGAACGGCCCGTTGCGCCGCGCGGTGCCGAGGGGGCGGTCCCACAAGGTCTTGCCGGTGGCGATGTCGATCGCGCGGATGCCGCCATAGGGCGGGCGCTTGCACATCAATTTGGTGAACGGCATGCGCCAGCCGGCATTGACGTCGATCGCATAGGGCACGCCCCATTGCGGATCGACCGAATGCGACTTGCTCGAAATCTCCTTCGACGCGAAGCGGGGCTTGATCCCCATCTTGTCGGCTTGCGCGCGCGGCAGCAGCCGGACCAGGTTGGGCATATCGTTGTAATTGGCGATCAGGATGCCGCGGACCGGATCGATCGACACGCCGCCCCAGTCGCTGCCGCCATTGTAGCCGGGGTATTCGACACTCTTGCGCCCGACATTGGGTGGGGTGAATTCGCCGCGGTAATCGGCACGGCGGAACTGGATGCGACAGAGCATCTGGTCGATCGGCGACATGCCCCACATGTCCGATTCTTCGAGCGGCGGCTTGCGCAGGGTCTGCCATAGCGAGACGATCTGGCGCGCGGCGCGCTCGCCGGGCTCGACGCCGCCTTGCGGCGCGGCGATCGAGCCGATCGGCGTGAGCGCGCGGCCGGTCGCACGGTCGAGGATATAGAGGTCGCCCTGCTTGGACGGCACCACCAGCGCGGCGGTGCCCTTATAGTCAATCAGCGAAGGCGGACTGCCGAAATCATAGTCCCAGACGTCCTTCTTGACCGCCTGGAAGCTCCAGCGCGGCTTGCCGGTGGTCACGTCGATCGCGACGATCGAGCTCGAATAGGCGTTTTCCTGCGGCGTGCGGCTGGTCGAGATATAGTCGTCCGCGACATTGCCGAGCGGGACATAGACCAGTCCCAATTTCTCGTCCCCGGCGCTGCCGGTCCACATATTGGGCGTGCCGCGCGCCCAGGTCTGGCCGGCCGGCGGATAGCCGTTCCAATCGGGATGGACCATGTCCCAGGCCCAGGCGAGCTTGCCGGTCTTGGCGTCGAATCCCTGGATCACGCCCGACGGCGCGCCGCGATACTGGCCGTCGAGAATCTGGTGCCCGACCACGACGATGCCGCGCACGATGCTCGGCGCCGAATTGATCGAGGCGAGGCCGGGATAGACCTGGCCCATGCCGATCTTGGTGTCCTGCTGGCCAGTGCCGTTGAATTCGGCGCACGGCGCGCCGGTCGCGGCGTCGAGCGCGATCAGGCGCGAGTCGAGCGTGCCCTCGATGATCCGCGCGGCGCAGGGCGTGCCGACGGCCTCTCCGGGAACTTGGTAGTAAGCGACCCCGCGGCACGCGGTGGTGTAGGGGATCCAGGCGTCGGGGACCTTGGGATCGTAGCGCCACGCGGTCTTGCCGGTCGCGGCGTCGAGCGCGACGACGACATTCTTCGCGGTGCAGGTGTAGAGCAGATTGCCGATCTTGAGCGGCGTGTTCTCGGTGCCGTAGAGCTTCTGGAACGCGGCGGTGGTCGGCGTGCCGCCGGTGTGCGTCTCCCAGACCTTCTCGAGCTTGCCGACATTGTCGGGCGCGATCTGGGTCAGCGGCGAATAGCGCCAATTGGCATAGGTGCCGCCATAGCTCGGCCAGTCGCCGCCGGTCGCGAGGCCCGACGGGTCGGTCATGCCCGGCGACATCTGCGCCGGCAGCGCGAGCGCGGGCGACCCGCCGCCCGCCAACAAGCCGAAGATCGCGATCACCGCGACCAAGGCGACGCCGATCCCGCCGCCGGCCCATTTCCAGCGATTGCGGTCCGCGGTCAACGTCGGCATGACCAGGGCGACCGCGACCAGCAGCACGAACGGCGCGATCAGCCAGGGCACCATCGCCCAAGCATTGCCGCGCGCCTCCGCCAGTCCCCAGACCGCGCTCAGGACGAACAGCGCGCAATAGAGCCACCCCCCGAGCATCCGGCCGCGAAACAGCAACCAGGCGGAGGCGAGCATCGCGACGCCGGCGATCAGGTAATAAAGCGACCCGCCCAGCACGACGAGATAGGCGCCGCCTATGGTCAGGACCAAACCGATCAGGGCGATCACCAGCGCCACGATCATTGCCGCCAAGCTGCGTCGCATGATTGTCTCCGTCGGCTAGCGAAGCGCGCGGAAAAGGCGCCTCGTCAGGCGCGTAACGAAGCAGCATGCGCGGCCGTTCCGGATTCGGCGGGTCCGCGACTAGGAAGCGCCGGCGCGGAGTAAATCCGCGCCGTCGGTCGGCGCCTCGCGGTGCCGCCGGGCGGACTGATCGCGATGCGCGGAATAGCTCGAGCTATTCCGCCGCGATCGGTCACACAT
>NZ_JBQCCN010000061.1:0-17180 GCF_051962185.1 Sphingomonas sp.
CATGCGGACGACATCCGCATGGCGGCCTGACATGCGCGGGTGGATGGAGTCGCTGACCGGGCCGGGCGCGCCGCCCAATGCCTGGGCGGAGTTCGTCCGCTCGCTGCGCTGGATCGCGATCATCGGCGCGGCGATGGTCGCGGGCGCGCTATGGTATCTGTCGCTGTTCGGGCAGCTCAATGTGCATATGGTCGTGGCGACGACGCTCGGCGTGTTCATCTCCGTGCTGCTCGGTTGCGGCCTGTTCGCCGCCGCCTTCTTCAGTTCGAAAAGTGGGCACGACCAGAATGTGACCGACGCGACGCGCAGCAGCTTCGGGTTCAACCCCGACCATTTGCCGGAGGGAGCGAAGCCTTATCGCCGCACCGCGACGATGACCGACACCACGATTCCCGCGGCGCTGCGCCGCGACCATGACACCAAGCCCGGCACCTGGGGCCTGATCCATGTCACCCAGGGCCGGCTACGCTATCGCATCACCGACCCGCGCCGCGCGCCGCTCGATATGCTGCTCACGCCGGAGACCGCGCCGGGGATCGTCGAGCCGACGATCCTGCATTGCGTCGAGCCGGTCGGGGCGGTGGCCTTCCACGTGGAGTTCTGGCGGTAGGGGCGGGTTGGCCGCTATCCGCTGCGCCGGTCCAGCTCGGCGAGCGCCTCTTCGATCTGATCGAGCTCGGTTTGCAGAAGTTGGACGGCGAGGTCATCGCCGCCATAGCCGCCGCCTCGGGAAAATCGGACGGAATCCTGTCGCTGTATTTGGCCCCGCAATTTCGCGGACGCCTCTACAAGCTGCACGCGCAGCGCGGCGTCGGATCCGTCAGCCTCAAACGCTGGTCGTTTTCGTCGGCGCCACCACATGGCTCTCTAATATCGGCCGCGACAGGCCAATGCTACGTCAGACGGTTTGGGTCGGTTCGAGAGGCAACGAGGTCTCAACCGGTGCCAGCCTGATATTTGCCTCACGCTTACTGGCCGTTCAGCGACCAATGAATGCCGGGCATCGTGTATGTATAGGGCTGGGCTTTTCCCTCGGCGTCCTTCTGGACGTTGAAGCGACCCCGGCGCGTGGCCAACGTGCAAGTGGCGGCATCCAGCGAGGCATTGCCGCTTGAGGTCGCTACGCGGCAACCGGTAACGATTCCCGACGCATCCACGCTCAAAACGATTGAAACGGTACCCTGCGCGCCGGCGCGTTTGGCATCGGCCGGATAGTCGTCGTTGGTGAACCAATAGCCCGGATTCCCCTTTGGGCCGCCGTGAATCGGGATTGGTCTCGCTACCACTCCTGCATAGGTGGGTGCAGGAAGCGCGTCGAGGACCTGGGCGACGCAGCGTTTCGCGACGGCGATCGCGGCGGCGCTACCGCGCAGCGACATGCGGCCGACGACGACATCTCTCTTCAGGACCGCCAGCGTCGAAGCGGCCGCGAAATCGGTGAGGAAATCCGTTCCGAGCCGCGGCGCGAGTGCCTTCCTCGCCTCGAACTCGCCGCCGCTTTCGACGCTCGGACCACCCGCATATCTCTTGCCGTCGAGTGCATAGGTCAGGTCGGCCTTTCCGCTTCGCCCGCCGTCCCCGACCAACAATATCGCTTGCCCGTCGAGTTCCAGAAACAGGGTAAGGTCGGTTTCGCCCTTGCCCGTGAACGTCGAATGGATCGCGCAGTCGTTCTTGAATTCGATGATGTCCCACCCCGCCGTCTTCGGCCACTCGCGCGCCGCCGCGGGTAGCGGCGCGGATGCGATCGCAGCGCAAATCGCCAGGCGGTAGATAGGTTGCATGGCTCCCCCTGCGCCGGCTCGGGACCGCGCGTGCCATTCATTCCGGGATTCGAGGGAGTTGGCAATGGCTGCCGGCGGCGGACGGGCTGCGCCTACGCGAGCAGTCGAGCGCGCCGGCTCAGCGCGCGGCCGGCGTCAGCCGCCAGAGCGCCACCGTTCCGTCGTCGCTCCCGGTGGCGAGCCAATTCCCGTCGGGGCTGAAGCCGATCGCGACGACGTCCTCGGGCTGGCGGTTCAGCACCGCTACCAACGCGCCGTCGTCGACGCGCCAAAGCCGCGCGGTGGGATTCGATCCGTCGAATATATGGCGCCCGAGCAGTTGCTTGATCAGCGCGTGGATGCCGTGGCTTTCTCGCCCGCCGCTCGCCAGCCATCGCCCGTCCGCGCTGAAGGCCAGCGCATCGACGAACTGACCGGCGGCCAGCGTCCGCACCGGCGCGCCGGTCGATCGCCAGAAGCGCAGCGTCGCGTCGTCGCCGCCGGTTGCGACCAGGCCGTCGCCGCGCCGGCTGTCGACCGCGACGATCGCCTCATTGTGCCCGTCCTCCGTCCGGATCAGCCGCCCCGACGCGACGTCCCAGATCTTGAGCGCGTGATCGAAACTGCCGCTCGCGAGCGTGCGGCCGTCGGGGCTGAACGCCAGGTCCCAGACATTGCGTCGATGCCCGGCAAGCGTCCGGACCGGCACGCCATCGATCGTCAGCAGGTGGATCAACATATCCTCGCCGGCGACGGCGAGCAGCTTGCCGTCCGGGCTGAAGCGGATCGCCCAAAGCGGCTGCGCGGATATTCTGACCGCGCGGGCCGAACCGTTCGCCAGATTCCACCGCCGTAACATGCCGTCATAACCGACCGTCGCAACCTGCCGCCCGTCGGGAGAGCGGTCGAGCGCGGTGGCGCCGCCGGGATGGACGAACTCGCGAACCGGCTGTCCGCCCGGGACCGCCAGGATTCTGACCCGGCCGTCCACGCCTGTCACCGCCAGGGTCGCGCTTTGGACATCGAACGAGACGGCGCGCACGGGTTTGTCGGACGTGCTGATCAGCCGGACAAAGGTAGCGACGAGGCCGGGACCGTTCTTGGCGAGGACCGGCTGCGGCGGCTCGCCGCCGAGTGCAATCGCGGCGGCGGCGGTGAGGAGAAGGAAGGCGATAAGGGTGAAAAATGCCCAGCGACGCACGTCTGAATTCCGATGTGTATTGCTAGTATAATACACATCGGAAGACGCTGAACAAGCAAGTCCGGACGATGGGCATGTCCATATTCGGCCAGCATCAGCGATGCATCAGATCGCGCCTCCCAATCGATCGATGTTGCGGCGCAAGCGCATCAGCGCCGCGACCGAATCCGCCGGTATCACTCCGTGCCGGTCCGGCGGCACGTCGAGCGCAGGTGGTCCTGCGTGTGCGGGCGCGAGCGACGACGGGCAGGGGTGGGTGCGATCCGTCCCAGGAAATCTGGCGCGCCCGGCAGGACTCGAACCTGCAACTCCAAGCTTAGAAGGCTCGTGCTCTATCCAGTTGAACTACGGGCGCCCGGTTCCCGCCTAAGGCGTGGACCGGCAACCGGCAATCCCCCGCGCTCGCCGTTTCGCCGTCGGCCGCCATGCCGCAATCCTGGTGCGCGCTCTCGATGATTGCGGACGGCCGGAACCTTCAGCATAACCGCCGCCATGACCGAGGGGGAATCGACCGCGCTTCGCGCCGTGGCGGCGAACACCGTCCACAACTTCCGCTATTACGATTTCGTCATGGCGGCATTCGTCGCGATCCTGTTGCTGTCCAACGTGTTGGGCGCGGGCAAGGTCGCACAGGTCTGGCTGCCGGGGATCGGCTATTGGCCGTTCGGCGCCGGCATCCTGTTCTTCCCGATCTCCTACGTCATCGGCGACGTGCTGACCGAGGTCTATGGCTACGCGCGCGCGCGCCGCGTCATCTGGGCGGGGTTCGGCGCGGTGTTGTTCATGGCGTTCATGAGCTGGGTCGTTGTGGCGCTGCCGCCCGCGCCCGACTGGACCAACCAGAAGGCGTACGAGACGATCTTCGGCCAGGTGCCGCGCATCGTGCTCGCGAGCTGCGCCGCCTTCTGGGCGGGCGAGTTCGTCAATTCGTTCGTGCTCGCCAAGATGAAGATCATGACGCGCGGCAAGCATCTCTGGACCCGCACGATCGGCTCGACCATCGCGGGGGAGGGGGTCGACAGCCTGATCTTCTATCCGCTCGCCTTCCTGGGCGCGGAGGGATGGACGACGCACCTCGTCGTCACCGTGCTGTTCACCCAATGGTTCCTGAAGGTGATGTGGGAAGTCGTGCTGACGCCGGTCACCTATCTGATCGTCGGCGGGCTCAAGCGCGCCGAGGGCGTCGACGTGTTCGACGAAGGGACCGATTTCTCGCCGTTCAAGGCGAAGGTCTAGGACGCTCCAGGCCGAAAGTGTTGGCCATTTTCAATCCTCCCCCGCCAGGGGGAGGTGTCAGGCGTAGCCTGACGGAAGGGGGGAGGAAGCACGCGGCTAGTGGATCGCCGTTCTCCCCCTCCGTCGCCTTCGGCGTGTTCGGGCGAGATCGCGCCCCCCGGACGCGATCTTGGCCTGCCGGGGGCAGGCCAAAGCCCGGACGCTCCCCCTGGCGGGGAGGATTAATTCGTGTGTCGATACGCTCTGCCGAAGCTCCGGCACTCAGGCCGAGACCAGCTCCATCAGCCCTTCGAACAGCCGGCGGCCGTCGTCGCCGCCGTGCGCGGCCTCGATCTTGCGTTCGGGGTGGGGCATCAGGCCGAGCACGTTGCCCGCGGCGTTGAGCACGCCGGCGATCTGGCGCGCCGATCCGTTGACGTTGCCGGTATAGCGGAACGCGACGCGGCCTTCGCCTTCGAGGCGATCGAGCGTCTCGTCATCGGTGGCGTAATTGCCGTCGTGATGCGCGACCGGGATCAGGATGGTCTCGCCGGCGGCATAGCGGCTGGTGAACGCGCTCTGCGCATTCTCGACCGACAATTCGACGTCGCGGCAGACGAAATTGAGCCCGGCATTGCGCATCAGCGCGCCCGGCAGAAGCCCGGCCTCGGTCAGCACCTGAAAGCCGTTGCACACGCCCAGCACCGGCACGCCGCGCTCGGCCGCGTCGACCACCGCGCGCATCACCGGGGAGCGCGCCGCGATCGCGCCGGAGCGCAGATAATCGCCGTAAGAGAAGCCGCCCGGTAGCGCGATCAGATCGGTGCCCGCGGGCAGCTCGGTCTCGCCGTGCCACACCATGTTGGGCTTCTTGCCCATGATCGACTCGATCGCGACGGCGAGGTCGCGGTCGCAGTTCGATCCCGGGAAGACGACGACGGCGGCTGTCATCGTTCGATCCGGTAATTCTCGATCACCGTGTTGGCGATCAGCTTGCGGCACATGCCGTCGAGCTCGTCGTCGGTCACCGAGTCGGCGACGTCGAGCTCGATCACCTTGCCGGCGCGGACGTCGTTGACGCCGCCGAAGCCCAGGCTTTCCAGCGATTTGTGGATCGCCTTTCCTTGTGGGTCGAGCACCCCGGACTTGAGGGTGACGACGATGCGAACCTTCATGGCGGCGGCTTCCTGCTGGGAATGTGGGAGTCGGCGCCCCTATGGCCGCGCCGGCGCTTCGCCGCAAGTTTTACACTTCGTTTACCCGGCGGGCGCAGCGTTTTGCCGTGCGGGCGACTCGCTGGGGGTTGCGCTTGCCTGTTGAGGGGTTTCGGACATGGCCGGACTGGCAATGATCCTGTTCATCACGCTGTTCGCGGTCGGCAGCCAATATTTCGGCTGGAGCGACCCCGACGGCTGGGTTCAGCTCTCGCTGGCCTCGTCGTTCATCTTCGGCATCATCTGCGGGTTCAAGGTCAAGGGCTGACGCCCCGATCGCTCTCCGAACCGTAGCGCCGCTCGCCGCGGCCGGGACCTACTTGCCCCGGCTCTGGCGATGCGATTCGAGGTCGAGCACCGCGCTGTCACCGCCTTCGGGCAACAGGCCGAGCCGTCGCGCGACTTCCTGATAGGCTTCGACTTCGCCGCCCAGGTCGCGGCGGAAGCGATCCTTGTCGAGCTTCTCGTTGGTTTCCATGTCCCACAACCGGCACCCATCGGGGCTGATCTCGTCGGCCAGGATGATGCGGCTGTAATCATTGTCCCAGATGCGGCCGAACTCGAGTTTGAAGTCGACCAGCCGGATGCCGATCGCCGCGAACAGGCCGCACAGGAAATCGTTGGTGCGGATCGCCAGGTCGGCGATGTCGTGCATCTCCTCCTGGCTGGCCCAGCCGAACGCCGCGATATGCTCGTCGGTGATCATCGGATCGCCGAGCGCGTCGTCCTTGTAATAATATTCGATGATCGTGCGCGGCAGCTGGACGCCTTCCTCGATCCCCAGCCGCTTCGACAGCGACCCGGCGGCGACGTTGCGCACCACCACTTCGACCGGCACGATCTCCACCTGGCGAATGAGTTGCTCGCGCATGTTGAGACGGCGGATGAAGTGCGTCGGTACCCCGATCATGCCGAGCAGGGTGAAGATGTGCTCGGAGATGCGGTTGTTGAGCACGCCCTTGCCGCTGATCGTGCCCTTCTTCTGCGCGTTGAACGCGGTCGCATCGTCCTTGAAATATTGGATCAGCGTGCCCGGCTCCGGACCCTCGTAAAGGATCTTGGCCTTGCCTTCGTAGATCTGGCGGCGGCGTGCCATCGTCTCCGCGTACCTTCCTGAAATGATCGGCCCCGGCAACGCGAGTGGCGCGCCGGGGCGGTAAGAGAAAAGCCTATATCGAAAGCGGTCGTCGCGCGCAATCACGCCTCGGCCGCGACCAGCCGCCGGCGCGGGCGCAAGCGGCGCCAGAGCAGGAAGCCGAGCAGCACGATCAGTCCCGGCGGGCCGAGCGCGGCGAGCACGGTCAGCACGATGCCGATCGTCACTTGCGCCGAATCGAGGAAGACGTTGCCGGCGCTGGTGATCGGCGCGCTGCCGTCGAACCCGCGCACCGCGGCGCCCGATTGATAGCGAAAGCCGACCGGCGTGGTGGCGAGCGATTCCTCCTGTTGGCCGGTCTGGCTCTTCACGTCCTGCAATTGGGTGACGAGCGTGGCACGCTGGCGCTGCAATTCGGTGCGTTCCTCGGCCTTGAGATCGCTGCGCTCCAGTTGCCGGTCGAGCCGCTGCAGTTCGGCGTCGGCCTGTTGGCGTTGCGTGTCGAGCGATTTGATCGCGGCGTTGGCATCGATCCCGGTGATTTCGGCATCGACCAACTTGCCGTCGGCCTTGACGATCGCGTCGATGCCTTGCTTGCCGAACGCGCGGGCCAGCGCCGGGTCGAGCTTGAAGTCGATCGCTCCCTGGATGTCGTTCTCACCGACCAGGCGATAGAGCATGCCGGTGATGCGGCAATGCTGCGGCCCGAGCTTCTCGCAGGCGGAAGCATGCGCCTCTTGCGCATCCTTGATGTTCTGTGCGGGCAGGCGAAAGGCATAAGCGTAATTGAACGCGACGCCCGGCGCCGCGGTGACATCGACGCCGGGGGTGACCTCGTTCGGCGCGGTGATGGCCTCGGTTTGCGGCGCCCCGCCAGGCGCGGCATCGGCGACCGTCGCGGCATTGGACGTCGTCGAAAGCCGGTCAGGTTCGTAGCGTGAGCCGTCGTTGGTCTTGCTGCATCCCGCCAGCAGCATCGTCAGGCACGTCGTCGTCAGCAACACGTAACGCATCGCATCTCTCCCGTTCTTGCCCTGTTGCTATACACCATCTCATTGATGGGATTATGCGTCAAGCCGAAGGTTTTGAGCGATGAGTTGTTGGGGCGGGTGTAGGAAAGGGGAGCGCGAGCGCGCGCCGAGAGCCAGGCTTCAGATCATTCCACCCCTGGCAGGGAAGGATTAGTAAGGCTCATGCCGCGCGCGTTAGGCGCGGGGCGCGAACGCGGCGGCGATCAATCTTTTCGTCACCGTCCACGCTGGAGTGCCCGGCGTGACCAATTCGACATGACCGGTGTCCGGCACCGTGTGCAGCACGGCCTCGGCGCCCGCGCGATCGGCATAATCGGTCGCGAGGCGATAGGGGACGATGCGATCCTCGCGGCCATAGACCAGGTCGTGGCGCACGCCGATCGGCAACAGGCGCGGGACGGAAGTGTCGGCATAGACGTCGCGGCCGGTGCTCGCGTCGCCGACCAGATCCCCGACGACGTCGGTGCCGCAGCCCTTGTCGGGGCTCGCGGCGACCGCCTCGAGATCGGCCAGCGCGCCGCACGCCACGACATGCGCGATCGGCAACGGCGTCGCGCACCACAAGACGCTGTCCTGCGGCAAGCGGCGGCGCCCGGCCAGCCACAAGGCCAGGTGGCCGCCGGCCGAATGCCCGATTGCCACCACGCGGCGTAGGTCGAGGCCATATTTGGGCGCATAGCCGCGCAACGCGTCGGCGGCGGCCGCGACATCCTGAAACGTGCCGGGATAGCCGCCGCCGGGCCGGTCGACGCCACGATAGTCGATGTTCCACACCGCGAACCCGTCGCGGCGCAGATCGTCGGCCACCCAGTTCGTCAGCGTGCGGTCGGCGATGCCGGTCGTCCAGCACCCGCCATGAACCATCAGGACGGTGGGAAAGGGGCCGGGTCCGTCGGGCAGCCACAGGTCGACGCGTTGCCACGGGTCGTCGCCATAGGCGATCGCCGCTTGCGGCTCGGGGCGCGGGCAGCCGGTCAGGTCGGCCCAGGTCAGCGGCACGAAATCATCGCTCATGCGAAGGGAAAAGACCGGCGGCGCGCGGAAGGCAAGAAGGAAGCGGGTCCTGCCATCGGGGCGGCGCCGCCGGTCGGTCTGGGCCGGGCATGTGCGAGGGGTTGCATCCCGGCCCCGGGGGCTTGTCGGCTCACCGCAGGCCGGCGATGCGAACCTTGCGGTGCGGGCGGCGCCAGGGGGCGTCGAACTGCGCCCGGTTGAGCGCTTCGAAACTGTCGCCGATCTTCGCCGCCAGGCTGCTGCCCAGCTTATCGATATCCGCGCTCAGGCGGGGTTTGTTGGCGGCCCAGTCGCCGCTCAGAAAATCGTCGCGCATGGCTGAATCCTCCTTCATAAATCCGGCGTTGGTGACGATCGGGATATGCTCCCGGGGGCGAGGGATCGCCAACAAATCGTTGGACAGTATCGACAAGTCCTGCTTATCAAGTCGCTATGCGTCGCCTACCGCCCCTTGCCGCCGTCCGCGTGTTCGAAGCCGCCGCCCGGCACGAGAATTTCACTGCCGCCGCCAGCGAATTGGGGATGACCCAGGCGGCGGTCAGCTATCAGGTCAAATTATTGGAAGAACGGCTCGGCGCGCCGCTGTTCCGCCGCGAGAAGCGCCGCGTGGTACTGACCGATGCCGGGCGCAAGGCGGCGCCGCAGATCACCCGCGCGTTCGACGCGATCGACGCCGCGTTCGGGGCGATCCGCGCGGATGACGAGGCGGTGCTGACGGTGTCGACCTCCAACACCTTCGCCAATACCTGGCTCGCCTGGCGGTTGGGCAGCTTTCAGATGAATCACCCGGAAATGGCGGTGCGCCTGCTGACCAGCGACGCGCTGGCCGATTTCGTCAGCGACGATGTCGACGTCGCGATCCGCGCCGGGCTCGGCGGCTGGGACGATCTCCACGAGGAATTGCTGGTGCGGATCGATTTCACCCCGATGTGCTCGCCCGGTTTCCTGCGACGCCATGGTCCGTTCTCGCCGCAGGACCTGCTGCACGTGCCGCAGATCAGCCCGCACGATCCATGGTGGCCGTTCTGGCTGCGCGAGGCCGGCGTCGAGGTGCCTGACGGCCCGCCGCGCGTCGGCGTCCGCCTCGACAGCCAGGCGCACGAAGGCCATGCCGCGATGGCCGGGCAGGGGATGGCGATGCTGACTCCCTTCTTCTGGCGCAACGACCTTGCCGAGGGCCGGTTGGTGCGGCCGTTCGAGCAGGTCTCGACCCGGGGCTATGCCTATTGGCTGTGCTATCCCGAGGCGCGGCGCACCGTCCCCAAGATCCGCCGCTTCCGCGACTGGCTGCGTGCCGAGCTGGCGCGCGACCTGCCCAGCCCGGTGTGAGGCGATCGCCTTCGAATCCGACCGAAAAAATCGCCGATTGACGGTTCGCACCGTCCCCGGACGCGGCTAGCATAAGCGAAACTGGCGAGGGGACGTCATGCCGCTTTGGCGATGCGCATTGGTGCTGGCGGGATTGGCGGCGAGCGCCGCGTCGGCGGAATTGCCCAAACCCAACAAGGCATCGCTCGATTATTATCTCGGCGAGGATCAGAAAATCCGCGCCGATCATGGCGTGCTTCTCGACGGCTGGGAAACGGCGCTGGTCGCCGAGCTCAAGCAGGGCCCGACCGATCGCGCGGCCGCCGCGCTGGCGTCGCGCTACGAGCTGCCGGCGCCGGCGATGCGCGAGCTGATCGATCTCTGGCTCTACGCCAAGGCCGACATGAGCCGCCCCGACCCGACCGCGAGCCAGCGCGCCGAGCTTCACGACCGCTTCCTCAAGCTGTTGACCGACACCCGTCGCTCGCCCCTGGTGCTGGAAGCGGCGGCGGCCAGCCTGATCTCCGAGGATCGATGTTCGCCGGCGAGCATCGACGAGCTTCTGTCCGGCGCAACGGATCGCGCGGACGATGCCTGGGGCGTTGCGCGGGCCGGCCGTACGTGCGCCCAGGCGTATGTCCGCTTCGCCCAGATCGCGCCCGACCGAGCGACGCCCGCGCTGATCGAGGCGGCCAGCTCCGACTGGTTGCCGCCGGTCGCGGCACTCCCGCTATACGCTTATGTGACCAGCCCCGCGGCACTGGCGCGGATCGATGCCGAGCATCGCGACGCCGCGGCCCTGTACCTGACACACGGCTATATCGCGATGCTGCTCGAGGCCGGGCAGGACGATCGCGCGATGGCGCTGTTCGATGCTCTGTCGCCCACCGATCGCGATATACTGTTCGACGGTCGCGTCGGAGAGCCGGCGATCGTCGCCGACGGATTGCCGATCACGCTCGACGATTACGAGATCGCCCGCGACGCGCGTAACCTCGAGGTGCGGATGGGGCTGGTTGCCGCCTATGCGCTGGCCGGCCGCACCGATCGCGCCGAGCAATTGTTCGCGCGATTGCCCGGCACCGCGACGATCCGCGAGCGCGTGGCTTGCGTTTTCGCGACCAATGCAGGCGCCGCGCGGCCGTGCGGGAAGATCGAAGATGGCGACGCCGGGATCGCGCTGCTCGATCATATGCTCCACGACAGCGGTTCGGATCCTTACCCGATGGCCGAGTTGTTCTATGCCAGTCATCTGGGGGAAGTGCAGGGCAAGGTGCCCGCCGCGCTGACCTGTCGCGTGTTCGCCGGGGATGCGCTCGACTCGATTTGCGCCGACGCGCGGCGCTCGGCCCGCGCGACTGCGTTCGAGACCGGCTATCCCGACCGCTCCGCCCCGGCCATGGCTTTGGTGGAGGCGGCGCACGTGCCCGATGTCGCGGCCGGCCGTTCCGCCGCTGTCGAGACGGCAACCCGCGTGTGGGGCGCCGCCGAGCGGCCGGAAGAACCGGCATTCGGCGATCGTCCCGCGGCCGAACCTCTGCCGTCGCCCTTCGCCGTGGCCCCAATTCCCGCCGCCCTGCGCGGCACCGGCCGCGCGATGCCCTGGTCGAAGGAATGGGCTCCGTTGCCCAAGGGCTACGATCCGGTTCGGATCGGCCGCGAGGGCGATCGCATCGCGGTGATCAGCCTGTCGCAGAATTACGACCCGACCGGCGAGGTCACGCGTGGCGGTTATTGGGTGCATTTGTCCGACGACGGCGGGCGCAGTTGGCGTAGGCCGCTCTATACGGGTCTCGCCGAGCGCTTCCCGTATCTCGTCCTGGGCAATCCCAAGATGCCGTTGTTCGACGGCGACGCGCTGACGATCGCGGTCGACGAGAAATTGCTCGACACACGCTCGATAACCTATCCGCCGGTGGGATTGCGGACGCTGCGCTCTCGCGAGGGCATCTATCTCCGCGTGCCCATCGCCGATCTGACGCGCGACAGCGACGGCGATGGCCTGACCGATCTGGCGGCGGCGCATCTGCTCGTCACTGCGGTCGACGGCACGCCGGCCGCTTATGTCGTGGGGCGTTCTCCCGACGCCGAATGCGGCAGTGACGCGGCGCCCCTTCGCGCCGCGATGATGGCGATCCTCGACAAGGTTTTCAGCGGCGGCACCGGCGCGCTGTTCGAGCCGGTAGACCGCGATCCCGGCAAGCTGGCGTTGCCGATCCGGCCGCGGATCGATCCCAATAGCGCGGATCGCCCGATCCTGATCGACGGCGCGCCGGCCGATTATGCCTGCCTCCGCCCCGATCGACTGATGATCGTCTATGGTCCCGCCCAGCTCGCGCGCTTGAATCGCGCCACCCCGGCCTTCCACGCCGTATCGCTGAGCAAGGTGGTCTTCGATCGCGCGCGCGATCGCGGCTATCTGTCCTGGTCGACCGGCTGGAGCGGCGGGACGATCCGCATTCGCAAGGTCGGCCAGAACTGGGAGATCGAGGACATCGGCGGCTGGATCACCTAGCCCAGCGCCAAGTGTCGCATTCGGCCAATATTCCGTAGCGGCAGGGGAATATCCTGCCGCCGTTGAGAGCCGTTCGTCATTCCCGGACCGCTCTCGTTTGCAGGGAGGATGGCATGGCCGATCTCAAGAAACCTGCGCTGGCGGCGGCGGTATCGTTACTGGGCCTGTCGCTGGGCGTGACCGACGCGGCGGCGCAGCAGCGATCCGTTCAGCCGACGGGCAACAATCAGGGCGTTCTGATCGGGCTCGACAAGCCGGACAGCACCCAGATCAAGAGCGAGCAGTTCAAGAGCAACCAATACAAGGCGCCTTCGAGCAGCCAGATCAAGGGCGAGGGGCCGGTCAGCAACCAGTACAAGGCGCCGACCAGCAATCAATACAAGGCACCGTCCAGCAACCAGTACAAGGGCCCGGCGAGCAACCAGATCAAATGGTAGCGCGGGGCGCAGCGACGGCGTCCATCACCGGCTGATCGGTCGGGGTGCCGGGCCGCTCAATTCGTCGCGCGGCCGCCGAGCAGCGCGGTCCTGGCTGCCCGGACGGCAAGCTGCTGCGCGGTCGCCTCGTCCCCGCCGGTGCGCGTGCCTAATCCTTCGCGCAGGATGCGACGTGCGACGCGATCGACCTCGTCGGGGCGCGGCGCGCGATCCTGTGCGATGCAGGCGGCCAAGACCGGATAGCGGGGTGCGTCGGCCATGGTCAGCTAGCCGCCGGGTCGCCGGTGCCGGGATCTTGCCGCTCGATCCAGGCGGCGCGCCAGGCGCGGCCCTCAACCCAGAAAGGGATCGCGGCGAGCAGCGCGAACACCAGGGTCATGCGCAGGAACTCGCTGCGCGGCAGCATGTTCGCCGCCCACAGGATGACCGGGACGACGACGATCGGGGGACCCCAGGCGGGATGGCGGATCAGCCGGAAGGCGCTCCACAGGAACCAGCAGATCAGGATGGCGGCGACCACGCTGCCGATGATGAGGCCGAGCGATTCGACGATGACCGACAAGATATGCATCCGGCCGTCCCTCCTGACCGGCATTTTATATCACATTGCGATATAAATTCAAGCGGCTGGCGATGAGGAGTCCGTATCAGGCGATGGTATCGAGCAACGTCTTCAGCATCGGCCGCATCCGCACGATCTCCTCGCGATGCACCGCCGACAATTGTTCGAGCAATGCGCGTGCCCGCGGCGTCAGGTCGACCAATGCCTGGCGCCCGTCGCTGGGCGAAGCGTGGCGCGCGACGAGCCCCAGCGCTTCGAGCCGGATGATCAGGCCCGAGGCGCTGTGCGGCTTCACGAACAGGCAGTCCGCGACATAACCGACGGTGACCGGTTTCGGTGCCGCGCCGCGGATGGCGAGCAGCGCCTGGTGCTGTTGCGGGGTGATGCCGAAGTCGGCGACCTGTTCCTCGCTGAAGGCCTGGAACTGACGTAAGGTGCGGCGAAAATCGGCCAGCGCCGCATATTCGGCGTCCGTCAATTCACCCGTGCTTGCCATGACCGAGGCATCCTTTGATTGAACAATATCGCGTTGCGATATAGGGGCGCGACGATTCCCCCCTAAAACAGGTTCTCATGTCTCTCAATTCCACGTCCGCCGACAAGGCGCGTCCGCTAGGCGATCATAGCGCCGATTTGCGCATGATCATGCTCACCGCGGCGGCGATCCCGGTCGGCGCCGGCGCGGCGTTCGGCGCCTGGGTGTTGATCCGGCTGATCGCGGTCGCCACCAATCTGTTCTGGTTCGGCCGGCTGTCGTCGGCTCATGCCGAGATCACGGATGCGCATCTCGGCCTGCTGATGGTGGCGATTCCGGCGATCGGCGGCCTGATGATCGGGCTGATGGCGCTCTATGGATCGGAAAAGATCAAGGGGCACGGCATTCCCGAAGCGATCGAGGCGATCCTCTATGGCGAGAGCCGGCTGTCGCTGAAGGTCGCGATCCTCAAGCCGATCTCGTCGGCGATCTCGATCGGCAGCGGCGGGCCGTTCGGCGCCGAAGGCCCGATCATCATGACCGGCGGCGCGATCGGGTCGCTGTTCGCGCAGCGCTTCAAGCTGAGCGCCGCGGAGCGCAAGACGTTGCTGGTCGCGGGCGCCGCGGCCGGCATGACCGGCATTTTCGGCACGCCTTTGGCCTCGGTTCTGCTGGCGATCGAAGTGCTGCTGTTCGAGTGGAAACCGCGCAGCTTCGTACCTGTGGTGACCGCGGTGCTGGTGTCGTTCGCCTGCCGCCCGATGCTGTTCGGTTCCGCCGCGATGTTTCCGTTCCCCGCCGTCGCGCTCGACTGGTGGCAGGCGGCGTCGGGATCGCTCGTCATCGGAATCCTGGCCGGGCTCGAGGCGGCGCTACTGTCGGTCGCGCTCTACAAGGTCGAGGATCTGTTCCACCGCCTGCCGGTCCATTGGTTCTGGTGGCCCGCGCTGGGCGGGATTGTCGTCGGGCTGGGCGGCCTGATCGATGCGCACGTGCTCGGTGCCGGCTATTCGAACATCCAGTCGCTGCTCGACGGATCGATGACCTTGCGGGTCGTGCTCGCGCTGCTGGTGGTCAAGGCGGTGGTGTGGCTGATTGCGCTGGGATCGGGGACGTCGGGCGGCGTGCTCGCCCCACTGCTGATCCTGGGCGGCGCGCTCGGCGTCGCGCTCGGGCAGTTCCTGCCGGGGCCGGCCGGCTTCTGGGCGATGGCCGGGATGGCGGGGATCATGAGCGGGGCGATGCGCGCGCCGCTGACTGGCGCTTTCTTCGCGGTCGAGGTGACCGGGCATTTCGGCGACCTGCCGGCGATGACGGCAGCGGCGGTCGGCGCTTATGCGGTCAGCGTGCTGATCATGCGCCGCTCGATCCTGACGGAGAAGATCGCGCGCCGCGGCCGACACATCCTGCAGGAATATACCGTCGATCCGCTCGACTTCCTCCAGGCCGAACAGGTCATGACGCCCGATCCGGAGACGCTGCCCGGCGACATGCCGATCCGCGACGTGGTCGCCTTCTTCGCCGACCATGCGACGCACCGTTCCTATCCGGTCGTGGGCAAGGACGACCGGCTGGTCGGTTTGGTATCGCGCTCAGACGCGCTGCGCTGGCAGGTCGAGCGCGGCCAGGCCGACACGCCACTCGCCGAAGTGCTGTCCGACGCGTCGCAACCGATGGCCTATCGCCACTCCCCGATCGGCGAGGTCGCCGATCTGATGGTCGAAACCGGGATCGGCCGCGTCCCGATCGTCGATGCCGACAGCGGCAAGGTGGTCGGTATTCTATCTCGCCACGACCTGCTCAAGGCGCGCGGCGAACGCCGTCGCGCCGAGTTCGAGCGGGAGCGGGGCGGGTTGTGACGCGATCGATTTTAGCAAGCTCCTGCAAAGCAACGACAATCTGAGCGGGCGGCGACCCTCCCGGTCAAATCGAGCCGGTATGGCCCAAGATTGGGTTGATTCGGCCGCCGTTTGACGTCCTACTCTCCTCGTCACGGCTGCTTGGGGGCTCTCTTGACGGCAGGTACGGTGGAGCTCGCGACCAACGGTGCGATGGGGTTCGATACGGCGGTGCCGCTGACGAATGCTCAGATCGCGTCCTTTGTCGCCCAGGGATATTCGTTCTGTGTCCGCTACGTCAGCCGGACCGATGCGAGTCGGCAGGCCAATCACGACAACGGCACCGCCGACCTCTCGGCGGCCGAGGCCAAACTGATCGTGGACGGCGGGTTGGCGCTGATGGTGGTGCAGCACGTCGCCAGGCACGGCTGGGTCCCGTCCGGCGATCTCGGCACCAGTTACGGCGGCAACGCGGCGGCCTATTGCCGGGCGGCAGCGCTGCCGTCCGGGATCACGACATGGCTCGATCTGGAGGACCTGCCGCAGGACGTCGATCACGAGGCGGTCGTCGCTTATTGCAACGCCTGGTTCGATCAGGTCGCGGGCGCGGGCTATGAGCCAGGAATCTATATCGGGTTCAACGTCCGGCTGTCGGCCGACGACTTGTTCTTCCGATTGAAGACCCGGCATTATTGGCGCGCGGCGGGTAACATCACGCCCGTGTCGCATCGCGGCTATCAGATGTTCCAGCACGTCATCAAACCTGACGGCAAGCACGAACTCGACCAGAATGTGATCAAGG
Source organism: Sphingomonas sp. (assembly GCF_051962185.1). Taxonomy (GTDB): domain Bacteria; phylum Pseudomonadota; class Alphaproteobacteria; order Sphingomonadales; family Sphingomonadaceae; genus Sphingomonas. Next base: position 16,472 of record NZ_JBQCCN010000061.1, read on the forward strand.
CCGACGCGATGGGCGGCCTGCCGCACTGGATCGTGGCCTGAGGCGGATGGCGCGCGGGAAGCGCCATCGTGTCGTCGCTCGGACGTAGCGGCCGGCGCCCGCTTCCCCCCGATCGAAATTGGCTCTAACCGCTTCTGATGGCATCAGAGACGACCGACCTTCCCGACAATCCTTCCGTGGGCGTGCTCGACGCGCCGTTCGACAGCGCGCTCAGCGAACGGTATCTGGTCTATGCGCTGTCGACGATCACGGCGCGCTCGCTGCCCGATGTCCGCGACGGGCTGAAGCCGGTGCACCGCCGCCTGCTCTGGGCGATGCGGCTGCTGCGGATGGACCCCAACAGCGCCTACAAGAAATCGGCGCGCGTGGTCGGCGACGTCATCGGCAAATACCATCCGCATGGCGACGCCTCGGTCTATGACGCGATGGTCCGGCTCGCGCAGGATTTCTCGCTGCGTTATCCGCTCGTCGACGGGCAGGGCAATTTCGGCAACATCGACGGCGATAACGCCGCCGCCTATCGTTACACCGAAGCGCGGCTGACCCAGGTCGCGACCGACCTGATGGACGGGCTCGACGAGGATGCGGTCGGGTTCCGCCCCACGTATAATGGCGAGGATCAGGAGCCCGAGCTGATGCCGGGCGCGTTTCCCAACCTGCTCGCCAACGGCGCCGCCGGGATCGCGGTCGGCATGGCGACCAGCATTCC
>NZ_JBQCCN010000062.1:0-4237 GCF_051962185.1 Sphingomonas sp.
GTGCCGCCTACAGGACTCGAACCTGTGACCCCCGCATTACGAATGCGATGCTCTACCAGCTGAGCTAAGGCGGCCCCCAAGCCCGTTGGAGGGCGATGAGGCGGCGGCGCTTACCGCATCTCCCGGGGGCTGACAAGCCATCAGCGGCGCGGTGGCGGCGCCGGGCGATCCGCCCGGCTCAGGCGCAGATCGCGCGCAGGCCGGCGGCCATGAATGTCGCCATCCGCTCCTTCACCGCGACGAAATCGTCGGACCTGGCGAGGCCGCCCGACAATTTGTCGATGCGGCCGGTGCGCGCCAGCGTCAGCATCAGCGCGCCGGTGACGAAATGATAGCCCCAGAAGATGTCCTCTGGCGCGCAATCGGGCATCGCTTTCTTGAGCAGGCCGATCAGCCGCAGCACGACCGGGTCGAAATGCTCGTCCATCAAATCGGCGCCCCATTCGGGGGTGTTGGCGACCTGTGCGCCCAGCTTGGCGTAATTCTTCCAGCCCTCTCCGCCGTTGATGTAGAGGTCGAGGTCGGTGTCGAGAAAGGTGTGCAGCGCGCCCTCGATCGTCGGCTTGCCGCCGCACGCCGCCTCGTAATCGTCGAGCGCCTTCATGCGGAGCTCGCTGGTGACGACCGCGCGGCGCGCGAACACCGCATCGAACAGCGCTTTCTTGTCGGCGAAATAGTAATTGAGCAACGTGTGGTGGACGCCGACCTGCTTGGCGACGTCCTTCAACGTCGTGCCGTGCAGCCCGTGCCGCGAAAACAGCTCCTCGGCCGCGTCGAGGATCTGCTCCATGGTCTCCGCGCGTTGCTCGGCCTTGCGGGACCGGCGCGGCGGTTTGGCGTCGTTCGTCACAGCCATCGTCCTTCCAGCCTGATCGGGCACGCGTCAAGCGCCACGACGCCGATGGCCTGATATATATTCACCCACAAGATAGTGTATATTGACAGCGTTCCGGCTGTCGCGTCATGATGCGCGCCGAGAGCGGACCAGAGCCGCGGCCGGGAACCGGGAGAGGACAATGGATTTTCTGGCGGCGGTCCGCACCCCGCAGTGGGGCGCGTCGGGCGATGGTCGCGCCGACGCCGGTCTCGCGCGGTGCCGCCGCTGATGGCGGGGGTCGGCATTCCCCGGAGCGGGGCCTTGCCCAGGTCCAGTGCTCGCGCCTGGGCGACCCTGGCGGTCCTGACCTTCGTTTATGTCATCAACTTCCTCGATCGTTCGCTGCTCGGCATCCTCGCCAAGCCGATCCAGGACAGTTTGCACATCAGCGACGGCCAGCTCGGCCTGATCGGTGGGCTGTATTTCGCGCTCTTCTATTGCTTCATCGCGATCCCGGTCGGCTGGCTCGCCGATCGCACCAATCGCGTCACCATCCTGTCCTTGGCCTGCGCGATCTGGAGCGCGGCGACGATCTGTTGCGGGCTCGCGGCGACCTATCCGCAGCTGGTCGCGGCACGGATGACGGTCGGTTTCGGCGAGGCGGGGGGCGTGCCGCCGTCCTATGCGCTGATCACCGACAGCTTTCCGCCCGGGCGGCGCGGGATCGCGCTCGGCCTCTACAATCTCGGCCCGCCGCTCGGTGCGGCGCTGGGTATCGCGTTCGGGGCGTCGATCGCGGCGCGGTTCGACTGGCGCGACGCGTTCCTGGCGATCGGCGGGGTCGGCGTGGTCACCGCGATCCTGTTGCGATTGTTCCTGCGCGAGCCCGCCCGCGGCGCCACCGACACCGCGCGGAGTAGCGTCGAGGCGCTCGACGCGCTCGATGCGGCCGCCGACGGCAAGGCCGGGTTCTGGGCGACGCTGGGCATGTTCTTCACCCATCCGGTGCTGATGCTCGCCGCGCTGGGCAGCGGCGCGACGCAATTCGTGACCTATGGCGTGGGCAATTTCGCGGTGCTGTTCCTGATCCGCGAAAAAGGCATGACGCTGTCGGAGGTCGCGATCTGGTACGCGCTGGTCGTGCTGATCGGCATGTGCTCGGGCATGCTGGTGTCGGGTCGGGTGATCGACCATTTCACGCGGCGGTCGCGGCTGGTCTATGCGATGGCGCCAGCCATCTCGCTCGCGCTGGCGCTGCCTTTCTATGTCGGGTTCGTCTGGGCGCCGGGCTGGCCGCTGGCGCTGGTGCTGCTGACCGTCACGATGTTCTTCAATTACTTCTACCTGTCGTCATCGGTCGCGCTGGTCCAGGAGGAAGTGCGGCCCGATCAGCGCGTGCTGGCGGGCGCGTTGCTGTTGCTGGTGATGAACTTCATCGGGCTGGGGCTGGGGCCGACCTGGGTCGGCGCGGCGAGCGACTGGTTCAAGGCGGCGGGCGACGCGCATGCGCTGCGCACCGCGCTCTATACGCTGACGCCCTTCTACCTGATCGCGATCGCGCTTTTCCTCTGGCTGGCCGGCGTCCTGCGGCGCGAAGAAAGGATATCGGACTGACTCGTTTCCGTCCCCTGCTGGCGCTCGGCGCGTTGCTGGTCGCGGCGCCCGCCGCGGCGCAGTCCGGGCCGGTGGTCGACGCGCCGTCGGGGGCGGTGCGCGGCACCAGCGACGGCGCCATCGCAACGTTCCGCGGCATTCCTTATGCCGTGCCGCCGGTCGGCGCGATGCGCTGGCGCCCGCCGGCGCCGATGGCGCGCTGGGCCAAGGTGCGCGACGCCACCGCGTTCGGCCCGGCCTGCGTCCAGCCGCAGGGCAAGTCGGTGTCGGTCTATTCGCCCGCCGCGCCGCTCCCGGTCAGCGAGGATTGCCTGACGCTCAACATCTGGGCGCCGAAGAACGCGAAGAACGCGCCGGTGTTCTTCTGGATTCACGGCGGCGCCCTGGTCACCGGATCGAGCCGGGAGGCGACCTATGACGGCCAGCGGATGGCCGAGCGCGGCGTCATCGTCGTGTCGATCAACTACCGCCTCGGCGTGCTCGGCTGGCTGGCGCACCCGGCGCTCAGCGCGGAATCGCCGCAGCACGTGTCGGGCAATTACGGCCTGCTCGATCAGATCGCGGCGCTGAGCTGGGTCCGCCACAATATCGCGGCGTTCGGCGGCGACCCGAAGAACGTGACGATCGCGGGCGAATCCGCCGGCGCGCTCAGCGTCATGTACTTGCTCGAATCCCCGCTCGCGCGCGGCCTCTATGCCAAGGCGATATCCGAGAGCGGCTACATGATCTCGATGCCCGAGCTCAAGAAGGCGGTCTATGGCGCGCCGTCGGGCGAAGCGGCCGGGCAGATGCTGTCGGGCGCGCTCCAGGCGCCCGATCTCGCCGCGCTGCGCGGGATCGATGCCCAGACCATCACCGACACCGCCGCCAAGCTCGGTTATGGCCCCTGGGGAACGGTCGACGGTCTCGTCCTGCCGATGCAGATGGTCGATGCCTTCGATCAGGGCAAGCAGGCGCCGGTGCCGCTGCTCGCCGGGTTCAACCAGGGCGAGATCCGCTCGCTGATGATCCTGGCGCCCAAGCCGCCCGCGACCGCAGCGGAATATGAGGCGACCATCCGCGAGCGCTATGGCGACCTCGCCGACGCCTTCCTCAAGCTCTATCCGGCGGCGGATTACAAGGAGAGCATCATCGCCGCCACGCGCGACGGGCTCTACGGCTGGACCGCCCAGCGCATGGCGCTGAAGCAGACCGCGATCGGCCAGCGCGCCTATCTCTATCTGTTCGACCATGGTTATCCGGCGATGGACAGCGCCGGCCTGCATGCCTTCCACGCCAGCGAATTGCCCTATGTGTTCGGCACGATCGACACGCTCGGGCCCAATTGGCCGAAGATTCCGGATACCGCCGAAGAGCGCGGGCTGTCCGACGCGATGCTCGATTACTGGACCAGTTTCGCGCGCGACGGCAATCCGGTCGCGGCCAGGGCGCCGGCCTGGCCGGCCTATGGCAGCGCCGCCAATTACATGCATTTCGCCGCGACGCCGGAGCCGTCGAAGGACCTGATGCCGGGCATGTACACGCTCAACGAGGCGGTGATGTGCCGCAAGAAGGCGACCGGCAAGCTCGCGTGGAACTGGAACGTGGGGCTGGCGGCGCCGAAACTGCCGCCCAAGGCAGCGGGATGCGAGTGAGGCTTTGATAAAACTCCCCTCCCTGCAAGGGAGGGGCTGGGGGTGGGTGCGCGCGTCCGCGCGCCCAAAGACGCAAAACCCGATCGCAAAACAGCAGCGGGCGAGGCAGACGGCCCCCTCCGCGGCGCGCCCCCCCCCAAACCCACCCCAGGAGGGGGGGGGTGGAGTTTTG
>NZ_JBQCCN010000063.1:0-2732 GCF_051962185.1 Sphingomonas sp.
ATCGCGGTCACCGCGCACCATGAGATCGTGCTCGGCATCATCGGCGGGCTGTTCGTGGTCGAGGCGATGAGCGTCATCATCCAGGTGTTCGTCTACAAGCGCACCGGCAAGCGCGTGTTCCGCATGGCGCCGATCCACCACCATTTCGAACAGCTCGGCTGGCCCGAATCGACCGTCGTGATCCGCTTCTGGATCGTTGCTTTGGTCCTCGCGCTCGCCGGTCTGGCGACGCTCAAACTGCGGTGATCACCAGCCCCTCCTGGCGCGGTAAACGCTACGCGGTGCTCGGCCTGGCGCGCTCGGGCGCGGCGACCGTGCGTGCGTTGCTCGCGTCGGGGGCGGACGTCGTTACGTGGGATCAGGACGAGACGAAGCGTAAAGCCGTTTTCGACGATTGGCTGGATGATCTGATCGTCAATGAACCCGGTACGCTTGAGATGGCCGACCCAGTCGAGATCGACCTGACCGGCTTCGCCGGCGTCGTCGTCTCGCCGGGCGTGCCGCTGAACCGCCACCCCATCGCAGCCAAGGCGCGCGAGGCCGGCGTACCGATCATCGGCGATATCGAGCTGTTCGCGCAGGCACGAGAGTATTTGCGGTCCCATCGTGTCGTCGGCATCACCGGCACCAACGGCAAGTCGACCACCACGGCGCTGATCCACCACATCCTCGAAACCGCCGGCATCCCGGCGCGGATGGGCGGCAATATCGGGCTGCCGATCCTGGGCGAGGAGTCGTTGCCGGTCGGTGGCGTCTATGTGCTCGAATTGTCGAGCTACCAGATCGACCTGACCGTCAGCCTCGATTGCGACGTCGCGGTGCTGCTCAACGTCACTCCCGACCATCTCGACCGCTATGACGGGTTCGGCGCTTATGCCGCGTCCAAGGCGCGGCTGTTCGCGATGCAGTCGAAGGATCACGACGCGGTGATCGGGATCGGCGACGACGCCTCGGCCAGGATCGCACGGAGCCTGTCGGCGCGCGGCGAGCATCTCACCAAGATCGCGCCCGGCGCGTGCATGGACCAGTCGCGCTGGCCGTCGCTCCAGGGCCCGCACAACGCGCAGAACGCGCTCGCGGCGATTGCCGCCTGTCAGGCGCTGGGCGTCCCCGAAGCGGCGATCGATGCCGGCCTCGAGAGCTTCAAGGGCTTGCCGCACCGTATGGAGCGTGTCGGCACGGTCGGTGGCGTGGCCTATATCAACGACAGCAAGGCGACCAATCCGGAATCGACCGCGCCCGCGCTCGCGGCGTTCGACAACATCCACTGGATCGTCGGCGGCAAGGCCAAGACCGACAATCTCGACGCCTGCGAGCCGTATTTCGATCACGTCCGCATGGTCTATACGATCGGCGAGGCCGGGCCGGCTTTCTACCAGATGCTGCACGGCAAGTTGGTGACCGGCTATTACGAGACGCTGGCCAATGCCGTCGCGGCGGCGCACGCCAATGCCGAGCCGGGCGAGACCGTGCTGCTGTCGCCGGCCTGCGCGTCGTTCGACCAGTTCCGGGACTATGAAGAGCGCGGCGACACCTTCCGCGGCCTGGTCGAGGCGCTGCCGTGAGCGCGCAGCCGGCCAGGGAAGGATTGCTGGCGCGGGTCGCGCGGCGCGGCGGGCGTGCCGACCGCTCGCCGCTCGGCGCGTGGTTCTGGGACATCGACTGGGTATTGTTGATCCTGACGCTGTTCCTGATGTCGATCGGGCTGGTCGCTGTGGCGGCGGCGTCGCCGGCCTCGGCGCAGCGCTAGTCGGACGCCACGCACCACATGCCGGCGCTCTATTATTTCTGGCGCCAATTGATGTGGGTGACGGTGTCGTTGCCGGTCTTGTTCATCGTGTCGATGCTGCCCACCAATACCGCGCGCCGCATGGCCCTGATCGGCTGCGCCGGATTCCTGTTCATGCTGGCGCTGGTCCCGCTGGTCGGCGTCGAAGTGAACGGCGCGCGGCGCTGGCTCGGCTTGGGGTTCACCCAATTCCAGCCGTCCGAATTCGTCAAACCCTGCTTCATCGTCACCGTCGCCTGGTTGTTGTCGCTCAAGAACAAGGAGCAGGGGCTGTCGGGCGGGGTGCTGGCGGTGCTGACCGGCGGCCTGACGGCGATAATCGCCACCTTGCTGATGCTCCAGCCCGACTTCGGCCAGACCGTGGTGTTCTGCTCCGTGTGGCTCGCGCTGCTGCTCATCTCGGGTATTTCCGGGCGGACGATCGCGGGCCTGTTCGGCGGCGCCCTGGCCGGCGTGATCGCGGCCTATCTGTTCTATTCGACCGCGCGCACCCGCATCGACGCTTTCCTGTTCCCCGATTCGACCGACGCCGCCGACCATTTTCAGGTCAATGCCGCGCGAGCGACGCTGACCGCCGGCGGTTGGCTCGGCACCGGTCCCGGCGGGGGACAGATGAAGTACCGCCTGCCCGAAGCGCATACCGATTATGTCTTCTCGGTGATCGGCGAGGAATTCGGGCTGATTTCGTGCGCGATCGTCGCGCTGATCTTCCTCGCCCTGGTCGTGCGCGTATTCGTCAAGTTGCTGGACGAGCAGGAGGAATTTCGCGTTCTGGCCTCGGCGGGCCTCGCCATCCAGTTCGGGTTGCAGGCGCTGATCTCGATGGCCGTGAACACCGGCCTGGCGCCGTCCAAGGGCATGACGATGCCGTTCATCAGCTATGGCGGCTCGTCGATGATCGCGCTGTCGATCGGGATGGGGTTGCTGCTTGCGTTTACGCGCC
>NZ_JBQCCN010000064.1:0-19292 GCF_051962185.1 Sphingomonas sp.
TTCGACCTGGTCAAACATGCCGGCTCGGTGTTCATCGGCCGCTACACGCCCGAGGCCGTGGGCGATTACGTCGCGGGTCCGAACCACGTGCTGCCGACCGGCCGCCGTGCGCGCTTCTCGAGCGGGCTGTCGGTGCTCGATTTCATGAAGCGGACGAGCTTCCTGTCGCTCGACCCGGCGTCGCTCGCCGCGGTCGGGCCAGCGGCGGTGACGCTGGCCGAGGCTGAAGGCTTGCCGGCCCACGCCCGTTCGGTGGCGTTGCGGCTGCGCTGATTCCGATCAGTCGGAACAGAAATACCACCACCCCGGCGAAGGCCAGGGTCCAGTCGCGACGCACTCTCCGCGACGGGACGCCTTCTCGGGTCCTCCGATACTGGCCCCGGCGTTCGCCGGGTGGGAACCATGCTAAAGGGAACGGATCCTATCCGCGCTTCTTGAAGTCCGCGATCCAGTTGGTTTCCCAGCTCTTGCCGCCGTCCGCCGAAAACGCCTGCTCGATCCGGAATTTGGTCGTCCCCGGCGTCGCGCCGGTGAAGATGAAGCGCACATAGATCGACCGCGCGCCGAGCATCTCGGCGTCGTAGAATTCGCCGCGCCCATGCGAAAAGCCGCCGACCATTGCCGGCCCGATCTGGCCGTCGTTGCTGTTCGACCAATGGATCCGCCAGCGCTTCGCCGCCGGGTCGTAGAGCCGAAGGCTGAGTCCATGAATCCGCCCCGCCCGCCCTTTCACGTCCAGCTCACCGAGATTGGCGTCGCCGCCCCACACCTTGTGGACCACCGAATCGCCGTCATAGATGACCCATTCCTCGGATCCGGTCAGCGGGCGCAGCCGCCGCGCGATATGCGCGTCCCAGTCGCCGAACTCGAAATCGAAATCGCGCGCGCCGTCGGTGGCCGCGACAACCGGCGCGGCCCGAGGCCTGTCTTGAGCAAGCGCCGATGGCACACCCATTAGCGCGAGCATCGCCCCTAGGATCAATCGCATCACCTCTCCTCCCGCCGTCCTGGAACCCGATTTGCCGCTGTTTGCTCACTTTGATACGTCTCGGCGAGAAGGCACCTTGAGGTAACCATGGCCGAGACGCGCCGCGCCAATCCGATCAGCGATTGCCCGCTCACCGCGGCGCTCGCCGCGCTCGGCGGCAAGTGGAAGATGATCATCGTCTATTGGCTGGCCGACTCGCCGCGCCATTTCGCGGCCTTGCGCGAGCTGATGCCCTCGATCTCGCAAAAGGTGCTGAGCGAGCAGCTGCGAGAGCTGGTCGCCGACGAGATCGTCTTGCGCGAGGAAACCGGGAGCGTCCCCGCCCCGGTCATCTATTCGCTGACCGATTACGGCCGCGCGATGATGCCGCTGATCGAACAGGTGAGGCAAATGGGGCGCGGCCACATCACCCGCTTCAACGGCACGTGAGCCGCCCCTTCGACAAGTGACGGCGGAACGGGTTAAAGGCGCCGCGATGACGACTCAAAGCACTCCCCGTACCGCCGGCCGCTCGAAGGCGCGCGCCGCCGCGCGCCTCGCCGCCGCCCAGGCGCTCTACCAGCATGAGATGGAGGGGACGCCGGTCGTCTCGCTGCTCCACGAATTCCACCAGCACCGGCTCGGCGCAACGATCGAGGATGCCGAATATATCGATGCCGATGTCGATTTCTTCGACGATCTGGTGAAGGGAACGCTGGCGCGCCTGGCCGAAGTCGATGCGCTGATCGCCGCCAACGTCACCGCCGACTGGAAGATCGACCGGCTCGACAAGCCGATGAAGGCGATCCTGCGCGCCGGCACCTATGAGCTGCTCGCGCGCAAGGATGTTGCGGTCGGCACCGTGATCGGCGAATATCTCGACGTCACCGACGCCTTTTACGAGCGCCGCGAAAAGGGTTTCGTCAACGGCATCCTGGACGGCGTCGCCAAGACGGTGCGCGCCTGACGCCCGGCGATGGCGGAGATCGTCAACCTCAACCGCGCCCGCAAGGCGAAAGCGCGGACAGAGGCGCAGGCGATTGCCGCCGCCAATCGCGCCGCCTTCGGGCGCACCAAGGCCGAGAAACGGGCGACGAAGGCCGAGGCCGAGCGCCGGGCCAAGGAACTGGACGGCGCGAAGCGCGAGCCGTGACCGAAGCAGAGTTCATCGCCGCGCTCCGTACGCTGCCGCTCCATGCCGGCGCGCATGGCCTCGGCGACGACGCCGCATCGATCGGTGGCCTAACGATCACCACTGATACAATCGTCGAGGGAATCCATTTCCTGCCCGACGACGCGCCCGCCGACGTCTCATGGAAGATCGTCGCGGTGAACTTGTCCGATCTCGCGGCCAAGGGCGCGCAGGTCGAGGGCGTGCTGCTCAATTATCCGCTGTCGGACGAGGCCTGGGACCGCGCCTTTCTCGCCGGGTTCGCCGAGGCGCTCGCGGCGTTCGATTGCCGGCTGATCGGCGGCGACACCGTGTCGCTGCCGCCCGGTATGGTGCGTGTGATCGGGCTGACCGCGATCGGCGGCGACGCCCCCGCACCGTTGCGGAGCGGCGCGCGGGCCGGCGATGCGCTCTGGGTCACGGGGACGATCGGCGATGGCGGGGCAGGCCTGCGGATCGCGCGCGGCGAGGTGGGGCCCGACGCCTTGCTCGCCGCCTATCGCCGCCCCCTTCCCTTGTTGTCCGAGGGCCGCCTGCTGGCGCCGTTGGTCCATGCCATGATGGACGTCTCCGACGGACTGCTGATCGACGCGTCGCGCATGGCCGCCGCGAGCGGGCTGGCGGTGACGATCGATCTCGCCGCCGTCCCGCTGTCGCCCGGCTATCGCGCCTTTGCCGGCGACGACCACGCCGCGCGGCTCGCGGCGGTCACCGCGGGCGACGATTACCAATTGCTGTTCGCCGCGCCGTCGGGGATCGCACTTCCCGTCCCGGCCGTGCGGATCGGCGCGTTCGCGACCGGCTCCGGCCTCGCGCTGACCGACGGCGATGATGCCGTCCCGCTGCCGCCCAGATTAGGTTTTCAGCACTGACGCGAGCCGCTTGCGCTCGCCCAATGCCCCTTTATACCTCTCGCCACCTAGCAAAAGCTCGCGGGTGCCGTCCGGCGCCACGCGTCTAACAGGGGAAGAGGAATGACGATTGTCTATGCGGCCATCGTCTGCGGCCTGATCGCCGTAGTCTATGGCTTCATCACCAGCCAGCAGGTGCTCCGCGCGCCGGCCGGCAACGAGAAGATGCAGGATATCGCCGCCGCCATTCAGGAAGGCGCCAAGGCCTATCTCGGCCGCCAATACACCACCATCGCGATCGTCGGCGTCATCGTCGCCGTCATCCTGTTCTTCACGCTCGGCGGGCTGTCGACCGTGGCGTTCGTGATCGGCGCGGTGCTGTCGGGCGTTGCCGGCTTCGTCGGGATGAACAGCTCGGTCCGCGCCAACGTGCGCACCGCCGAGGCCGCGCGCGGCAGTCTGCAGGGCGGCTTGACCCTGGCGTTCCGCTCCGGCGCGATCACCGGCATGCTGGTGGCGGGCCTCGGCCTGCTCTCGATCGCCGGGATTTTCTGGTATTTGACAGGGGTCAAGCACCTCGAGCCGGGCGATCATGAAATCGTCGCCGCGCTGACCGCGCTGGCGTTCGGCGCCTCCCTGATCTCGATCTTCGCGCGTTTGGGCGGCGGCATCTTCACCAAAGCCGCCGACGTCGGCGCCGACCTGGTCGGCAAGGTCGAGGCGGGCATTCCCGAGGACGATCCCCGCAACCCCGCCACCATCGCCGACAATGTCGGCGACAATGTCGGCGATTGCGCCGGCATGGCGGCCGATTTGTTCGAGACCTATGTCGTGACGATCGGCCTGACGATGGTGTCGATCGCCTTGCTGCTGTCCGACGCGCCCAATCTGTTCGCGCTGATGAGCCTGCCGCTGATCGTCGGCGGGGTATGCATCGTGACCTCGATCATCGGCACCTTTTTCGTCCGCCTCGGCAAGGGCGAGTCGATCATGGGCGCGCTCTACAAGGGCTTCTGGACCACCGCCGCCCTGTCGGCGATCGCCATCTTCGGCGTGTCCAAATGGGTGCTCGGCGACCTCAACGCCGCGATCGGCAATGCCGGCGACAAGAGCTTCAACGGCATGTCGCTCTTCTATTGCATGCTGATCGGCCTGGTCGTGACCGGCCTGTTGGTGTGGATCACCGAATATTACACCGGCACCAACTATCGCCCGGTCAAGTCGATCGCCAAGGCGTCGACCACCGGCCACGGCACCAACGTCATCCAGGGGCTGGCGATCAGCCTCGAATCGACCGCGCTGCCGACGCTCGTCATCGTCATCGCGGTGATCGCGACCTATCAGCTGGCCGGGATCATCGGCGTGGCATTCGCCGCCACCTCGCTGCTCGCGCTGGCCGGCATGGTGGTCGCGCTCGACGCTTATGGGCCGGTCACCGACAATGCCGGCGGCATCGCCGAAATGGCGGGGCTTCCCGACGACGTGCGACATCGCACAGATGCGCTCGACGCGGTCGGCAACACGACCAAGGCGGTGACCAAGGGCTATGCGATCGGCTCGGCCGCGCTCGCCGCCCTGGTGCTGTTCGGCGCATATACGACCGACCTCGATCGCTATGCGACGCAGCTCGGCATCGGCACGATCAACTTCGAGCTCAGCAATCCCTACATCATCGTCGGGCTGCTGCTCGGCGCGCTGCTCCCCTATCTGTTCGGCGCGTTCGGCATGACCGCGGTCGGCCGGGCGGCGGGATCGGTGGTCGAGGACGTTCGCGCGCAATTCGCCGCGGACAAGGGGATCATGGAAGGAACCAGCCGGCCCAATTACGGCCGGACGGTCGACATCGTGACCCGCGCGGCGATCAAGGAAATGATCATCCCGTCGCTGCTCCCGGTGCTGAGCCCGGTCGTCGTCTTCTTCATCGTCCAGGCGGTGGCGAGCCGCGAACAGGGTTTCGCCACGGTCGGCGCGATGCTGCTCGGCGTGATCGTCTCGGGCCTGTTCGTCGCAATCTCGATGACCTCGGGCGGCGGCGCGTGGGACAATGCCAAGAAGTATATCGAAGACGGCAATTACGGCGGCAAGGGCTCCGAAGCCCATAAAGCCGCGGTCACCGGCGACACCGTGGGCGACCCGTACAAGGATACGGCGGGCCCGGCGGTCAACCCGATGATCAAGATCACCAACATCGTCGCGCTGCTGCTGCTCGCGGCGCTGGCCGCGCACGGCGTCGGCTGATCGGATCGGCCCCATCCGGCCCGCGTGCCGGATGGGGCTATCCCGCTCCTTTCGAACCTAAAATCGCTCCCTCGACCGCTTGCATGGCCCCTGCCCGCCGCTAGAATGACGCTGGGCTAAAGGGGGAATTCATGTTGAGGCGTATCGTGCTCGCCGCGGCTGCCGCCGCGCTGTTGCCAGCATTCACCGCGGCCATCGCCCAGGAAGCAAAACCGGCCACATCGGCACCGGCAACGGCCCCGTCCGGACCACCCCCCGCAGCCGCCTTCGCGCAATTGCCGTTCATCGAGAGTCCCGTCCTGTCGCCCGACGGCACCCGCGTCGCGGCGCGGATCGCGATCCAGGGCAAGATGCGCCTTGCGATTATTCCGCTCGCCGACACGTCGAAGATCAAGCTGATCGATCCGGGCGATTTCGATCTCAACGACTGGATGTGGGTCAACAACGACTGGCTGCTGCTACGGGCGGGCGAAATGCAACCGGTCCAGGGCGACAGCTGGTACGTGCGCCGCGCGTTCGGCGTCCGCGCCGACGGCGGCAAGATCAACGTGCTGGCGCTGCCCGAAACGGCGCAGGGCGGCGACGATGTGTTGTGGGTCGCGCATGACGGCAGCCCCCGCGCGCTGATCGCGATGCAGACGTCGATCTATGTCAATGAGCCGGGGTTCTGGCCGCAGGTCCGCGATTTCGACATTTCGACCGGCAAGAGCAAATTGGTCCAGAGCTCGATGACCGACGTCATGAACTGGTCCGCCGATACCGCCGGCACCATCCGCCTCGGCATCGCCTATGACGACGACCGCCGTTCGTCGCGAGCGCTCTACCGCAGCCAGCCAGGCGCCTCGCTACGCACGATCGATCGCGCGAAGGGGCCGAACGCCTCGCTCAACACGCTGCCGGCGCTGATCCTGCCGCAATCGGGCCAGGCGATCGCGATCGACGACGACGACGGCTATGACGCGGTGTATAATTACGATCTCGACACGATGAAGATCGGGGCCAAGATCTTCGACGTGCCGGGTTACGATATCGACGGCGCGATTCCCGATCCGACCGGTACGCGATTGCTGGGCTTCCGCTACACCGACACGCGGCCGCGAACCAAATGGCTCGACCCGAAGCTCGTCGAAATTCAGGGCGATCTCGACAAGGCGGTTCCCAATCTGTGGCCGCAGATCGTGTCGTGGAGCGACGATTTCAGCGTGCTGATCGTCCATATCGGCGCGGCCGACAGCCCCGGCTCCTTTTATCTCTACCGCCCGGCCGAAGGGCATATGCCGCTATTCGCCAAGATCAACGACGCGCTCGGCACGCGCTCTTACGCGCCGGTCAAGACGGTGCGGTTCGCGGCACGCGACGGCACCGAGATGTCCGCCGTGCTCACCCTGCCCCAGGGCCGCGAGACCAAGAACCTGCCGCTGATCCTGATGCCGCATGGCGGCCCGGCCGTCCGCGACGACGAGGAATGGGATTGGTGGGTCCAGTTCATGGCCAGCCGCGGCTATGCCGTGCTCCAGCCCAATTATCGCGGCTCGACCGGCTTCGGCACCAAATTCACCAAGCTCGGCGAAGGGCAATGGGGCCTGAAGATGCAGGACGACCTGGTCGACGCGGTCGCCTGGGCCGCGAAACAGGGCATCGCCGATCCCAAGCGCGTGTGCATCGTCGGCGGCTCCTATGGCGGCTATGCGGCCTTCCGCGCGGCGCAGCGCGACAAGGGCGTCTATCGCTGCGCGGTGTCGTTCGCCGGCGTCTCCGATATGAGCGCGATGCTGCGCTACGACGGATCGTTCCTAAACGGGGGCCGCAACAAGGATTATCTCCGGGCGCAGGCCCCCGACCTCAAGGCGGTATCGCCGATCAACTTCGCGACCGATTTCTCGACCCCGATCCTGATCATGCACGGCAAGGCGGACCAGGTCGTGCCGGTCAAACAGTCGCGCGAGATGGTCGAAAAGCTGAAAGCGGCCGGCGCGACCTATCGCTATGTCGAGCAGCCGCTGGGCGATCACCATTTCACGCGCCAGGCCGACCGTCTGCAATTCCTCCAGGAACTCGAAGCGTTCCTCGCCAAATACAATCCGGCCTAGGCGCGGGAATGGTTGACGCCTGATCGGGGTTGATCGAAGGGGGGGTGCTGCCCGGCACGGCGGCACCCCTTTCCTTTGCCCGATGAGGACCCATGGCCGCTCCGTACGACCGCGACGCCCTTCGCACGCTTCTCGCCACGCGCACGCTCAAGCGCGGCGACTTCCTGCTCGTCTCGGGCAAGCGCAGCCGGATCTATTTCAACATGAAGGCGACGATGATGACGCCCGAGGGCGCCGCGCAATGCGCGCGCGGGCTGCTGTCGGTGCTCGACGGGCTCGACGCCGATTATGTCGCCGGGCTGGAAATGGGCGCGGTGCCGCTGCTCGGCGGAATCGCGGCGTTGAGCTGGGACGTCGGCCGGCCGATCGGCGCGGTCTTCGTGCGCAAGGCGGCCAAGGCCCACGGCACGTCGCTGATGGTCGAAGGGCTCGACGACACCGGGGGCGAGTCGCTCGCGGGCAAGCATGTCGTGCTGATCGACGATGTCGCGACCAGCGGCGGCTCGATCCTCAAGGCCGCCGAGCAGATCGAGGCGGCCGGCGGCATCATGACGGACGCGATCGTCATCCTCGACCGTGAGCAGGGCGCCGATGCCAACCTCAAGGAACGCGGCATCACCCTCCACGCTTTGTTCACCGCGACCGACCTCGGCGTGACCGAGGCGGACAAGCAGCCATTGGACTGAACCATTCCCGTCACCCCAGCGAAAGCTGGGGTCTCTGGCGATAACGCGATACGGCAAGAGACCCCCAGCTTCCGCGGGGGTGACGGACTTGGTCAGCCCGTCCAGTCGATCGCAGACCGCGCCTGCTCTTCCAGCCAGGCCATCGCCGCGAACCATGGACTCGCGCCATAGCTGATCCGCGCCACGCCGGCGTCGGCGAGGGCGCGGGAGTCGACGGCGCCGCCGCCGGGCAGGACATTGACCAGCGCACCGGTGCGTTTGACGATCTGCTCGATCGCCGCGATGTCGCGCAGGAACGGGACGAAGATGCCGCTCGCCCCCGCCGCGAGATAGGCGGTCGCGCGATCGATCGTCTCCTCGAGCGTTGAGGAATCCTGCTGCTCGGCGGGCGTGCGGATATAGAGATCGACCCGCGCGTTGATGAAGAAGGCGTCGCCCGCCCCCTTGCGCGCCGCAGCGACGCGCTCGGCCTGGGTCGCGATCGGATAAACGCCCTGGCCGCCGATCACCGAATCCTCGAAATTGCAGCCGACCGCGCCGGTCGCCGCGAGTTTCGCCAGGTTGGCGGAGATGCCATCGGCGTCGCGTGCGTAACCGCTCTCGAAATCGATCGACACAGGGAGGTCGACGACGCCGATGATCCGCTTGGCATTGTCGAGGACGAGGTCGAGCGGCACCTTCTCGCCATCGCCGAAGCCGAGCGATTCCGCCGCGCCATAGCTGCCCGTCGCGATCGCCTTCGCGCCCGCCTTGGCGATCGCGACCGCGCTGCCGGGATCCCAGCAATTGTAGATGATCAGCGGGTCGCCGGGAACATGGAGCGCGTGGAAGGTCTCATAGGCGGACATGGCGATTTCTCCCCGGAAGTCGTAATGTTTGTTGCCAATTTGTTCCGCTCCGGTCAATCCTCGAGACGGCATCGAAACGAGCGCGTCGCAAATTCCCTCACTCCTCCCCATCGAAGATCGGGAGGGGGACCGGGGCGTAGTGGAGGGTGGAGGGGAAATATACTATCCTCGCGGCTGCGCCGCTGCGGCCCCTCCACCACCACCTTCGGCGGCGGTCCCCCTTCCCCATGCAAGCATGGGGAGGATTTGGGTCAGTGGACGAACCGCGCCACCACGTCGCGATAGCTGCGGCTGACCTTCACCTGGCCACCCGAATCGAGCACCAGGAAGCATTCGCCATTGGTGTGCGGTTTGACCTGGCGGACGAGGTCGAGGTTGACGATCGTCGAGCGGTGGACGCGCTGGAACCGGCGCGGGTCGAGGCGCTTTTCCAGGTCCTTCATCGTCTGGCGCAGGATCAGCGTGTTGTCGCCGGTCTTGATGCACATGTAATCGCCGGCCGCCTCGACGACTTCGATCGTGTCGACATCGACACGGAAGATCTTGCCGCGATCCTTGATGTTGATCAGTTTCTCGAAGCGGTTGGCCGATACCTCGCCGCCATCGGCGATCTCCTCGGCCGTTTCCGGCGCGACCTCGGCGAGCGCTTCCTTGTATTTCTCGACTTCCTCGGCGGTGCGCTTCTCCGAGAGGCGCTGGCGCACGCGGTCGAGCGTGTCGGCGAGCCGCGATTCCTCGACCGGCTTGACCAGATAATCGGTCGCCTGCGCCTCGAACGCGCGGATCGCGTGGTCGGAATAGGCGGTCACGAAGACGAACAGTGGCGGTTCGACTTCCATCAGGCCCTGGATCACCGAAAAGCCGTCGAATCCCGGCATCTGGATGTCGAGGAACACCAGGTCGGGCTTGTTGGTCTTGATGCTGCGGATCGCCTCGCGTCCATTGGCGCAACGGTCGATGATCTCGACATCGTCATGCGCCTGAAGGCGGAGCTCCAGCCCCTGGATGGCGAGCGCTTCGTCGTCCACCAGGATGGTTCGTATCGTCATGCGGCCTCTCTATTCGGATCTTCCAACTGGTACGGAATCTCGATCTCCACAGCAAAGCCGCCCCCTGGTGTAGACCGAGCATCGAAACGGTGGTCAGGTCCGTACGCCTGTGCCAACCGATCTCTTATATTGGCGAGCCCCACGCCGGTTGAAAGGCTCGGCCCTAACTTGTTCTCGATCAAGCCGGGGCCGGTGTCCGAGACGGCGATCCGGACCCGTTCGCCGACGAGACGTGCCGAAACTGCGATTTCCGCCCCCTCCTCGCTCGGCGTGACCGCATATTTGATCGCGTTTTCGACCAGTGGCTGAAGCAGCAGCGACGGCAAGCGCGCGCGCTCGGCCCGCGGGTCGATCTCGAAGACGGGCCGCAATCTCTTCTCGAAGCGCATCTTCTCTATTTCGAGATAGAGTTTGAGCGTCTGCACTTCCTGCGCGACGGTCACCAGCGCGGTCGGCTCGTAGACCAAGGTGAAGCGCAGGAAATCGGCCAGCCGCGACAGCATCGCGTTGGCGCGCTCGGTTTCCTTGAGGAGCACGAGCGTCGAGATCGAATTGAGCGTATTGAACAGGAAATGCGGGTTGAGCTGGTAACGCAGCATCGCCAGCTGGGCCGACGACGCCTGGTTCTCCAATATCTGCAACTGGTCGGCCTGCGCCTCGACGATCAGGTAGAAATTGATCCCGAAATAGAGCGCGGACCATCCCCCCAGCACGGTGAAGTTGAGGAACAACTGGCCGAACACCAGCCCGAGATTGAGCCCCGGATTGTCCTTCATGATGCTGTACGAAAAGCCGTTGAGGATCGCGGCCAGGAACGTCGCGCCGGCCAGGGTCACGATCGTCAGCAGGATCGCGCTGATCCGCGGCAGGCGGCGATAATAGCCGTAGAGCGTCGAGAGCAGCAGCGTGATGCAGTAGCCGACGATCGATTCGATGATGCCGGGGACCAGTGCCGAGAAGGACTGGCCGTTGGAAATCGACGACACCGAGCGCAGCAGCAGATAGCCGCCCCAGCCGACGCCTTGCAGCGTCCAGAAGGCGCGGCTCTTGTCCTCGAAAAACGGACGCGAGAATATCGCCGGAGTCCAGAAGCGCTGCTTCCTGATCTCCATCGGAGCATCGGCCGACGCCGGGACGGGGGGCGAAATCGTGGCCATCGGGCTGGCCCCTTTATACGCCCCGGGCGCGACGCGCAAAGTCGGGGTGGTGGACGTTTTGCCCAAGGCCAGGAATAATCGTGGCGCGCCTCCGGTCTTTTCCCTAGAGGAACCGCCCAGAATGACTCCCGCTATCCGCCCGCACGATCTTCGGCGCCGCTTCGGCTGGCTGCTGCTGATCGTGGCCGCGTTGCTGGCGCGCAGCGTCGCGCCGGACGGCTGGATGCCCGTGATCGATGCGAACGGCGGGATCGAGATCGCCGTCTGCAACGGCCAGGGCCCCGAGGACACGATGGTGCTCTCCCCCGACGGCAAGCTCCATCACAAGGCGCCAGCCAAGGGCCAGAGCGGCGACCACCCCTGCGCCTTCGCCGGCCTGGGCATCGCCGATGCGCCACCGCCCCTGCTCGCGGTGGCGGCTCCGGCATTCGCCACGCCCGCAATCCCGCCGCTCGACGCCGAGCGGCTCGCGCCCGGCCGCGGTCTCGCCGCGCCGCCACCACCCGCCACCGGACCACCCGCCCTCGCCTGAACCGACGCCGCCATCGGTGGCATTCGCGATTCAGCAAGGGGAATGATTGTGCCTATTGCCGCGCGCACCTTGTGCGCCTCGCTCGCCGTCCTGGCGAGCGCCACCGCTTTGCCCGCCTGGGCGTCCGACGATCCCGCACCCGGCGACGACCGCCGCGACGACATATTGGTCACCGCGCAGCGCCAGCAGCAGACGATCGAGAACGCGCCGTCGACTCAGGCGTCGATCGACGCCGACACGATCGCGCGCACGATCAACGCGATGAACGTCGAGGATAGTGTCAAATATCTGCCCAGCCTCATCGTGCGCAAACGCCATATCGGCGACACCCAGGCGCCGCTGGCGACGCGTACCGGCGGCCTGGGCGCCAGCGCGCGCAGCCTGATCTATGCCGACGGCGCGTTGCTGTCCTCGCTGATCGGCAACAACAACACGTCGGCGAGCCCGCGCTGGAGCGCGGTCAGCCCGCAGGAGATCGCGCGGATCGACATACTCTACGGGCCGTTCTCGGCCGCCTATCCCGGCAATTCGATCGGCGCGGTGATCAACATCACCACCCGCCTGCCCGATCAGCTCGAGGCGACCGCGACCGCCGGCGTGACTGTCCAGACCTACGACCTCTACGGGCGGCGGGACACTTATCCGGCCTATCAGGCGGGACTGACTATTGGCGACCGGTTCGGCCCGCTCGCCCTGTTCGCAAGCTACGACCATGTCACCAGCAATAGCCAGCCGGTCGGCTATGTAACGGCGACCGCAGTGCCGGCCGGGCTGGCCGGGGCGCTCCCGAGCCGCACCCGCACGGGCGCAGCCACCAACATCCTGGGAGCGAGTGGGATCGAGCGCCAGGGCCAGGATCGTCTCAAGCTCAAGGCCGCGCTCGATCTCGGCGCTCACGTCCGTCTGACCTATGTCGGCGGCCTGTTCCTCAACCGGACCGATGCCGGCGCCGAGAGCTACCTGACGACGATCGCGACGGGCCTGCCTTTCTATACGAGCGGCTTCTCCAGCGGGACCTATCTCGCCCGACAACGCCATTGGTCGCACGCCGTGTCGCTGAGCGGATCGGGCGGCGAGGTCGACTGGCAAGTGATCGGGACGCGCTATCGCTTCGCCGATGACGAGCAGCGGACTCCGACCGCGTCGCTGCCCGCCGCGCTGACCGGCGGCAAGGGCAACACCACCCGGCTCGACGGCACTGGCTGGGATACGCTCGATGCCAAGCTCGCCTGGAGCCGCGGCGCCAATGTGCTGAGCGCCGGCGCGCATTGGGACCGGTTCGTGCTCGTCAGCAACCGTTACGCGAGCGACGACTGGATCGACGGCGCCGACGGCTCCCTCAACCAGCAGTCCCTGGGCAAGACACGCACCGCCGCGCTCTGGGCGCAGGACGCGCTCGACCTGCTGCCCAGGCTGACGCTGACGCTCGGCGGGCGCTACGAATGGTGGCGCGCGTATGACGGGGTCAATTTCTCAGCCTCGCCTGCTCTGTCGACCATTCAGCCGGCCCGCAGCGCCGATCGTTTCTCGCCCAAGGCCTCGCTGGCCTGGACGCCGGCCAAGGGCTGGAAGGCGCAAGTGTCGTTCGGCCAGGCCTGGCGCTTCCCGACCGTCGGCGAGCTCTATCAAGTCGTCACCGCCGGCACGGTCGGCGCGATCCCCGATCCCGATCTCCGCCCCGAACGCGCGCGGTCAACCGAGCTGGCGATCGAACGCAGCGACGCGCACGGATCGATCCGGCTGTCGCTGTTCAACGAGATCGTGACCGATGCGCTGATCTCGCAGAGCGGCACGGTCGACGGCGTGACCGCGAACTTCGTCCAGAATGTCGACCGCACCCGCGCGCGCGGCGTCGAGCTGGCGCTGGTCCGCACCGACCTGCTGCCGCGTTTCGACCTGTCGGGCAGCGTGACCTATGCCGACGCGACCACGCGGGCCGATGCCGCCTTTCCGGGGGCGGTCGGAAAGCTGATCCCGACCGTGCCGCGCTGGACGGCCAATGCGGTCGCGACCTGGCGCCCGGTCGACGGCGTCGCGCTGACCGCCGCGGCGCGGTACGCGAGCCGGATGTACGGCCAGCTCGACAATGCTGACGTGGTCGGAAACACCTATCAGGGCTTCTACAAATATTTCGTCGTCGACCTGCGCGCGCAATTCGCGATCGCGAAGAATTACACGCTCGGGCTGGGCGTGGATAATCTCAACAATGACAAATACTTCCTCTTCCATCCCTTCCCGCAGCGGAGCTTCCACGCCGACCTGACGATCAAGCTATGAGCGTCAAACCGCCCGGATCGCGCTGGTACAATGCCGTCTGGCGCTGGCATTTCTACGCCGGGATACTGTGCGCCCCATTCGTGCTGTGGTTGGCCGCGACCGGCAGCATCTACGCCTGGCGACCGCAGATCGAGGCGTGGCTCGATCGGCCGTACGATACGCTGTCCCCTGCCGCGACGCGCGCGTCGCCCGAGGCGATCGTCGGCGCCGCCGTGGCGGCGGTGCCGGGATCGCGCTTGCACAAATATGAGTTGCCGCCATCGCCGGCTTCGGCAGTGCGCGTGCTGGTCGGGGCGCCGGGTGGCGACCGGCGTGTGTATGTCGATCCCTATCGGCTGGTCGTCCTGAAAGTCGTGCGCGAGGACAGTCGACCGATGCAGCTGGTTTCGCACCTTCACGGCGAGTTGCTGGCGGGCGCCTGGGGCAGCTATCTGGTCGAGATCGCCGCCTGCTGGGCGGTCGTGATGATCCTGACCGGTCTGTATTTGTGGTGGCCGCGCGGACGAGCCGGACTGGCCGGCGTGCTCTATCCTCGCCTGACCGGCGGGCGACGCTTGTTCTGGCGCGATCTTCACGCGGTCGCCGGTATCTGGGTGTCGTTGCTCGCCCTGTTCGTGATCTCGACCGGCCTGCCCTGGGCCAAGGCATGGGGCAGCTATTTCGCCGAGGTCCGAACAGCGACGGGCACGCTCGACGGGCCGGTCGACTGGACGATCGGGGGCCGCAAGACGGCCGACGACCCGATGCTGGGCGATCACGCCGACCACATGGGCATGACCACGCCGCACCACGGATTTCGCGCGGGCGAGCTCGACCGGATCGTCGCGGCCGCCACCGCGCTACGCTTCGCGCCGCCGGTGCTGGTGTCACCGCCCGGTGCGGAACCGCGAGGCTGGACGGTCGCGTCGGATGCCGCAGACCGCCCCTTGCGCGCGCAGACGGTGGTCGACGGCGCGACCGGCCGAATCCTCGCCCGCAAGGATTTCGGCGAGCGCCACTGGATCGATCGGGCGGTCGGTTACGGCATCGCGACACACGAGGGACAGTTGTTCGGAATCGGCAACCAATTGCTGATCACGGCGACCGCCCTGATGCTGATGACGCTCAGCATCTCCGGCGCGATTCTGTGGTGGCGGCGACGGCCGTCCGGGCGGCTCGGCGCGCCCCTGCCGCTGTCGCGCCCGCGCTATGGCGCCCCGCTGATCGGTACAATTCTCGTGCTGGCCGTGCTGATGCCGCTGTTCGGCCTGTCGCTGCTGGTGGTGCTCGCTGCCGAGACCGGGCTGGCGCGAGCGCCGGGTGTGGCCAGATGGTTGGGCTTACGCGGGGCGCCGACCTGAGCGCTCTGCTTGGACGGATCGGGCCTCGTGCCGGCAATGGCACCGTGGCCCCGTCTGCCGAATGGCCCGATCACCCCAGCCGATCCGACGATCCGGATCCGGCTGGAAAGAAAATCGCCGCCCCTGCCCATCGGCAGGAGCGGCGATCTTTTTAGATAGTGGGTTCGTTAGATCAGAACTGGAAGTTCAGCGTGCCGATGAAGGCGCGCGGGCTGCCGATCTGAACGAACGGCGCATTGAACAAGGTCGTCGAACCGCCGGTGAAACCGCCGACATAGAACTTGTTGAACACGTTCTGGACGTTGACCTGGAGGAAGGTCTTGTCGTTCAGGCCCAGGAAGCCGAGCTTCAGACGGACGTCGATATCGACGGTGCCATAAGCCGGGGTCTTCGCGTCATAGACCGCGAATGTGGTACCATAGGCCAGCGGCGTGCCATTGGGGTTGGTCCCGTTGGCGAAGCCGGCGAGCGTGTTGCTCGCGTTCGGGCAGACCTGGTTCACGAGCGCCGAAGTGCAACCCAGGTTCGGCAGGTTCTGGTCGTTCAGGTAACGCGGACCGGTCACCTTGCCCTGGATACCAACCGAAAGCGGGCCCATGTCGCCCTGCAGACGCAGACCGAACGTATAGGTCGGCGAGCCCGATTCACGCTTGCCCGCCGTCTGCGCGAGGATCGGCGCGCCCACCGTCGGGCAATTGGCGGTCACCGCGACGTTACCCGCGATCGTCGGGTCGAGCTGCAGCTTGTTGGCGCCCGCGCACTTGCCGATCTCGACGTCGTTCTTGATCTCCGACTTCAGGTACGAACCCCAGGCGTAGACCAGCAGTTCGCGGATCGGACGATAAGCGATGCTGCCGTCGATACCGTATTTGTCCACGCGGCCGAGGTTACGGTAGATCGTCTGGTCGGTGACGACGTCGTACGAGCTCGCCAGACGATTGGTGAAGCGCGTGTACCACGGGCTCAGCGTCGCCTGGATCTTGCTGGTCGTGTAACGGACGCCGGCGTCGAAATTGTCCGATGTTTCCGGCTTCGGGTTCGCGGCCGGATCGTTCGCCTGGTAGTAGAAGTCCTGGTACAGGTTATCCGTCCCCGGCACCTGCAGGCCCTTCGAATAGTTCAGGTACGCGGTGAAGCCGCCACCGAACTTGTAGGTCGCACCGGCATTCGGCAGCACGCGATTGTACTTGTACTGACGGAAGCCCGGTGCACCGTACCCCGGGTTCAACGCCGCATAGGCGGTGTTCGCGGCGTCGTTGCCGCGACCGAAGCAGTCGACGAAGCCGCTCGCCGAAGTGGTGAAGCAGAAGTTGTGCAGGTTGCGCTTGAACCACGGCGCGCGGACACCGAGGTTGAGCGTCAGCCCGCCGAACGTGCCGCGATACTCGCCCGACAATTGGTCGAGAACGGCGAACGACAGACGGTCGCGCTTTTCGACGATGCGGCCGTTGCTGTCGAGGATCGGGTTGTTGATCGGGAAGACGTCGAACGGAACGCCATTGGCCTGGAGATAGCCCAACTCGCCGGTCTGGCGATGGCGACCGTAATCGTGCGAATAGGCGATACGGACGGAGTTGTTGTCGTTGATGTCGTAACGCAACGACGAGATCAGCCCATAGCGATGCGTGACGGTCTGGCTCGGCGCGAGCAAGGTGACCGTGTCGCGCGTGTCGCCGTCGCCGTTCAGGTCGTGCCCGAAATAATAGGACCCGCCGATGAAACCGGTCTGGTTGTTGGTGACCGCCACCGACGGATCGATGTCCTTGACGCCTTCGCGACCGGTGACGGTACCGCCGCCATTGGCCTTGACGTACTGGAAGCTTGGCTCGACCGTCAGGACGAGACCCTGCGCCAGCGTGAAGCGCGAACTGATGCGGATATTGCCGGTATTCGACGGGTTATAACGCTCGTCGAAGCTGGCGCCGCACGCCTGGCCGTTGTTGGAAGCGGTCGGCGCGTTGACGATGGCGGGGGAATCGGTGACCCCGGCCTGCGGCGTGTCGGTCTGGCACCGCGCGATCGAGTACGGCAGTTCGTCACGGCTGAACGGGAAGCGATTGCTCGTGCCGGTTCCCGGCAGGCGCGGGCCGCCGTCGATCAAGAACGGGTTAAGCGGGCTGATGGTGGGATCGGTCGCAGTCCCGGCCACCGGCGGACCTGCGTTGGGCTTGGTGATCTGCGTCAGGATGCGCGTGTCATAGCGCAGCGGCGCCGAACCGAAGAAGTTATTGCGGTTGACGTTGTAGTTGGCCGAAACCGAGATGAAATCGCCGTTCGAGCCGATCGGCTGATAGATGCGGCCGTTGTACTGCGCCTTGCGGATCTTGCCGAAGTCGTTGAACACGACATTGTTCTCGGCGTGGCTCATCGACAGCCAGGCCTTGGTGCCGAACTTGGTGAATTCGCCGGTGTTGAGCAGGCCGAACACGCGGAAGAAATTATAGTCGCCGATCGAGCCCTGCAGGCGGGCGCCGAAATCCTTGGTCGGCATGATGGTGCGATAATTCACGGTCGAGCCCGAGGCCGCGGCGGTCGGGCTGTCGACGTCGGTCGAGCCGTAGCTGACGTTCACCTGCTCGATCAGCTCCGGGTCGAGCTGCTGGTTCGAATAGAGCGCGTAATTGCCGGTGTCGTTCAGCGGAACGCCGTCGAAGGTCAGGCCGATGCGCGACGAATCGAAGCCGCGGATGGTCAGCGTGCCGCCGGCCGAGCCGAACGGGTCGTTGTTCTGGAAGCTGACGCCCGGCAGCGAGTTGATCGTGTCGAGGATCGAATTGCCCGGGGTCTGGCGCGAGATGAACTCCTGGTTCAGCACGCCGCGCGCCTTGGTCGTGTCGGGAATTTCGACGCCGCCGACGCCCTTCGACGCCTTGGTCGCGGTGATGACGATGTCGCCTTCGAAGTCCGTCGTACCGGCCGACTGCGCGTAGGCCGCCCCCGGAAGCATGATCGCGGCCGCAGCCACGCCAACAAGAAATTGAGTCCGCATGATATTCCCCTTTGGGCGCGATTCGCTGATGCGCGGTGTTATTTCACCGTCGCTGGCGCCATTGGGGGCAGAATATTTCGGTTGAATGACAACGCAAGAGCACCACGATTTAACTGTGGATTAAACCATGCTGCGTTGCAAAAAAGCATCATCCCGCCTCGGCGACGATCGCGGCCCAGCCGGCTTCGTCGAGTATTTCGATGCCCAGTTCCGCCGCCTTCTTGAGCTTGGACCCCGCGCCCGGCCCCGCGACGACCAGGTCGGTCTTCGCCGACACCGATCCCGACACGCGCGCGCCGAGCGCCTCGGCCTGCGCCTTGGCCTCGTCGCGGCTCACCGTCTCCAGGCTGCCGGTGAACACCACGGTCTTGCCGCTGACGCGCGACTCGCGCGCCTTGAAGACGAAAGCGGGCGGGCTGACCTCGGCCATCAGATCGTCCCACACCGCGCGATTATGCGGTTCGTGGAAGAAGTCGGCGAGCGCATTGCCCACCGCGGCGCCGACATTGTCGATCCCGATATGCTCGGCGATCGCCTTGTCGCGCCGGGCGCGGAATTTCGCGTTGTCCTCCGCCAGAGCGGGTTCGAGGCTGTCGCGCAATGCGATGATCTCGTCGGCCAGTTCCTTGATGGCGGCCAAGGTGGCGTGGCGCTTGAGCAGATCGCGCGCGGTGACCACCCCGACATGGCGAATCCCGAGCCCGAACAGCAGGCGTACCGGGTCGGGCGCGCGCTTGATCTCGATCGCCTCGAGCAGATTGTCGACCGACTTTTCCTTCCAGCCCTCTCGCCCCAGCAGTTCCTCGCGATGCGCAGCGAGGCGAAAGAGGTCGGCGGGCTCGGCGATCCAGCCGAGGTCGAGAAACTCACGGATGGTCTTGTCGCCCAGCCCCTCGATGTCGAGCGCGCCGCGGCTGACGAAATGACGCAGCCGTTCCTGCCGTTGCGCCGGGCAAATCAGCCCGCCGGTGCAACGGATGTCGACTTCGCCTTCCTCGGCCAGCGCCTCCGAATGGCATTCCGGGCAATGCGTCGGGAAAGTCCAGGGATCACGCGGCTCGTTGCGGGTCAGGTTCTCGACGATCTGCGGAATGACG
>NZ_JBQCCN010000065.1:0-9783 GCF_051962185.1 Sphingomonas sp.
CTTCGCCTTGACGCGTGAGCGGATCGAACGCGCGGCCCAGCGCCATGCTGCCGACCACCAGCTTCTTGTAGGTCATCGGCTCGCGCTTGATGTCCTCGACGATCGGCGCGTGGCCGCCGTTCACGTCCTTGGCGTCGAGCAATGCCTGGAACAGGGTGCTGTCGGTCTCCGACGTCGCGAAGATCATGTTGCTCATCTCGTCATAGAGACGGCGCCCGGCGATCGCACGGCGGGCACGCGCGGTCATCTCGCCTTTGATCTCGAACCGCCTGGGCGGCATCACGGTGAGCGTGATCTTGGGGAAGGCCTTCACCCGCACCTTGCCGCGCAATTTGGAGAAGGTCGAATATTGCGCGCCGTCGATGCGCACCGGGATGATCGGCGCGTCGGCCTTGTCGGCGACCATGCCGGGGCCGTCGAACACCTTCATCAGCGCGCCGGTGACCGTGATCCGCCCTTCGGGGAAGATCACCAGGGTGTTCCCTTCCTTCACCGCCTTGACCATCGCCTTGGTCGACATCGGGTTGGTCGGATCGACCGGGAAGGCGCGGAACAATTTGAGCGCGGGCTTGATCCACCAGCTCGCCACTACCGCGCTGTGCACCGCGAACACCGGTTTGCCCGGCAGGAACACGGCGAGCAGCAGGCCGTCGAGCCACGACACGTGGTTGACCACCACCACCGCGCGCTCGCCGGGTCTCGGCATGTTCTCCTTGCCGATCACCTCGACCCCGTAAGCGAGTTCCAGGGCGGTGCGGATCAGCCGTTTGATCACCGTCTCGGGCAGCAGCCAGCAGCTGACCAGCGCGACGAGGAGCGTCGAAAAGCCCATCGTCGCGATCACCGCGGGGATCGACGCGCCGTATTTCGCCATCGCGATCACCACCGCCATCACCAGCACGATGACGAGCGAGTTGACGATGTTGTTGGCGGCGATGATCCGCGACCGTTCGGTCACCGGGCTGTTGGTCTGGAGCAGCGCGTAGAGCGGCACGATGAACATGCCGCCCGCGAAGGCCAGGCCGGCGAGATCGATCAGGATGCGCCAGGTGCCCGGCGACTGGACGAAGCGGGCGATGTCGGCACCGGGCGCGGTCACCACGAAATGGTGCGTCGCCGGCCACAGGTCGATCATGAACCCCGCCATCAGCAGCGCCGACAGCGGCACGTATTTGGCCGAGACCTTGCCCTTGAGCAGGCGATTGACCGCCAGCGATCCGATCGCGATCGAGATCGAGAAAACCAGCAGGAACAACGTCACCACCGGCTTGCCCGCGCCCAGCCGGTTGGTCACCAGCGGCGCGAAGTCGTTGAGGAGCACCGCACCGACCGCGAAGAACCAGCTGATCCCGAGGATGCAGAGCCAGGCATCGCGGGCATCGTGCGCCGATCGCAGGACTTGCCAGGTGCTGCGGAACACGTTGCGGTCGACCGGCACGCCCTGGTTGGCGGGGGGCGCCGGCGGGATCGCCAGGCTGGCGAGGAATCCCAGGATCGCGAGCCCGGTGGCGACCAGGCCCGCTTCCCAGGGCGGAATGAAATTGGGCATCAACTGCCCCGCCAGGATGGCGAGGAACGTGCCCGCCTCGATCATCCCGGTCCCACCCATGATCTCGTTGGGGCCGAGATGCTGCGGCAGGATCGAATATTTGACCGGCCCGAAGATCGTCGAATGACAGCCCATCAGGAACAGGACGGTCAGCAGCAGCGGCACCGATTGCAGCGCGAGGCCGGCAAGCCCCATCGCCATGAAGACGATCTCCGCCGCCTTCACGATCCGCATCAACTTGGCCTTGTCCCAGCCGTCGGCGATCTGTCCGGCGAGCGCGGAGAACAGGAAATAGGGCAGGATGAACAGCCCGGTGGCGAGCGCCGCGAGCGACGCCGCCCCGTTCTCGTCGCCCTTGTAGAGCGTGAAGGTGACGAGGAAGAGCATCGCATATTTGAGCGCGTTGTCGTTGAACGCGCCCAGGAACTGGACGACGAACATCGGCCCGAAGCGGCGCTTGGCGAGCAGCGAAAAATCAGGTGCGGACATCAAACCCCCTATGTCGCAGGGACGGTATCGGCGGATTGTGACGGATCGGTCAACGTATCGCCCTTGGCCGCGTCGGGCAGATAGCGGCTGTAGAGCCAGCCCACCCCGATCAGGCTGAAGCCCAGGGCAGCGAACGAGGCGATGCGCAGCAGCCCGTCGAGCCCGGCGGCATCGAACAGGAACACCTTGCCCACCGCCGCCAGCATCAGCGCCAGCGACACGATCCGCCAGTCGCGCGCGGCGCGGCGGATGCCCCATTGCAGGAAACCGATCGCGATCGCGATCGCGGTGAGCGAGCGCCCGATGTCCTCGGCCTGGCTGACTCCGGGCACCGACAGCATCGAGCCGTGGAACGCCTGGCGCAGCAGCGCGGCGGCGAGCAGCAGGATCAGCGCCATACGGATCCCGTCCCGCGCGCGGTCGGCGCCCGGGCCCGGCAGCACGCGATCCGACAGCCACACCAACGCGAAGGCGATGGCGAACGCCGGGACCAGCCACGGCCCGGCGAATTGCTCGCTCCACAGGGGATCGTGCAGCAGCGCGGTGAACCAGATGAAATGGAGCAGGGTGGCGACCCCCAGCCCGGTCGCGACGCGCCGTGCGCCCAAGCGCCAGGCGATCAGCACCGCACCGAACAACAGGGCTTCCCACACGGTACGCTCGGCCATGCCCAGCGCGACGAAGTGCGGGACGTCGGCGATCGCGAAGACATGCTTCCACAAGGCATGCACGGTGATCGTGGCGAGCGCGATCGCGGCCATCGTCCCGACCTCGCGCAATCGCTCGGGCAAGGCGCCGCGCCAGGCGATGGCGACCAGCGCGGTCGCCGGCGCGGCGATGCGGATCAAGGTCGCGTCGACCGGCGGCACCAGGTCGAGCAGGAACGGCACCCCGACCAGCGACCCGCCCGCCCCCGCCATCCAGGTGATCAGCGGCTCGACCGCCCAGCCGATCGCGAGCGACGCGGTGACGGCCAGCGCCGGCGCGGGGCCGCGGTGGCCGGCGATCGCCAGCGCGCCCAGCATCGCCGCCGGCACCAGCGCCAGCCACGCCGCGGGCACGATCTGCGCCGCGGCGACATAGAGCAGCAACGCCGTTGCCGCTTCGCCCGAGCGCCGCATCGGCGCATCCATCGACCAGCGCGCGAAGGCGGCCATCGTCGCCGCGCCGATCGCCCAGCGGACCAATGCGGTGACCGGCGCCGCGCCGACCGCCAGGCCGATCGCCCGGTTGAGCTCGGCGGGATCATAAGCGACCAGCAGGACGATCGCGGCGGCGACGATCGCTTGCGCGGCATGGTCGATGCGCGGATCTTCCGCCAGGCGGCCGAGGGTGAGCGCGGCGAGGGCGGCCAGCGCGGCGACCGGCGCCAGCGCCCAGAGCGGCGCGGCCAATCCGGCGGCCAGCGCGCCGAGCAGGATCGCCGCCACCGCGACGATCGCGAATCGCGCATCCTCGCGCCGCAGGGCGTGGCGCCAGCCGAGCCCCGCCGCCGCCGCGGCGATCGCCATGCCGATCAGCGCCGGCGCGGCGAAATCGGCGCGCGGCGTCGTCCACCAGAAATGCGCCGCCGGGACCAGCGCGACCGCCAGGCCGATCGCGGCGACCTGCACCGCATCGCCCAGCCGGCCCTCGGCGCGCCACAGCCGCCACAAAGCCGGCAAGCCATAGATCGCGGCGCCGCCGCCCAACACCAGCGCCAGCATCCGCCCCGACGGGCCGGGCCAGGCGAGGGCGAGCAACGCGCCCGTTCCCAGGCCGGCCAAGGGCAAGTCGGCCAGTGCCGCCTCGCGCCGCGACAGCCACACCACCGCCATCGACAGCAAGGCATATTGTCCCCAGTCGAGCGGCACGAACCCGCCGGTGGCGACGATCGCCGCCATCTGCGCGCAGCCGGCGATCGCCGCGCCGACGCGGAACACGCGTCCCGGCGTGCCGGCGACGGCCAGCGGAAAGGCGATCGCGAGCAACAGGGTCAGCGAGCCGACCGAGAGCGACGCCGCCACGTCGTGCAGCCCGCCGACGATCAGCAGCAATCCCCAGCCGAACCCGCCCGCCACCGCGAGCGCGCCCAGCCACCACCAGCTCTGCCGCCGTCCGAGCATCGCCAGTCCTCCGACGGTCAACGCCAGCCAGCTCGCCAGCAATGGCACATTGGGCTCGGCCGATCCGACCAGGGCCGGCGCGGCGAGGCCTCCGACCAGTCCGAGCACCGCGCTCGGCGCGCCGAAGCGGATCGACAGCAACCCGGCGAGCAACGTGACCGCCGCCAGCCCGGAGAACGCGGTCATCGGCCCGATCAGATGATAGAGATTGGCCGCGACCAGCACCGAGGCATAGAGCGTCGCGATCCCCGCGCCCGCCAGC
Source organism: Sphingomonas sp. (assembly GCF_051962185.1). Lineage (GTDB taxonomy): Bacteria > Pseudomonadota > Alphaproteobacteria > Sphingomonadales > Sphingomonadaceae > Sphingomonas. The sequence continues at coordinate 4,406 of NZ_JBQCCN010000065.1, forward strand.
GCCTGGCGGATGCGCGGGTCGCGTGCCACGTCGTCGCGGCGCAGCGCGAGCTCGGCGCCGGCGATCAGGCCGCTGCCGAAGATCAGACCGCACACCACGCGAACCGCCGGCGACAGCAGCCCGGCATCGATCGAATATTTGACGATCAGGAAGCCCGCCACCGCGAGCGTGATGCCGCCTGCCCAGATTGGCAGATAGCGGCCGAAAATGTCCTCGAACCCGAAACGACGCGTCGGCGGCGCGGCCGGCTCCAAGACTCGCGGCTTCGGATCGGCCAGCGCAGGGACGGGCTCCGCTTCGGGCTCGGTCGCCGCCACGAATGCCGCGGTCGGCCGCCTCTCTGGCTGTGGAGGGATGTCGGGCGCCGCCGCCGGCTCGGGCGCAACGCGGTCGAACCGCTCGACAGGCATCGGCCCCCGCGCGTCTGCGCGCGCCAGCCGCTCGCCATGATGGAGCGCCAGCTCCAGTGACACCACCCGCGTCCTGAGCGCCTCGACCCGCTGCCACAGGACCGCCACCGCCACCATCAGACCGATCAGCACCAACGCCGTCATCGCCCGAGCCTCCATCAGGGTGAAGCGCTGGATAGCATAAACTGATCAGTGTTCAATTAAAAAAATGCACAGCGTTCAATTTCTTTGTTATCCCAAATTTCCTCTCCCGTCGGGGGGAGGGAGGGAGCCGGCGCAGCCGACGGAAGATTGGGGCGACGAGAGAGCCCCCGCCGCATAGGACGAGACCATGGGACGCCGCTCAGACCACACCCGCGCGGAACTGGAGGCGCTGATCATCGATACCGGCCATCGCCTGCTGGCCGAGGTCGGCTACGCCGGCTTTTCCGCGCGCGAAGTGGCGAAGCGGATCGGCTATTCGGTCGGCACGATCTACAATGTGTTCGACAATCTCGACGACCTGATGCTCGCGCTCAATGGCCGCACCTTCCTCGACTGGGCGGAGGCGATCGCCGAGACGCTGAGCCATGCCGGGCCCGATCGCATTGCCGTGCTGGTCGCCTCCTATTTCGACTTCGCCACCACCAACCGCAATCTGTGGATGGCGATCTACGACCATCGCCTGCCGGTCGGCGTGCCGTTCCCCGAACGCTATGCGCGGCAACGCGGCGCGCTGACCGATATCCTGCGCGCCGAGATCGCCGCCGTCCTGCCGCCCGAGACTCGCGAGCGCGCCCCCGCGCTTGCCCGCTCCCTGCTGGCGACGGTGCACGGCCATTGCGTGTTCGCGCTGAACGGCACTTTCGCACTGCTCCAGGAACAGGATCCGCACGCCGCCGCGCTCGCCCGCGTGCGAGAGGCATTGCGCGCGGCCGGCGCGGACCTGCCGGACTGATCGTTTTCAGCGACCGGGATCGAATCCGCCGCGCGCGAATTATGTCTTTCGACATGTTGCGCGGGAAGGGATCGGCCATGCCCCAGATACTTAGCGTCCTGGCAAAAACGCCCGAATGGATCAGGCACGATCTCGTCTCTCGGGACGTGTCGAGCCGCGAACGCGCCGAAGAAGCGTTGGCAGCAATGATCACCGCCGCGCTCGCCGGGCAAGCGACGACGGCGCCCGCACCGCAGGGGATCGGCATCGCGCACTGAGCGCGGCGACGGTGACGAGTTTCCCCGCGCCGCGCTTGCTAACCCAGATTAGCACCGATGAAACGCGATGGAATCCAACGCGTTGAGGCTTCCGGCAAGCAAACGGAGGCCAGACATGTCCGACAACAAGACCCTGCGCGCGCCGCAGGACTCCTCGCGCATCGCGATGGGGGAGGATTACGAAGTCGAATATTGGACGCAGAAGTTCGGCGTCTCCCGCGACCGCCTGCAACAGGCGGTGAACGCGGTCGGCAATTCGGCCGAGGCGGTCGAGCGCTACCTGCGGGACTAACCAGCCGGGCGCGGACGCGATTCGCTGGAAAGAGCGGGCGGAAAGGGCGGTGCGTCGCTTTCCGCCCCGCTACGGCGCCCCCTAATCTTTCACCGCGCACCCGTCCCCCGCCACCCCGGCATCCAGCCGCACATCGGCCACCGACACCGCGAACCCCGCCCCCGCGCTCAGCGCGACCATCTCCTTCACCGCCTCCATCCGCGCACCCTTCGCCGCGAAGCACTTGAGCGGCACCCTCAGCATCTGCCAGCCGCCTGCCTTCAGCATGCCGTTCAGGCTAATTGGCCGACTCCCGCCCATTGCCATGCTCACCGGCCCCGCCGCCCCCGCATCCAGGCGATAGGTCAGTTTCAGCACCACGTCGGCATTCGCCTCGCGCGTCAGGTCGATCGGCGCGGGCGCCTCGATCGTCAGCGTCGCGCCGCCCGCGGGCCAGAGCAGCGCCACCGCGCCTTCCTGCGTCTGCGGGCCGTCGACCGCGCGGCGCAAGATCGGGCCGGCGCCGAACGCGAAGGGGGCGGCGGGCTGGCCCTTGGCGAAGAACACGCTGGCATTGGCGCCCGATGCGTCGAAGCCCGGCGCCTCGTCCAGCACGCCCACGCGCCCGCCCTTGGCGTAGCTCAGCCCATAGCCGAACGCGAACAGCGGGTCGTACCCCTTCATCCCGCGATTGTTGGCGAACTGCCCGGCATTGCGCGGCCAGCTGTACGACAGCCGCCCGGTGAAGTCCTTGCGCGGGCGCCCGTCGCGCGTGCCGACGATCACGTCGGCCACTCCTTCGCCCTCGCTCCCGGGCAGCCACGCCGCGACGAACGCGTCCGACTGGTTGATCTCCGGGTTCACCCAGAGCGGCCGGCCCGACAGGAATACCGACACGGTCGGGATGCCCGCCGCGCGCAGTTTCCTGAGCAGCGCCAGCGCCGCCTTGTCGCCGGGCTCGAATTCCAGCGTCTTCAGGTCGCCGCGCATCTCGGCATAAGGATGCTCGCCGAACACGACGATCGCGACGTCGGGCTTGCCTTTGCTCTTGTCGAAACTGCCGTCGGGGGAGAGCGTCGCGCGGCCGCCGCCCGCCTTTATCGCCGCCGCGATTCCGGCATAGATCGATTGCGCGCCGGGGAAGTCGGCATTGCTGTTGCCGTCGCCTTGCCAACTCAAGGTCCAGCCGCCCGCCTGCATCGGGATCGAGTCCGCGCCCGGCCCCGCGACCAGCACGTTGGCGCTCGCCTTCAGCGGTAGCACGCCGTCGTTCTTGAGCAGCACCAGGCTCTTCGCCACCGCCTCGCGCGCGATCGCGCGATGGGCGGGGGAGCCGAGCACGCCGGCGCGCCCTTCCCACGGCCGCGCCGGGTCGAACAGACCCATCGCGAACTTGACGCGCAGGATGCGGCGCACCGCGTCATTGATCCGGCTCATCGGGATCGCGCCCGACTTCGCTTCCTTGACCGTGTTGTCGAACAGATCGCGCCAGCCGTCGGGCGCCATCGCCATGTCGAGCCCTGCGTTGAATGCCGCCGGGCAATCCGATTTGGTGCAGCCCGGGACCTGGCCGTGTCCGTTCCAGTCGCCGACGACGAAACCGGCGAAGCCCATCCGCCCCTTGAGCACCCCAGTCAGCAAGGACTTGTTGCCGTGCATCTTGACGCCGTTCCAGCTCGAGAAGCTGGCCATCACCGTCTTCACGCCCGCATCGATCGCGGGCGGATAGCCGGCGGCGTGGATACGGATCAGCGTCGCCTCGTCGATCCGGTCGTCGCCCTGGTCGATCCCGCCCCAGGTGCCGCCGTCGCCGAGGAAATGCTTGGCGCTGGCGGCGACATAGCCGGCCTGGATGCGGCCCTTGCCGGGCGCGCCTTGCAGCCCCAGGACCATCGCTCCGGCGTAGCGCGCCGTGATCGACGGATCCTCCGAATAGCCCTCGTAGGTGCGGCCCCAGCGGTCGTCCTGCGGCACCGCCAGCGTCGGGCCGAACGCCCAGTCGATACCTGCGACGGCGGTCTCCTCCGCGGTGGCGCGGCCGATCCGGGTCATCAGCGCGGGGTCGTTGGCCGCGCCCAGCCCGATATTGTGCGGGAACAGCGTCGCGCCGATCACATTGTTGTTGCCGTGCACCGCGTCGATCCCGAACATCAGCGGGATGACTACATGGCCGGGGCGACGCTCGTCGGCGACGGCGTTGAACGCCCTCGACGTTGCGATCCACGGCCCCTGCGGGGAGCGGTCGGGGCTGCCGAGCGGCGGCGAGCTGCCTCCGGCCAGTATCGAGCCGAGCGGGTATTTACGCAGGTCTTCGGGCTTGATGTCGCTGATGTCGGCCTGGATCATCTGGCCGACTTTTTCCTCGATCGTCATGCGCGCCATCAGCGCGGTGATCCTGGCCTCCGTCGCGGGATCGATCAGGCCCCGGCTCTTGGCGATCGGCCAGCGCGCGGGGTGGGCGATGCCCGCGGAATCGGGCGCGGATTGCCCGAACGCCGCCACGGCCAGGGCGCTCGCGCCGGCAAGCGCCATCAATGGCAGGAATCTCCGCATCGCCCTCTCCCGAATCTTTGGGTCAGGCTAACCGGGTTGCGGGAGGCTGGAAAGTGTGAACGTTCACAATTTTAGGAAGTAACGGAAAAATAGTCGTTTTCTTGGGTTGCACGTTGCCACTCTGGACGCTTCCCCGGCGAAGGCCGGGGCCCAGCCGCGAAGTCCTCGGCGATGGCGGGATGCCATCTCCAATGCGCCGAAACTGGGCCCTGGCCTTCGCCGGGGAGGCGTCTTCTCGTTATGCTGGAGTAAGTTTTCGGCGCGTTCACCCGATCAGCTTGAACCGGATCGCCGTGCCGCCTCCCGGCGCCAATTCCAGCGGCAGCACGTCCTTCGACGTCACAATCTTCTTCTCGATCGTGATCGCCAGTGGATTGACCCGGTAATCGGCATTGGGCCCGTCGCGATAGATCTGCGCCTCATATTTCCTGCCCGGTGCCAGGAAGGTCAGCGGCTGCGAGAGCGTGCGCGCATTCTCGTCGGTGATCGCGCCCAGATACCAGTCCTGCCCGCCGCGCGGCTGGCGCACGACGACGACGTAGTCGCCGATCTCCGACTGCAGGGTGTGGGAGACTTCCCAGTCGGTCGGTACGTCGCGGATGAACTGGAAAGCGGCCAAATTCTTCTCGTAATTCTCCGGCAGGTCGGCGGCCATCTGGATCGGGCTGTAGACCACGACATACTCCGCCAATTGCGTCGCAAGCGTCGATTGCACGCGCCGCGTCACGTCATCCTTGCCGTGCGCGAGGTCGAAGATGCCGGGCGTGAAATCCATCGGACCGCCGAGCAGCCGCGTGAACGGCAGGATGGTCATATGTTCGGGCGGATTGGTCGGCACGCCCCAGGCATTATATTCCTGACCGCGCGCCCCTTCGCGGGCGACCATGTTGGGCCAGGTGCGGCGCAGGCCGGTATCCTTGACCGGCTCGTGCGCATCGATCGCGATGCGG
>NZ_JBQCCN010000066.1:0-6812 GCF_051962185.1 Sphingomonas sp.
TCGGGCGGCAGGGTCAGCAGCTGCTGGAGCAGCTTGATCACCCGGTCGGCATCGTCCTTGGGCAAGCGGTCGGGAATGATGTCGACGCGGAAATCGGTGCGGTTGTTGGCTATCGGGTGACCATAGCGGTCGATGATCCAACCCCGCCGCGGCGGAATCATCGTCAGATTGACGCGATTACTCTCGGCGAGCAGCTGATAACGCTGGTTCTCGATCACCGCGAGCCATGTCATCCGCGCGCCCAGCGCCAGCGCCACCGCGCCCTGCGCCGCGCCCAATACGACGGCACGGCGCGAGAAGCTGTAGGATTGCTGGACCTCGCCGACCAGGCGCGTCGGACGGTTCAAGCGCGGCCTCGCTTGACGTCGAGCCACGCGACCAGTCGGGCGACGAAGGGATAGAGCAGCACCGCGACGATTACCTGAATCAGCAACAGGGTATCGACATGCGCCTCAATCCCGGTCGCGATCAAGCGTCCTCCGATCAGCGCGAAGGCGATCGCGCCTGCCGCCAGAACCCAATCCTGCCAGAAATCGCGCGCAACCAGGCGCTGGTCGAGCAGGTCGATCGCCAGGAACGCCATGCTCCACAGCAATACGGCGCTGCCCATCGGCTGTCCGCTGACCAGATCGTCGAAGAAACCGAACGGGATCGGCGCCCAGAAACGCAACGCTTCCGCGCGCAACAGCCTCCAGGCCGCGAGAATCATCAGCCCGAACGGGGGTAATATCGGGAAGCTGGCGATGAACGGCAGGATGGTGACCAGCGATCCCGCCATCACCGACGCGACCGGAATCAGCCAGAGACGGGTGGGGGAAGCCGGCTCGGCAAAGGCGCTCGGCGGCCGGCTCACGGACGGGTGTCCGCAGGCGGCGGCGGGGGTGGTGGCATGAAGGCTTTCATCACCGTCGCGAAATCGAGCACGTCGGGCCGTGCGAGCGGAGTTGCCAGCGCGCTGTCGCGCCCGCGCTCGGTGACTTTGGCGACCGGAACGTTGGGCGGAAAGATGCCGCCCGTGCCCGATGTCACCAGGATATCGCCGACCGCGAACTGGCCGTTGGCCATGGCGATCGGACGCACCTCCAGCATCCCGTCGCCGCGACCGGCGGCGAAACCCGGCGCGCCGTCTTTCAATCGCCGGACCGGTATGACGCTTTCCGGATCGATGATCATGAGCACTCGGGCGGTGTCGGGGCCAGCCTCTATCACGCGGCCGATCAGGCCGTCGGGGCCGCGTACGGGCATGCCGGCATGGACGCCTTGGGCGATGCCCGCGTAGATCAGGGCATAACGACGGGTGCTCGATGCGCTGGAACTCACCACGCGGGTGTTGACCACGTCGATGTCGCCCGGCTCGCGCATCGCGAGCAACCGCTTCAGGCGGAGATTTTCATAGGCGATGGCGCGCGCGCGCAGCAGCACCTTTTCCTGCCGCTCGACCTGCTGCTTCAGCCGCGCGTTCTCGCCGTGGACGGTGAACCAACTGCCGATCCAGCCGGGAACCGAGCCGACCCCGCGCGCGACCCAGCCAACGGCGCCGCTGACGGGCGCCGTGACTTCCGCCGTGCCGGCGCGCATGGCCGAGAAAGCGGGGGGATCGAGCTTGGAGACCAGCAGCAACACGCCGCCGACCAGCACCCCCGCGATCAAGATCACGTAGCTGATGAACAGACTATATTGCGCCCGCCGCGAATAACCCGGGCGCCGGTTGCGTGGCGACGCCATTCACTTCCCTCGCACCCCGAAGTCCCGGGATTCTATATTCTTACGCCCAGTTTCAGCCGAAAGTCAGGCGTTATGCAGCACGCCGCGGAACACCGGATCCTCCAGCGCGCGGCCGGTGCCGAGCGCGACGCAGGTCAGCGGGTCCTCGGCGATCGTCACCGGCAGGCCGGTTTCGTCACGCAGAACCTCGTCGATCCCCGCGAGCAGCGCGCCGCCGCCGGTCAGAACGATACCCTGGTCGACGATGTCCGCCGCCAGTTCCGGCGCGGTGTTTTCCAGCGCGATACGCACGCCTTCGACGATCGTACCGACCGGTTCGCTGAGCGCCTCGGCGATCTGGCCCTGGTTGATCTGGATTTCCTTGGGCACGCCGTTGACCAGGTCGCGACCCTTGATGTGGATCGTCTCGCCGATGCCGTCCGCGGGCGGCTTGGCGGTGCCGACTTCCTGCTTGATCCGCTCGGCGGTCGCTTCGCCGATCAGCAAATTGTGGTTGCGGCGGACATAGGAGACGATCGCTTCGTCCATCTTGTCGCCGCCGACGCGGACCGAGGTGGTGTAGGCGAGACCGCGCAGCGAGAGTACGGCGACTTCGGTCGTACCGCCGCCGATATCGACGACCATCGATCCGATCGGCTCGGTCACCGGCATGTCGGCACCGATCGCGGCCGCCATCGGCTCCTCGATCAGCCACACCTGGCTGGCGCCGGCGTTCGACGCGGCGTCGCGGATCGCGCGGCGTTCGACCGAGGTCGAGCCCGAGGGCACGCAGATCACGATCTGCGGCCAGCGCATGAAGCGGCGCTGTCCACCGTGCACCTTGGTGATGAAGTGCTTGATCATCTGCTCGGCGACGTCGATGTCGGCGATGACGCCGTCGCGCAACGGGCGGATGGCCTGGATGCTGTCGGGGGTCTTGCCCATCATCAGCTTGGCGTCGTCGCCGACCGCCTTGACCTTCTTGACCCCGTTGATCGTCTCGACCGCCACCACCGACGGCTCGTTGAGCACGACGCCGCGGCCGCGCAGATAGACGACGGTATTGGCCGTCCCCAGATCGATCGCCATGTCGTGCGACATGAATTTGAAGAAACGCGAGAAGACCATTCGAGTGACCGTCCGAATTCGAGCCGTCGCAACGGCATGCGCTGGATTGTTTTTATCCGGTTCCCCAAAGCCAGATCCGGGCTCCGGTTTCGTGGCATTTGCGGTCGCGGGATGGGGCCGCTTGGTCTAGAGTCACACCCATGTCAATACGTCGCCTCCCGGAGCATCTCGTCAATCGTATCGCCGCCGGTGAAGTGGTCGAAAGACCCGCCAGTGCGTTGAAGGAACTGGTCGAAAACGCGATCGATGCGGGAGCGTTACGGATCGCCGTAAAGCTGGCCGCCGGCGGCATCGATCTGGTCGAGGTGATCGACGACGGCTGTGGCATGACGCCGGCCGATATGGCGCTCGCGCTCGAGCGGCACGCGACCTCGAAATTGCCCGATGAGGCGATCGAATCGGTGAGTACATTGGGCTTTCGCGGCGAGGCTTTGCCGTCGATCGCCAGCGTCGCCCGGTTAACGCTGGAAAGCCGGGTGCGCGGCGCCGACGGCTGGCGGCGCGTGGTCGACAATGGCGCCCTGGTGGAAGAGGGGCCGGCCGCGCTGCCGCCGGGCACGCGCGTCCGCGTCGAGGGGCTGTTCGACCGTGTTCCAGCACGGCGCAAGTTCCTGCGCAGCCCGCGTGCCGAATATGGCGCCAGCCTCGACGTCGTCCGCCGACTGGCGATGGCGCGGCCCGACATCGCTTTCTCGGTCGAGCATGACGGCCGGCGCGCGCTGTCGACCAACGCGCCGGAGGATCGCCCAGGCCGCGTCGCCGCGCTGACCGATCGCGCGCTCGCGGAAAACAGCGTCGCCATCGATCTGGAGCGCGAAGGCGTGCGATTGGGCGGCGTCGCCGGGCTGCCGACCTTCAATCGCGGTGTGGCCGATCACCAATATCTGTTCGTCAACGGCCGGCCGGTGAAGGATCGCCTGCTCGCCGGCGCGGTGCGCGGCGCCTATGCCGAGATGCTGGCGCGCGACCGGCACCCGGTCGTGGCGCTGTTCCTCGATCTCCCGGCCGACATGGTCGACGTCAACGTCCACCCGGCCAAGACCGAAGTCCGTTTCCGCGAACCGCAGATGATCCGCGGCCTGATCGTCAGCGGGTTGCGACGGGCATTGGATGAGGCCGGACATCGCAGCGTGCAGCGCCCCGACGAGGCTGCGCTGGCGGCCTGGCAGCCGGGCTATAGCCCCTCCCCTTCAGGGGAGGGGTTGGGGTGGGGCAGTGCCCCAAACGCGACGCTGGATTTGTTGCACCGCCCCACCCCCCACCCCTCCCCTGAAGGGGAGGGGCTTAATAGGGTCATGGAGCGACGCCCCGCGTTCGCGATGCCCCCACCGCTCGCCCGCGCCGAACCCGCCTGGGCGCCGCCGCCGGAGAGCGTCGCGCACCCGTTGGGCGTCGCGCGCGGCCAGGTCGCCAAGACCTATATCGTCGCCGAGGCAGAGGATGGGCTGGTGCTGGTCGACCAACACGCCGCGCACGAGCGGCTCGTGCTCGAACGGATGCGCGCGGCGCTCGCCGGCGGCCGGGTCGCGGCGCAGGCGCTGTTGCTGCCCGAAGTAGTCGAACTCGACGAGCCCGCCTGCGACCGGCTCGAAGCAAGGATCGAAGAGCTGGGGGAGTTGGGCCTCGACCTCGAACGCTTCGGCCCGCGCGCGATGCTCGTCCGCTCGACCCCGGCGTTGCTGGGGCAGGGCGACGTGACCGGCCTGATCACCGACCTCGCCGACGAACTCGCCGCGTTCGACGAGGCGCTGAGCCTCAAGGAGCGCCTCGACCATGTCGCCGCCACGATGGCCTGCCACGGCTCGGTCCGCGCCGGCCGCGTGCTGTCGGTCGCCGAGATGAACGCCTTGCTCCGTGAAATGGAAGTCACCCCGCATTCCGGCCAGTGCAACCACGGTCGCCCGACCTGGGTGAAGCTGGCGCACGGCGATATCGAGAAACTGTTCGGCAGGAAATGAGTTGTTAGGCCTCCGCCGGCTCGCGATCAGATGGTGATTTCGCCCCGCAGGACCGGCACGCAGCTACCACGCAAGCTTGCCACGATGCCCTCCGACGTGCGGCGTGCCTCGACATGGAGCAGGCTCGGCCTTCCCATTTCGACACCCTGGTGAATCTCGAAGCGGGCGTCTTGCGCGCCTGGATCGAGCGATAGCAGCAGGCCGGCGAGCGGCGTGTTGGCGCTCCCCGTCGCGGGATCCTCCCAGGTGCCTGATAGTGGCGCGAACATCCGGGCCTGGAGCATCTGCCCCACTCTGCAATAGACGTGAAGCGCGAACCGGCCGCCGAGCTGCGGATAGGCGTCGCGCGCTTCCCGGAACGCGGCCAGGGAGGGATCGCAGCGCGACAAAGCGTCGCGCGTCAATTCGGCGATGACGAACGGGTTGCCGTTCGACGCGACGATCGGGAGATGGTGCGCCGTCACGACGTCGGACCGGTCCAGCTGGAGCGCACGTGCGACGATCTCCGGCGCAATCGTCTCTCCGAGACTCAAGGGCTGTGGAACGGTCACGCTGGCGCCGACGGGCGCACCGTCGCCGTCGCGATGGATTTCGACCCGCACGATGCCTGCGGGAACTTCGAACAGCGCAATAGCCAGGTCGGGCTGCTGCTGCGCGAGGACGAAGGCGGTACCGACCATCGGATGCCCCGCGAACGCCATTTCGGCGGAGCGATTGAAGATGCGCACCTTGGCGGTGTTCGCTGGGTCGGCCGGGGCGGTGACAAAGGTCGTCTCGCTCAAATTGAACTCGGCCGCGACGGCCTGCATCGTTGGCTTATCGAGTGTGTCGGCGTCCAACACCACGGCAAGGGGGTTGCCGGAAAAGCGGGTCTGAGTGAACACGTCGACGGTGAAAAAGATCAATGCCTTCATGGCTTTATCCCCGGGGCGATCGTGCGGCGTTCATTATGGAATTCGTACGCCTCCGACTGGCGCGAGCAAAATGTTCCCTGCTGGAAGAAAAACTTTTCCGTTCATCTTCTGGAAACTTCGCGGCCTCGTACGCATTTTTAGCAGCGAACAAGGTTGTTGAATGAACAGGAATTGAACCGTGAAGGTGTTACCGTTCGTTTTTGCCCTGGTGCCGCTCGTTGCGGTCGTGAGTGCCTGCGTTTCGACGTACTGAATCCCCCCGCCAGTACGTCGCTAGCCGACCCTCGATCCCCCCGAAGGGTCGCAAAGAAAAGGGCCGCCCGGATGTTCCGGACGGCCCTTTTTCTTTGGCGATGCGAAAGGCTCAGGCCTCCGAAGCTTCCTCGGCGGCAGGCGCCTCGGGCTGGACCTCGGCGGTCGCGCCCGGCTCGGCATTGGGATCATAGTCCTCGGTGAAGCCGGTGACGTCGCGGCCTTCCTCGAACATCTGCGCCATGACGTCGACGCCCTGCGACTGCATCTCGGCCTCTTCGGGCGAGCGGGCGACGTTGACCTTGATGGTCACCGCGACCTCGGGGTGCAGCTGGACCTTCACGTCGTACACGCCGATCGCCTTGATCGGCTTGGCGAGGACGATCGCCGACTTGGCGATCTTGTGGCCCTCCGCCTCGAGCGCCTCGACCAGGTCACGGACCGCGACCGACCCGTAGAGCTGGCCGGTGTTCGACGACTGACGGATCAGCGTGACCGACAGACCCTCATAAGTCTTGGCTTCCTTCTCGGCGTCGCCGCGGCGCGAGGCATTGTCGGCCTCGATGCGGGCGCGGTTGGCCTCGAACACCTTGCGGTTGGCTTCGTTGGCGCGCAGCGCCTTCTTGTTCGGCAGAAGGTAGTTACGGGCGAAGCCGTCCTTGACCTTCACGACATCGCCGATGGCGCCGAGCTTCTCGACGCGCTCCAGCAGAATAACGTCCATCGCGGGCGCTCCTTACTTAACGAGGTAGGGCAGCAGGCCCAGGTGACGGGCGCGCTTGATGGCCTGGGCCAGCTCGCGCTGCTTCTTCGCGCTCACCGAGGTGATGCGCGAGGGGACGATCTTGCCACGCTC
>NZ_JBQCCN010000067.1:0-4194 GCF_051962185.1 Sphingomonas sp.
CCCGACGCCGACCGGCCAGGAATTCGCCGACAAGGCCGCCAAGAGCGACGCGTTCGAGATCGCCGCCGCCAAGCTCGCCAAGACCAATGCCGCCTCCGCAGGCGTCAAATCGTTCGCCGCGACGATGATCGAGGCGCACACCGCCTCGACCGCCAAGATCAAGGCCGCCGCCGCCAAGGCCTCGCCCGCGATCAAGCCCGATCCGACGCTGACCAGCGACCTGCAGTCGAAGCTCGACGATCTCGGCAAGCTGAAGGGCGCGGATTTCGACAAGGCCTATGTCGACAACCAGATCTCGGCGCACCAGGACGCGCTGTCGCTGATGAAGAACTATGCCGACAATGGCGACACGCCGAGCCTGAAAGCGGCGGCCGGCGAGATCGCCCCCGTCGTGCAGAAGCATCTCGACATGGCCAACGCGCTGAAGAAATGAAGCCTCAGCCCCTCCCCGGAAACCGGCGGAGGGGGCATTTATTCCAGGCCGGTGTCCCAGGCGGGACGCCGGCTTTATTTCGCTTCCGCCAGCAAGGCGCGCGCGGTCGGGCTGGCCCAGTCCATGCCGCCGAGCATCCGCCACACTTCCTTGCCCGACGAATCGTAGAGGATCGTCGTCGGCAGGCTGGGATTGCCGAACGCCTGCGACATGTTGAGCTCCTTGTCGGTATAGCCCTTGACCGACTTGAGCCCCGCCTTGGCAAGATAGGGATCGACCGCAGCCTTGCCGTCGAGGTCCTGGCTTATCGTCACCACCTGCAATTTGCCTTCGCCGGCGACCTTGTCGAGCGTGGGCATCTCCGCCTTGCACGGCCCGCACCACGTCGCCCACAAGTTGAGCAGTACCGGCTTGCCGGCGAAGCTGGCCAGCGTCAGCGGCTTGCCGTCGGGACCGGTGAAACCCGCTTTGGGCGCGGCATCCCCCTTGTGGTCGCGCACCAGCTTGCCGATCACGTCGACCCCGGTGTCGGGCGAGGAGGACGGCGCGGGCGCCATATTGGCCGCTTCGTCGAGCGTCGGGAGCGCGGCGGTTTCGTTCGCTTGCCCCTTGGGGACGGACGGCCTATCGCAGCCGCCGATCAGCGCGGTAGCCGCCAGGAGAAGTACGATAGAGCGCAAGCAAACCTCGAACGCGATGTGGGGCGGACGGTTCGCGGAGGGACCGGCTGCGGTGATGCGCGAGATAAATGCCTCGATCCCGTTCGACAAGCGCTTGTGGCGGCAGGACATCGCCGGATCGAAGGCGCATGTCGCGATGCTCGGCGCGCAAGGCATCCTGCAGGCGGAAGATGTCGCCGCGATCGCCGAGGGACTCGACGCGGTCGCCGAGGATTATGCCCGCGACGGCGTGCCCGACGACCTGACGCTCGAGGACATCCACATGCTGACCGAGGCGCGGCTGGCCGAGAAGGTCGGGCCGGTCGCCGGACGCCTCCACACCGCGCGCTCGCGCAACGACCAGGTCGCGACCGATTTCCGTCTCTGGGTGCGCGACGCGATCGACCAGGTCCATGCTGCCCTTGGCGAGCTCCAGGACGCCTTGATTGCGCGCGCGGAAGAGCATGCCGATGCGGTGATGCCCGGCTTCACCCATCTCCAGTCTGCGCAGCCGGTCACACTCGGCCATCATCTTATGGCCTATCACGACATGATCGCGCGCGACCACAGCCGCTTCGCCGACAATCGCGCGCGGATGAACCGCTGCCCGCTCGGCGCCGCCGCGCTGGCCGGCACCAGCTTTCCGCTCGATCGAGACGCCACGGCGAAAGCGCTAGGCTTCGACGGGCCGACTACCAATTCGCTCGATTCGGTCAGCGACCGCGACTTCGCGCTCGATTATCTGATGGCGGCGACACAATGTTCGTTGCACCTCAGCCGGTTGGCCGAGGAATTCGTGATCTGGGCGTCGCAGCCGTTCGGCTTCGTGTCGCTGTCCGACCAATGGTCGACCGGCAGCTCGATCATGCCGCAGAAGCGAAATCCCGACGCCGCCGAGCTGGTCCGCGGCCATGCCGGGCGGATCATGGGCTGCATGACCGCTTTGTCGGTGACGATGAAGGGCCTGCCGCTCGCATATTCGAAGGACATGCAGGACGACAAACCGCCGGTGTTCGAGGCGCACGACCTGCTGGCGCTCTCGATCGCGGCGATGACCGGGATGGTCGAGAGCGCGACGTTCCGCACCGATCGCATGCGCGGTCTCGCCGAATCGGGCTTCGCCACCGCGACCGATCTCGCCGACTGGCTGGTGCGCGAGGCGGGCCTGCCGTTCCGCGAGGCGCACCACGTCACCGGGCGCGCGGTCAAGGCGGCGGAGGATGCCGGCATGGGCCTGGACAAATTGCCCGTCGAGACGTTGAAAGCGATCGATGCGCGGATCGACGAACGCGTCTATGATGTGCTGAGCGTCGACGCCTCGGTCGCGAGCCGCACCAGCCTGGGCGGCACGTCACCGGTCCGGGTGCGCGAGGCGATCGCTGCGGCTAAGGCCGCACGCGCGGGAGAAAAGAAGTGAAACGGATCGTCATCCTCGGCCTGGTTCTCGCGCTGTCGGCCTGTGGGGCCGCGCGCGATTTGAAACCGGCCGCGGGCAAGGCGCTCCCGGTGGCGCCGTTCGGGGCGCAAGCGACGCCGACGCCGCCTCAGCTCCTTACCGCCTCGACCCAGGCGCGCCCCGAACGCAGCGACGAGTTGCTGACCAGTTCGGAAGAGCGCCAGGGCAATGAATTCGACCTCCCTCCCGCAAACTGAGTCTCATGGACGATTTCAACCTGAAGAACGGCGAGCTCTACGCCGAAGACGTTCCCATGGCGCGCATCGCCGCCGAGGTGGGCACCCCCGTCTATATCTATTCGCGCCGTACCTTCGAGCGCCATGCGATAGCGTTCCGCGACGGCCTCAAAAGCGTGCCGCGGATCCACCTCGCTTACGCGATCAAGGCCAATCCCAATCTCGCGGTGCTGCGCGTCATGGCCAATGCCGGTTATGGCGCCGATGTCGTCTCGGGCGGCGAGCTCGAGCGCGCGCTAGCCGCCGGCATGCCGGCCAGGGACGTGGTATTCTCGGGCGTCGGCAAGACGCGCGCCGAGCTGACGCAGGGGCTCGACCGCGGCATCGGCCAGTTCAATCTGGAGCATGAGGCCGAGGGTGTCGCGCTATCCGAGATCGCGGCGGCGCGGGGCGTCAAGGCGCCGTGCGTACTGCGGGTCAATCCCGACATCGATGCCGGCACCCACGCCAAGATCTCGACCGGCAAGGCGGACAACAAGTTCGGCGTCGCGATCGTCGATGCGCCGGCCATCTACGCGCGGCTGGCCAAGCTGCCGGGGCTGGAGCTGCGGGGCGTCGCCTCGCATATCGGCAGCCAGCTCTTGAGCGTCGCACCGATGGAGGCGACCTATCGACGCATCGGCCAGCTCGTCGCCGAACTGCGCGCCGCCGGCCATCGTATCGACCGCGTCGACCTGGGCGGCGGGCTCGGCGTCGCCTATCGGGCCGAGGACAAGCCCGAGAGCCCCGCCGCTTATGGCGAGATGGTCGCGCGCGTCACGCGCGATTGGGACGTCGAATTGATGTTCGAGCCCGGCCGCGTCATCGCGGGCAATGCCGGGGTGCTGTTGACTCAGGTGATCTGGGTCAAGCCGTCGCCGAGCAATCCCTGGGTGATCGTCGACGCGGCGATGAACGACCTCGCGCGACCGGCGCTCTACGACGCCTGGCACGATTTCGTCGCGGTGAAGCCCAATGGCGAACGCTTCGTCGCCAATATCGCCGGCCCGGTCTGCGAGAGCGGCGATACCTTCGCCAAGGCGCGCGAGATCGACAAGGTCAAGGAAGGCGACCTCGCCGTCTTCCGCACGGCCGGCGCTTATGGCGCGACCATGGCGTCGACCTACAACAGCCGCGCCCTGGTGCCCGAAGTGATGGTCGACGGCGATCGCTATGCCGTCGTCGCCGAGCGCATTCCCGCCTATCGGGTAATGAGCGAGGAGCATGTCCCCGAGTGGCTGACCGCGTGAACCTGCACAGCCTGCCGGTGTTCCTCCGGCTGGCGGGGCGGCCGGTGATGCTGATCGGCGAAGGCGACGCGGCGGACGCCAAAAGGCGGCTGCTCGAGCGCGCCGGGGCGACCATCGTGAGTGAGGAAGCGAGCGCCGCGCTGGCGATCGTCGCGCTCGACGATCCCGACGAGACGGTGGC
>NZ_JBQCCN010000068.1:0-32860 GCF_051962185.1 Sphingomonas sp.
CAAGATCCGCGTGTCGGTGGTCGCGACCGGTATAGAGGCGGACAGCTCGGCGGTGGCCGCAGCCGCCGCTGAGCCGGCCACGCGCGCGTTCAGCTTCGGCCGCAAGACCGAATCCGCGGTCCCGGTTTCGCCGGTCGCGCCGGCCCCGCAGCCTGAAGAGGCGGCGTCGCCCGAACCCGAGGCCGAGCCGCTGTCGCTCGAACCGGCCGCCGCGATCGACGATGACGCACAGCCGACCGACGAAGCCGACGAACTCGTGCTGGGCAACGAGGCGGCGGTCGACGCGCCTTCGGTGCCGAGCGAATATGAAGCGCCGGCCGCGGAAGCACCCGCCGCCGAGACGCCAGGCTGGCTGTCGCCGGGCGAGAGCGCCGAAGAGGCTCCGTCGATTTCCGCCGGCAGCGAGGAGGATGCACCGCCGGCGCCGCGGATGAAGCTGGGCGGAACCTTGTTCGAGCGTATGCAGAGCGTCGCGCGCGGCGGCTCGCGCAACGACGGCGACGAAGGTGAGGGCAAGGAAGCGCTCGACATCCCGCGTTTCCTGCACCGCCAGAACAACCAGTAAGCCGAATTGCGGGGCGTCGGCGGCGTTCGTCGCCGCCGCGCCCCGTCTCGCCGCTCGTGCATAGCTGGATCATTTCCCGTTCAGCCGCTGACCGGTCTAGGCTGATGCCGATATGATATTTCGCCGCCTTATTGGCCTTGCCGCCGTCGTCGTCGCGATGAGCGGCGGGCATGCTTTTGCCCAGACCGCGGATGAAAATCGCGACGCCGACGCGCTCGCGGCCGATATGCGGCTACTCGCCGCCAACCCGCTCGATATCGAAGCGCTGATCACCGCCGGCGAAATCACCTTGAGGATGGGCGACAATACCGCCGCGGCCGGCTTTTTCGGCCGCGCCCAAAAGCTCGATCCGCTCAATCCGCGGGTCAAGGCGGGGATGGGCAGCTTGCTGGTGCGCGCCGAGCGGCCCGGCGAAGCCTTGCGCCGGTTCCAGGAAGCCGAGGCGCGCGGGCTCGATCCGCGCAATTATGCCGGCGATCGCGGTCTCGCTTACGATCTGATCGGAGAGCAGGAACGGGCGCAACGCGACTATCGCCTCGCGCTCCGGGTGGCGCCGAACGACGAGATCACGCGGCGCTACGCGCTGTCGATGGCCATTTCCGGGCGCAAGAAGGAAGCGCTCGACCTGCTCGACCCGTTGCTCCGGCGCAGCGACCGTGCGGCATGGCGCGACCGCGCCTTCGTCCTGGCGATGAACGGCGATCCTGGCGGTGCGCAGAAGATTGCCGATTCGATGATGTCGCCGGGACTCGGCGCGGGACTCGCGCCGTTCTTCGAGCGCCTGCCCAGCCTGTCGCCCACCGATCGCGCCTTCGCGGTCAATTTCGGCGAGTTGCGCGCGACGCCGGAGCGGATCGCCGATGCGCGGATGGTCCCGGCGCTGCCGCGGCTCGGTCCCGATCCGACCGCGCCCAAGGTGCTCGCCGCCGCCGAGCCGGCCAAGCCGCGCGCCGTCGTGGACGAGAGCAAGGGCCGCAAGAAGCGGCACAAGGACGAAGGTCTTGCGCCGGCAGTACCGGTCCCCGCGCCGGCTCCTGCACCCGTAGAGGTGGCGATGAACCCGCCGCGCTACGTGGCGCCGCGCCCGGCGCCGACCCCGGCGCCGAGCCCTCTGCCGGCGCGCGTCGTCACCCCGGCGCCGGTGCCGCGCTCGACGCCCGCGCCGACTCCGGTACCGCCGCCGGTCAGGGTCGCCGAGACGCCGCGGCCGACGCCGGCACCCGCGCCGGCATCGCCTCCGCCTGCGCCGACACCGACACCGGCACCGACCGAGGTCGCCGCCAACACCGTTTCGGTGCCCGCGCCGGGCTTCCGCTCCACGCTCCCCGAGGGCGGCGTGGTCGATCGGCCGAGCGCGGCCGAAGCTGGTGTCCCGCAGACCGCGACCTCGCGCGTCAGCGAGGATACGGTGCTCGCCAAGATCATCGCCGGCATTTCGGTCCCGGGGTCCGAGCTCGGCGTCGCGCCGATGCCGACGCGCGCCGCGCCTCCGCCGCCGCCGGCTCCGAAACCGGTCGAGCCCGCGTCCGAGCCCAAGGCGCGCGCGGCTGAGGAGCCGAAGACGATCGTCCGCAAGACCTCGAAGGAAGAGCTCGCGGATGCCGGGGATACGAAGACCGGCAGGGCGGCCGCGACCTTGACGGCGAAGGCCGGCGCGAACGACGCCAAGGGCCGCAATGGCAAGTCGGCAACCGACACCAAGGCGGCGAAGGACGAGGGCGCCGCGCTCGATGCCAACGGTTGCCCGCCGCTCGCCAAGGGCAGGACTGTGCCGCGCGGCAGGACGACGACCCGGGGCAGATCGGTCACGAAATGCGAGACCGCCGACACCAAGAATGGCCGGCCGTCGAAGGACGAGACCGCCGCGCTCGACCAGAATGATTGTCCGCCGCTGACCAAAGGCAAGGCTACGCGCGGCAAGACGACGGCCAGAGGCAAGTCCGCCACCCGCTGCGAGACCCCCGACGCCAGGGACGCGCGCACCGCGAAGGACGAGGCGGTCGCGCTCGACAAGAACGGCTGTCCGTTGCCGTCGGCCAAGGGCAAGGAGGGCACGCGCGGCAAGGCCGCTCCGGTAGCGACGCGCAGCAAGACGACCGCGCGCGGCAAGGCGTCGACCAAATGCGAGACGGTCGACACGAAGGATGCCAAAAGCGGCAAGGATAGCGCGACCAAAGGCGAGTCGGCGCGGATCTGGGTCCAGGTGGCGGGCGGCGCCAATGAGGACACGCTCGAAAAGGCCTGGAATGCGGTCAAGGCCAAAGCGCCCGACCTGTTTCGCGGCCGCCAGGGCTGGTCGACCCCGTTGCGCGCGACCAACCGCGTGCTGACCGGCCCGTTCAAGACCGAGGAAGAGGCGCAGGACTTCGTCAACAAGCTCGGCAAGGCGGGCCTGTCGGGCTTCGTCTTCACCAGCGCCAAGGGGCAGAAGGTCGACCGGCTGGGCGGGAAATAGTCGCTTCGCTCGTCGGCGAATTCCTACCGTCCGTCAGCTAATCGAGCTTGGCGATTTTACGTTTCCCCGGCGAAAGCCGGAGTCCAATCGCCATGGTGCTCGAGACGTAAGTCGATACTCTCGATTTGCGCGAAATTGGAGCCCCGCCTTCGCCGGGGAAGCGTGGATATGTGACGACTTTCGTAGCAAGTATCGGTTAGATTTCCCGATCGCTCGCCGCTACAGCCGGCCGCGATGAGCCAGACGCTTGCTCCCTACGCCTCGCATCCCGCCGACAGCCGCGGGCGGCTCTATCCCGAACCCGAGACGACGGCGCGAGGACCGCGCGATGCCTTTCAGCGCGACCGCGACCGCATCATCCATTCGATCAGCTTTCGCCGCCTGCGCCACAAAACTCAGGTGGTCCTCGCGCCCGACGGCGACCATTTCCGCGTTCGCCTTACCCATAGCCTGGAAGTCGCGCAGATCGGCCGCACCGTCGCGCGCGCGCTGGGGCTCAACGAGGATCTGACCGAGGCCTTGTGCCTGGCGCACGACATCGGCCATCCGCCGTTCGGCCATGCCGGCGAGGATGCGCTCGAGGCGGCGCTGGCGGGGCAGGGCGGGTTCGACCATAACGGCAATACGCTGCGCACACTGACCGAGATCGACAGCCCCTATCCGCGTTTCCCCGGGCTCAACCTGACCTGGGAGACGCTGGAGGGCCTGGCCAAGCACAACGGGCCGATCCACGATCCGCAATGGGCGCTGGCGCGCGCCGACGACCAATTTCCCCTCGAGCTCGACACGCATTCCAGTCTCGAGGCGCAAGTCGCGGCGATCGCCGACGACATCGCTTACGACAATCACGACATCGACGACGGGCTGCGCGCCGGGCTGCTGACGCTCGACCAATTGCTTGCCTTGCCGATGATCGCCGCGCGATGGGACGAGTGCCGCGCCCGCTTCGCCGATGTGCCGCCCGATCGCCTGGTGAGCGAGCTGATCCGCGGTCAGATCGGCGGGATGGTGATGGACCTGATC
Source organism: Sphingomonas sp. (assembly GCF_051962185.1). Classification (GTDB taxonomy): domain Bacteria; phylum Pseudomonadota; class Alphaproteobacteria; order Sphingomonadales; family Sphingomonadaceae; genus Sphingomonas. The sequence continues at coordinate 4,044 of NZ_JBQCCN010000068.1, forward strand.
GACACCAGTCGCCGTGCGATCGCGGAGGCGGGTGTCCGGTCAGCGGACGAGGTGCGCGACGCGGGCAGGGCGATGATCGCCTTTTCCGGGCGGATGCGTGAGGACGAGCGCGGGCTGAAACGCTTCATGTACGCAAATCTCTACCACCATCCGCGGCAATTGGCGGCGGCGGAGTCGGCCCGGCATGTCGTGGCCGGCCTCTTCGCCGCTTATCACGCGGACCCGTCGTTGATGCCGGGGGACTGGCCGACGCGATTGCCGGCCGAGGAACCGTGGTTCAGCCGGCACATTGCCGACTTCATCGCTGGGATGACCGATCGCTATGCGATCGCGCGGTACCGCGAAGTTGTCGGGCCGATCGACTTGCCCGAGGGCTTCTGAGGCCCACGCGAGTCGATGAGCGCTCGCTGGTTGCGGCGCAAGAGCGGTATTTAAGCCAGCGGATCAGCGTTCCGCCGTCGTATTGCAATGCCGTGTCAGCGCTCGGACCCGGCGGGACGATCGTTCTGGGCAGTGGTCGTGGCACGCGCGGCGATGGCGAGGAGCTGGAACAGGCTGAACATGATTTTTGCCTTTGTGCTAAATGGGTTGGGGACGTTGACCAGGTATATATTGCACCGCAGCATAAATCGCGATTGCAAAGAAATGTTCGTCAGCTGCGCGAAGGGTATGCGGGAGCTCGCGCGTTGGTGCTGGGATAATATTGCGACAAATGCGGGCTAGACCGCATCGCGAACAGGAGTGAAGCGCCAATGGCGGCGACCGATGCCAGCATCGCGCTCAATCGCTTCGGGCTGGGCGCCCGACCCGACGAGGCTATTCCCGACAGTCCCAAGGCGTGGCTGAAGCACCAGATCGAGGCGTTCGATCCGAAACCGGCGGCGATCGCCGCGGTGCCGCCGCGCGAAAAGATCGCTGGCGAACTCGCCGATTTCTACCAGCAGCAGCGCCAGCTTCGTCAGATGGGGCTCGGCCGCAAGCAGCAACAGCGCGCGGCGACCGCGCCGATGCCGCCAAGCCAGCCCGGCATGGCGACGGACATGGCGATGCGGCCGACCGCGGCAGTCATCCCGCCCGGGACGCCCGAACCCGGCGCCAAGCCCGATCCCGCCGCCGGCGACCCGCTCAAGGAGGCGCGGCGCTTCGTCGGCCGCCAGGTGCGCGACGATTATGCCGTCGCGGTCGGCGCGCGCGTCGACGCCGCGCTGACCAGCGCCACGCCCTTCGCCGATCGCCTGACGCATTTCTGGGCCAATCACTTCGCGGTGTCGGCCGACAAGCTCCAGGTCATCGGTCTGTCCGGCCTGCTCGAGTTCGAGGCAATTCGTCCGCATCTGATGGGCCGGTTCGGCGACATGCTGAACGCGGTCGAACGGCATCCGGCGATGCTGCTGTTTCTCGACCAGGCGGTGTCGATCGGACCCAATTCCATGGCCGGCCAGCTGGCCGCGCGACGGCCGCGTCCCAATGGGCAGAAGCTCGGGCTCAACGAGAATCTCGCACGCGAGATCATGGAGCTCCACACGCTCGGCGTGCGCACCGGCTATACCCAGGCCGATGTCACCGAATTTGCCCGGGCGCTGACCGGCTGGACGGTCAGCGGCATCGGTCGCGGCCCGGGCGCTCGGTTCGCCGGTGCCGATGGAACGCCGGGCGATTTCGTCTTCGCCGAGCGGCTGCACGAGCCCGGCACCCGAACCCTCGTGGGACGCAGCTACGCGCAGGATGGCGAGAAACAGGCGCAAGCGGTGCTCGATACGCTGGCGACCAGTCCGGCGACCGCGACGCATGTCGCGACCAAGCTCGCTCGCCACTTCGCCGGCGACACGCCGGCGCCCGCGCTGGTCCAGCGGCTTCAAGGCAGCTTCCTCGAGACCGGTGGCGACTTGCCGAGCCTGTATCGCGTGCTGATCGACAGTCCCGAATGCTGGGTGGCGCAACCGGTCAAGTTCAAATCGCCCTGGGAATGGACAGTGTCGACCTATCGTGCGCTGGGCACGAAACAGGTCCAACCGCTCGCCGCCGTCGGTCTGCTCAATCAGCTCGGGCAACCGACCTGGAAGCCGGGATCGCCGGCCGGCTATGACGACATCGCCGCGAGCTGGGCTGGGCCCGATGCCCTGGTCCGCCGGGTCGAGGCGTCCGAACGCTTCGCCACCCGCGCTGGCGCGCAGATCGATGCCCGCGCGCTGGCCCCCAAGCTCTTCCCGGGCACGCTGACGCCCGCAACGGCGCAGGCCCTGGCGCGGGCGGAAAGCCCGGGCCAGGCGCTCGCCTTGCTGCTCGTCTCGCCCGAAATGCTGCGGAGGTAATGATGTACGATCGCCGCTCTTTCCTGATCAATTCGGCGGGCGCCGCGGCGCTTGCGCTGGCGCCCCGCATGGCCTTCGCCAGGGCGGAGACCGACCGCCGTTTCGTCTTCATCATCCAGCGCGGCGCCGCCGACGGGCTCGGCATGGTCGGCGCGGTCGGCGATCCCGCCTTCGCCGGCGCGCGCGGCCAGCTGGCGGAGGATTTCTCGACCGCGAAGAAGCTCGACACGACCTTCGCGCTGCACCCGGCGATGACGTCGCTCGCTGGCCTGTACGATGCGAAAGAGGCATTGTTCGCCCATGCCGTCGCCTCGCCCTATCGCGACCGGTCGCATTTCGATGGGCAGAACGTGCTCGAGAGCGGTGGGTTAGGCGCCTATCAGGTCAAGGACGGCTGGATGAACCGCATGCTCGGCGTCATCCCGTCGGGCGAGGCCAAGGCGATCGCGATATCGGCGACCATCCCGCTGGCGCTGCGCGGTGCGCATGAAGTGACCAGCTACGCGCCCTCGGCGCTGCCCCAGGCCTCGGACGATCTGATGACGCGGGTCGCCGCGCTCTATCAGGGCGACAGCCAGCTCCATGGCCTGTGGAACGAGGCGATGGACACGCGCCAGCTGACCGGCGACCTCACCGACGTCAGCGTCAAGAACGCGGCGGCGACCGGCCAGCTCGCCGCCCGGCTGCTCGCGCCGGCGAATGGGGCACGGATCGCGATGATCGAGACCGGCGGCTGGGACACGCATGTCGGACAACGCGGCCGGTCTGCGGCTCAGCTCAAGGGACTCGACGCGATGCTGGCCAGCCTCAAGACGGGGCTGGGCCCGGCGTGGAACGACACGATGATTCTGGTCGCGACCGAATTCGGCCGCACCGTCGCGGTCAATGGCACCGGTGGCACCGACCACGGCACCGGATCGGCGGCGATGCTGGTCGGCGGCGCGGTCGCCGGCGGGCGCGTGATGGCCGACTGGCCGGGGCTGGGGCAGAGTGCGTTGTTCGACGGTCGCGACTTGAAGCCGACGCTCGGGCTCGACCAGTTCGTCGCGGGCGCGGTGGCGAGCCACTATCATGCCGAGCCGGGCAAGGTGATGGCGACGCTGTTTCCCGATACCAAGGGCGCGAAGCCGGTGGCCGGCCTGGCGCGCGCATAATTCCGTCCCGGCGACGGGGCGGACAACGGAGGGAGAGTCACCCCCGGCGACTCCCTCCGCCGCATTTCCAAACTCCATCCATAGAGCCCCTCCCCGGCGAAGGCCGGGGCCCAGTCGCCACGCATTCACAGCGACGGGATACCCTCTCGGTGTTACGAAACTAGGCCCCGGCCTTCGCCGGGAAGCGTGGTTTAATCCGACCGGATCGACCGGTAAGATACCGCCGATGATGTTCACCAAGCGCCTTCGCGACGGCGTCCGCTCGGGTCGGATCACCTGCAGCATCCGCATCTGGCAGAGCCCGCGCGTCAAGGTCGGCCACACCTATCCGATGGAGGAAGGCCGCATCCTGATCGAGTCGATCCGCGAGATCGCGCTTCAGGACGTGACGGGCGATCTTGCGCGCCGCTCGGGGTTCGAAGGCGTCGTCGACCTGCTCAAGGTCGCCAGGCACGGCAAGGGCACGAACGTCTATCTGGTCGAGTTCAGCTATATCGTGCCGGGTGATTGAGCCTGACGCGCCTAGCCCGGTTTGCGCGCCATGCCGATCAACGCGGTCGACCGGATGCCTTCGGGCGGCAGGGCGAGCGCCAGCGCGGCGGCTTCCTCGGCGAACGCCTCGCGCTGCGCATCGTCTAGATCGCGCCACAAGGGCGACCAGCCGAACGCGAGCTTGGCATTCTCTCGGAACCACTCGACCGGGGCCGCCGGCCAGGCGTGAGCCACTTCATGCACCGCATTCAGGTCCAGACCGACTTCGCGGAACGCCTCGTCGAGCAGCGCCGGCGTGTTGAGCAAGCGCGTCATCGGCGTCGGCACCGGGCGATCGGGAAACAGCCGTCGCGCCGCTTCCTGAAACAATTGCGCGGGCCCGGCGCCGCCCGCATTCTCCCATACCGCGACCACCGCCAGCCCGCCCGGCCGCAGCACGCGCGCGATCTCGGCGAAGCCAGCGATCGGGTCGGGGAACATGAACACGCCGAACATCGAGAAAGCGGCGTCGAAGCTGGCGTCGGGGAGGGTGAGGGCCTGGCCGTCCATCACCAGCGCGCGTTCGCCGGGGCGGATCGCGGCGGCGCGTTCCTGAGCCACGCGCACCATGCCTGGCGAGAAGTCGATCCCGATCGCATCGGCGCCCTCTCGCAAGGCGATCGCGAGCAACGCGCCCGCGCCGGTGGCGACGTCGAGCACGCGCGCGCCGGGCGGCAGAGCGGCGAGTTGCCAAGCCGTCTCGCAATACAGGCCGGTCATGCGATCGGCCTCGTCGGCATAGCGTTCGGCGAGCGAATCCCAATGCGCGGGATCGTTGATGGCCTTGGTGGAATCGGGCATGACCGGGCACTTAATGATATAATGTCACACAGTCAATTGCAGCGCCGATGGATGTGCTAGGTTTCGATCCATGGGAAGCCCGTTGCCACTGCAAATGCGGCGATGTCGGGCGTCGAGAGGCTCCGAAATTCGGGCAGGCCTTCCGTCGCGAACACCGATATCAGCCTGTCGAAATCCGCGCGGACCTCGGGTCGGTCAGCAAGATACCGAAGCAAGGTTTGCTGTGCCAGCGGCTGTTGACCGTTTGCCAGTAGCCAAATCAGAATTCCGTTGAGCATGAGTTCGGGCAGCGTCCAATCGCGATGAGCAAGTGCGGCGACATCTTCGGGAGTGCCGTCGAAAGCGGCGAAGACGGGCAATACCCGATCGCGGATCGTCCGCGTCAAATCTTCGGCTACCGCGGGTCGCTCGATCGGATCGGCGAAGTCCCAGTCCAACCAGCCCGAAGGCTTGCCGAAATATCCGATTTGGTTGCCGAAAAACGGCAGGGGGAAGGGGGCAGTCGGTTGGATCCAGTAGCTCGCATGTCGACGCCTCCAGGCAGTCACCTTTTTGGAATAAATGCCCGCGTGGACCCGGATCGACGCCAGTCGTCCGGCAACGTTGTTGCGGTCCGATTGAATGGCGATCTCGAACCTCAAATCGCCATCCTTGCGCGACAACTTCAGGCGATTGGGCCAGAGGACGAATCCTTCCTGAGCAAGATTATCGGCAACGAGCGTTAGTCCCGCGATGATGGCGTCACGTGGCTTTTCGGCGGTCGGATCGGGATGGCGCCTCGCCTCGGCCGCGGCCTTCTTCTGATAGGCTGTGGCCACGATTAGGTCGTTAAACGACTTGGGTTCGCTCATGGCGCAGGGATCGACAATTTCGCGACGGTTGGCAATCGCGTCTGCCTCACGCCCCCAAATTTGAACGCTTCGCGCGCTTGGTCTAAGGGCGCGCCTTCTCCTCAATCGTTGGACGCAGGAATGACCCTCTACACCCGCTTTGCCGCGCATATCGATGCGGCGCTCGATGCCCTGACCGCGACCGGCGACTTGCCGAGCGGACTGGCGCGAGGTGCGGTGACGGTCGAGCCGCCGCGCGACGCCAGCCATGGCGATCTCGCGACCAATGCCGCGATGGTGCTGGCCAAGCCCGCCGCGACCAATCCGCGCGCCTTGGCCGAGAAGATCGCGGCCGAGCTCGGCAAGCTCGACGAAGTGGCGAGCGTCGCGGTGGCGGGGCCGGGCTTCATCAACATGACGCTGACCGACGACACCTGGCGCAACGAGCTCGCCGCGATCATCGATGGCGGCGACGATTACGGCCGCTCGACGCGCGGGCAGGGTCAGACGGTTAACGTCGAATATGTCTCGGCCAATCCGACCGGGCCGATGCACATGGGCCATTGCCGCGGCGCGGTGGTGGGCGATGCGCTCGCGGCACTGCTCGAATGGGGCGGCTACAAGGTCATCCGCGAATATTATGTCAACGACGCCGGCGGCCAGGTCGATGTGCTCGCGCGTTCGGCGCACCTGCGCTACCGCGAGGCGCTCGGCGAGGATATCGGCGAGATTCCGGAAGGTTTGTACCCGGGCGACTATCTGGTGCCGGTCGGGCAGGCGCTCGCGCAGGAATTCGGCGACAAGTTCGTCGGCGCGCCCGAGAGCGAGTGGCTGGCGCTGTTCCGCAAGGTCGCGGTCGCGCAGATGCTGCAGCTGATCAAGGACGACCTCGCCCTGCTCGGCATCCATCACGACCTGTTCTCGTCCGAGGCGGAGTTGCAGGCGGCGAAAAAGCCCGACGCGGCGGAAAAGGAATTGCGCGCCCGGGGCCTGGTCTACGACGGCATGCTGGAGGCGCCCAAAGGGGAGACACCCGAGGATTGGGAGCCGGTCGAACTGCCGCTGTTCCGCTCGTCGCAATTCGGCGACGATCAGGACCGGCCGATCAAGAAGTCGGACGGCAGCTGGACCTATTTCGGCGCCGACCTCGCCTATCATTGGCAGAAGGCGCAAACCGCCGACGCGCTGATCGACATCTGGGGCGCCGACCATGCCGGTACGGTCAAGCGGATCGTCGCCGCAGTGCAGGCGCTGACCGGCGGCAAGACGCGGTTCGACGTCAAGCTCGTGCAGATGGTGCGGCTGCTGCGCGGCGGCGAGCCGGTCAAGATGTCGAAGCGCGCCGGCAATTTCGTCACGCTCGCCGATGTCGTGCGAGAAGTCGGCAAGGACGTCGTCCGCTTCACCATGCTGACGCGCAAGGCCGATGCCCAGATGGACTTCGATTTCGCCAAGGTGGTCGAAGCGTCGAAGGACAATCCGGTGTTCTATGTCCAATACGCCCATGCGCGAGTCGCGTCGCTGAAGCGGCGCGCGGCGGCGGCCGGGATCGAATGCAAGAGCGTCGACCTGTCCCAGCTTGATACGGAGGATCTGCGGCTGGTGAAGCTCGCGGCGCAGTTCCCGCGCGTCGTCGAGACCGCGGCGGCGGCGCGCGAGCCGCACAGGATCGCCTTTTATCTCTATGACTTGGCGGCCGAGTTTCACGCGCAATGGAATGTCGGAAACGATCGCCCGGACCGCCGTTACCTGATTCCGGACCAGCCCGAGCTGACCTGCGCGCGGCTTTTCCTCGGCGATGCGATCGGGCAGATTGTCCGCAATGGTCTCGCCATCATGGGGGTCGAGGCCGTCCAGGAGATGAACTAATGGCGGGCGAAGAGGACGAATATCTGGCGTCGGACGCCGTGCCGGCATCCGGGCCCGCGACCGGCGCCGTCGACGATGAGGATCGGCTGCCCTGGCTGGAGACCGCTTCGGACGACGAGGATGAGGGGCCGGCGCTCGGTCGCCTGGTCGGACTCGTCCTGCTCGGGCTGGTCGCGCTCGGCGCGGTGCTCGGCGGCGTCTATTGGTGGAAGCATCGTGCGCCCACGCCCGGCAATGGCGACCTGATCGCCGCGCAGGAAGGCGATTACAAGGTCAAGCCCGACAATCCCGGTGGCCTCAAGGTCGAGGGCGAGGGCGATGCCTCTGTCGCCGCGAGCGGCGGTAACGGCAGCGGCAACAGCCAGATCGCGGTGACCAACCTGCCCGAAGCGCCGGTGGCTGGCACCAGGGCGGCGCCGTCGGGCAAGACCGGGCCGGGCAGCTCGAGCGCCAGCGCCAGCGTCACCGGCCCCGCCGGCAGACTCGTCGCGCCGCCCCCGGGCAAGCCGGTCCCGGTCGCCAATGGCGGCGGTGGCGGGGCGCTGGTCCAGCTCGGCGCTTTCCCCAGCGAGGCGGGCGCGAATGCGGCCTGGGCGCGAGAATCGAAGCGCTTCAATTACATCGCCAATCTCGGCAAGTCGGTCGAGAAGGCCGAAGTCAACGGCCGCACTTTCTACCGCCTCAAGGTCAATGCCGGCAGCGCGGCGGCGGCGCAGGAATTGTGCGGCAAGCTCAAGGTCGCGGGCGAGGCGTGCATCGTCACGAACTGAGTGCGTTCAATTCCGCAGAAATGCGAAGCGGAAGGCCGGGTAAACCCCGGCCTTTTGTTTGCCCGATGGCGGACCCCTGGATTCCCTCTCCCGTCGGGAGAGGGAGGGAGCGCCGAAGGCGGCGGAAGGGTGAGGGCAGCGCTAAGCCCTATACCCGTCCTCACCTTCCCACAGGGAGGGTAAGATCTTGCTTCCCAAGCGGGCACCAGTTCCCGCGCTCATCTTGAATGCTGAACCGCTGCCAGTAGAAGCACCGCCATGAAGCCCGTGATCTTCGGCCTGTCCGGCCTCGCTCTCACCGACGACGAACGCTCTTTCTACAAGGACGCGGATCCGGTGGGGTACATATTGTTCAAACGCAACATTGAGACCCGCGAGCAGGTACGTGCGCTGACCGACAGCCTGCGCGATCTGTCGGGCCGTGACGACCTGCCGATCCTCATCGACCAGGAAGGCGGCAGGGTGCAGCGGATGCAACCGCCCGAATGGCCGCAATTCCCTGCCGGCCCGGAGTTCGACAAGCTGTATGACGTCGCGCCGATGAGCGCGATCGAGGCGGCGCGGGTCAATGCGCTGGCGACCGCGCTGATGCTGGCGGAGGTCGGAGTCAATGTCGATTGCTGGCCGTTGCTCGACGTGAGCCAGCCCGACACGACCGAGGCAATCACCATCCGCGCATTGGGGCACGAGCCGATGCGCGTCGGCGCGATGGGCAAGGCGATCATGGAGGGGCTGCGCGCCGGCGGCGTAGTCGGCGTCGTCAAGCACATGCCCGGCCACGGCCGCGCCAAGGTCGATACGCATTTCCATCTGCCGACCGTCACCGCGGCGGAGGAAGAGCTGGAGATCGATCTCGAACCCTTCCGCCGCCTGGCCGATGCGCCGATGGGGATGACCAGCCACATCGTGTTCCAGACCTGGGACGCCGAACGCCCCGCGACCCTGTCGCCGGTGATCGTCGAGCAGGTCATCCGCGGCAAGATCGGCTTCGACGGCCTGCTGATGACCGACGATATCGACATGAAGGCGTTGTCGGGCACCGCGGGCGAGAAGGCGGCGGGGGCGATCGCCGCGGGATGCGACGTGGTGCTCGATTGCTGGGGGCGGATGGACGAGATGCGCGAGATCGCGACCTTGCTCAACGACATGCCGGCCAAATCGCTCGAACGGCTCGATCGCGCGATGGCAACGGTGAAGGGGGTCAAGCCGCAGGGGGATTTCGCGGAGTTGATCGCCAAGAGGGACGAGTTGCTGGCGCTGGCGTGAGGCTTCACATCCACGGGGCGCCGATTCACCGCCAACATTCCATCGTCACCCCGGCCTCGTGCCGGGGTCTGCCGGGGCGCCCGTCATGACTCTGGGTTACGACGGGGATGACTCGCGGCACGGCGGATCCCGGGACAAGCCCGGGATGACGGTTGGGGTGTCGGGCATCGTTATCCACAATCGCACCCGGCGCCCGTCTTTCGCATCCCCGACGTCTATGCCTAAGGTGCGCCCAATGGACGCCGCCGAGGACACGCTGACGCTCGACATCGAGGGCTGGGAAGGTCCGCTCGATCTGCTGCTGGCGCTCGCGCGGTCGCAAAAGGTCGATTTGAAGCAGATCTCCATCCTGCAACTGGTCGAGCAATATCTCTCCTATATCGAGCATGCCCGCACGCTGAAGCTCGAGGTCGCGGCCGATTATCTCGTGATGGCGGCATGGCTCGCCTATCTCAAATCGGCGCTGCTGCTGCCGCGCGATCCCGAGATCGAGCCGAGCCCCGAGGATCTGGCGTTGCTCCTGCAGATGCGGCTCGAGCGGCTGAACGCGATGCGCGACGCCGGCGCCCGGTTGCTCGCGCGCGACCGGCTCGGGCGCGACGTCTTCCGCCGCGCGACGCCCGAGGGATTGCGCACCGTGCGCAAGGCGCAATGGCAAGCCGAGATCTACGACCTGATCGCCGCTTATGGTCAGGTCAATGCGCGCAACCGGCCGGTCTTCCACGTCGTCCACGAACGCCCGGTCATGACGCTCGACGCCGCGCTCGAACGCGTGTCGCGGCTGCTCGGCGAGCAGATCGACTGGGCGACGATCGAGAGTTTCCTGCCCGACAGCCTCGACGGTCCGTTCCGCAAATCGGCGCTCGCCTCCAGCTTCGTCGCCGCGCTCGAGCTCGCCCGGATGGGCAAGGCCGAATTGCGCCAGAAATCGCCATTCGCGCCGCTCTATCTGAAGGCGACGGCATGACGATCGATCCCGACGATCCCGCTCGCGCGGTCGAGGCGGTGCTGTTCGCCGCCGAGGAGCCGCTGACGCTCGACATGATCCGCGCGCACGTCGGCGAGGAGGTCGACGTGCGCGGCGCGCTCGATCGCATCGCCGATCATTATGCCGGGCGCGGTATCGAACTGGTCCGGCGCGGCGACCGCTGGCATTTCCAGACCGCGGGCGACCTCGCGCACCTGCTGCGCCGCGACCGCGAGGAACCACGCAAATTGTCGCGCGCGGCGATCGAGACGCTGGCGATCATCGCCTATCACGAGCCGGTGACGCGCGCCGAGATCGAAGCGATCCGCGGCGTCCAGATCAGCAAGGGCACGCTCGACGTGCTGATGGAGGCGGGCTGGGCGCGGCCGGCCGGCCGCCGTGAGACGCCGGGCCGGCCGCTGATGAATGCGACCACCGCTGAATTCCTCACGCATTTCGGGCTCGCCAGCCGCCGCGATCTGCCCGGCATCGACGACCTGCGTGCCGCCGGACTGCTCGATCCGATCGACCTGGCGATGGCCGAGCTGACGATAAGTGGCGAGAGCGACGACGAAGAAGTGGCAAATGGACCCGAAGACGATTAGATAGGGTCCATTCCCGCGAGGAGATTGAGTAATGGGTGGTTTCGGCATCACGCACTGGCTGATTTTTGGCGTGATCGCGATCTTGGTGCTGGGCGGCGGGCGCTTTTCCAGCATGATGGGTGACGTTGCGAAAGGCATCAAGCAGTTCAAGAAGGGCATGGCGGAAGATGACGACGTCGTTCCGCCGAGCCGGATCGAGGCCAAGCGCCAGACCGATCCGACGGTCGATGTCACCGCGGAACGCGCCCGCGACGCTGAACGCTAAAAGCCGCCGGAGAGGTATCCGGCGGTGATCCTGGACATAGCCCCAACCGAATTGCTGGTATTGGGGGCGGTGGCGCTGCTCGTCATTCCGCCCAAGGACTTGCCGCGCGCGATGCGCCTCGCGGGGCAATGGGTCGGGCGCGCGCGCGGCCTGGCGCGCCAATTCCGCTCGGGCTTCGACGACATGATCCGCGAGGCCGAATTCGCGGAGATGGAAAAGAAGTGGAAAGCGGAAAACGAACGCATCATGCGCGAATTTCCGCAGACCGTGGACATGGCCGCGCTGATGGCGCCCAAGGCCCAGGACGCGTCCGATATCGGCGATTCCGCGCCGGTGATGGTCGAGCAGCCGATCGTTACCCCGGAGCCCGAGCCGGCACCGGTCACGCAGGCGCCCGTGGCTCCCAAGCCGCGCAAGCCGCGCGCCAAGGCCGCCGCTAGGACGACCTCGCTCGACACGGTCGAGGCCGCGACGCCCAAGCCGCGCGCGCGCCGGCCCAAAGCGGCGGCCAGCGAAACGCCGGGCGAGTGAGGCGATGAGCGACGAGGACGATATCGACGCCAGCCGCGCGCCGCTGCTCGATCATCTGATCGAACTGCGCAAGCGGCTGCTGATCAGCCTGGGCTCGCTGGCCGTGCTGTTCGGTATCTGCCTGTATTTCGCCCGGACGATCTTCGGCGTGCTGGTCCATCCGCTCAAGCTCGCCGGCCAGACCAAGCTGATCTACACCCAGCCGTTCGAGGCCTTTTTCGTCCAGCTCAAGGTGGCGTTCTTCGCGGCGCTGATCCTCGCCTTTCCGGTGATCGCCAATCAATTGTGGCAATTCGTCTCGCCCGGCCTGTATCGCAAGGAAAAGCGCGCGCTGCTGCCGTTCCTGCTGGCGACTCCGGTACTGTTCGCGATCGGCTGCGCGATGGCCTATTACATGGCGATCCCCGCCGCGCTGCATTTCCTGTTGAGCTATCAGAGCGACGTCGGCGGCGTGCAACAGGAAGCCTTGCCCTCGATGGACGCCTATCTCGGCTTCGTCATGCAATTCCTGTTCGGATTCGGCGTCGCGTTCCTGATGCCGGTGCTGCTGATGCTGGTCGAGCGCGCCGGGATCGTCACGCTCCAGCAACTGGTGCGAGCATGGCGCTACGCGATCCTCGGCTGTTTCGCGATCGCGCTGTTCCTGGCACCGCCCGACGCCGGGTCGATGATCATCCTCGCGCTCCCTCTGGTCGGGCTCTATGTCCTGACGCTGGTCGCGATCTGGCTGACCCATCGCCGACGCGCGCGTGCTCCACGGCCGGAGCCGGACACCGGCATCATCTGAGAACCGGAGGCGCCGGGCGTCCTTCCGGCCTGTCCTATTTGTGCTTGTCGGCGGTCTTGGACACCGTGCTGCCAACCGAGCTGACGTCCTTGCCGATGCCCGAAATCGTGTTGCAGCCGGCCAGGGCGAGCGCGCCCGCGGCGAGCGTCAGACCGATGATGATCCGCATGTGAAGAAACCTCCCGAACGTTTTTCGCGCGTCCCCGAAAACGGCGTCGCGCACCGATGAGCCAATCGCGAGGATTGGCCGGGCGCCTTTCATAAGGTGAAAATCCCCACGGACTAGATATATTTAGGCCCGGAAGCGCCACCGGGGGGGGAGGGGTTGACGCTTCCGGGCCTATGTCATGGATAGCGAGAGCGGGGGGGCATAAGGTCGCTATCCGAAGACCCAAACGCGCCTTTTGCGCGGTTGTTCCCAAAAAAATGCGAGGGCGTGAAAATTTTTTAGTCGCGCCCCGAAACGGGGATCGCGATCTCGTACGACCCGGCCAACAGGTCATGATGGAGCGGCGCGCGCAACTGGCGCGACAGGCCCTCGATCACGCGGGCGTAGCGGCGCCCCAGCGCGCCGGCCAGCGTGTCGCCGTCGATCAGCGCCGGCGAACTGACCCGCAGGATCGCCGTCCCGGGCGCTTCGCCCTGACGCATCGAGATATGGATCTGGGTGCCGGGGGAAATGCCGATCGCCAATTCGATGATCTCGGTCAGCAGGAACGCCACCGCGATGGCGATGTCCTGGGTCACCAGCCAGGGCTCGACGTCGAGCAGGATCGACAGGCCGGAATTTTCCGGGCTGGTCGCGCGAATGTTGGACGCGAGCTCGCCGATCACCGAGCGCAGGCTCAGTCCGCGATTGTCCTCCATCTCTGCGAAATGGTGGCGATGGACCACCGCCAGCGCGTCGACGCGGCGCTGGATCGACGAATAGGCGCGCGCCGCTTCCGCCGCTTCCGCGCCGCGCGAATGCAGGTTGATCAGGCTGGAGATGACCTGGAGGTTGTTCTTGACGCGGTGATGGACCTCTCGCGTCAGCCGGGTCTGGCGGACCAGCCCTTCGGCGAGGCCGGCCTCGTGGAGAATCAGGGTGCGGCTCAGCGAGCGGAAGGTTTCGCCGAGCTCGCGGATTTCTTGCGCCGGGAGCGATCGCACCACCGCCGGGTCGATCACCTCGCCGGGACGGTAGGCGGCGACGCTGGCGCGCAGCGTCCTGAGCGGCTTGATCAGCAACCGGTCGACCACGAACCAGGCGATTCCCGCGGCCGCGATCCACATCAGGATCGGGAAGATCAGCGCGATCAGGATCGGCGACGTCAGCATCTTGGTGCGCATCCGCATCTCGACCGACAGATTGCCGATGCCGAGCGCGGCGCGCACCGGGACGTGGAGATCGAGCGGATTGTCGGCCCTGAGCGATCGCAGCACCAGCCGGTCGGAGCTGGCGGGCGTGCTCAGCGACTCTTCGTAATCAGAGGGAAAGCCGCTCGGCTTGGCCAGTCCCGACAGGAAAGCGACGGGGAAAAAGGCGCCGCCGCGCACTTCGCCGCCGGCATCGGCGATCGACAGGACGATCCCCTGGTCGGGGACGATACGCACCGTCGAGCCGTCGCCCGCCTTGGGCTCGGGCATCGCCAGCGGCAGCCGCGCTCCGCACAACAGCCGCCCCTGGCGGTCGAGGATCATGAAGCCGGCGCCGGTCGTCGATTGCTGGGCGAACACGCCCTGCACGCGCGCGCAGCTCGGCGTGTCGCCATGGTCGAGCGCGAGTGCCTTCGTCGCCGAGGTCAGCGCGGTCATGTCGCCGACCAGTTCGATTGACAGGTTGCGCGAGCTCTCCTGCGCCGCGACGCGCAATTGCGACGCGGCTTCCTGACCCGCCTCACGCGTGGTCGACAAGGTCGCGAAAAAGGCGATCACCGCGAACGGCAGCAGCGCCGCGCTGAGGATCATGAAGATCTTGGCGCCGGTCGGCATGCGCGCCAGTCGCGCCCCCAGCGTTCCCGCGGCCCGTTCTCCCGCGGTCAACCCGCCCACGAGCTATCCCAGCTTGTTCAGCAGATCGAGCATCTGATCGGGAACGGGCTCGCTGGCAGCGGCATGATAGACCGAGCGAAGGGCAGCGCCCATCGCTTCGTCCTTGCCCTTCTTACCCTTGTCATCTTTGTCGTCGGACTTCTTGCCCTGTTTCGACGACGGCCGGCCAGGCTGCAACGCAATCCCCCTCATATACAAACCGGCCATGCCGGAGAAGAAAACGGCCCGCAAGAGGGGGTCCGTACACGACGCTCGGATTGCGTCATCATAGCGGTGAAACCAAAAACGATCTCGATTGTTCCACTAGCGAACAGAAAATTTGTCTCGTTGCATTCACCAGGCCGGCCCCCCACACAAGGGTCGGCATCCATTCGGGGAGATTGAAATAACCATGTCGCTCGGTCAGCAGCTAGCCCCTCATCTGCCTTTCCTGCGTCGTTACGGACGGGCATTGACGGGAAGCCAGGAACATGGCGACCGCTATGTCCGCGCCACGCTCGAAGCGATCGTCGCCGCGCCCGAGGAATTCCCGCGCGATGTCGATCCTCGGCTGGGTCTCTATCGCACGTTCCAAGCAATCTGGCAGAGCGCCAATGCCGATGAGAGCGAGGCGCTGTCGGCCGCTGGCGATATCAGCAACCAGGAAGCGATCGCGCGGGCGCGACTGGCGCGGATGACGCCGCTGTCGCGCCAGGCGCTGTTGCTCACCGCGATGGAGGGCTTCACTACCGAGGACGCGGCCTATCTGATCGACGTCGAGAATGACGAGGTCGAAAAGCTGGTCGCCAACGCGCTCGCCGAGATCGAGAAGCAGACGCGCTCGCGCGTGCTGATCATCGAGGACGAGCCGATCATCGCGATGGATATCGAGACGATCGTCCGCGACCTGGGCCACGACGTCACCGGCGTCGCCGTCACGCGTGACGAGGCGGTCGCCGCGGCGCTGGCCGATCGTCCCGGCCTGGTGCTGGCCGATATCCAGCTCGCCGACGACAGTTCGGGGATCGACGCGGTCAAGGACATCCTCGCCGAATTCCAGGTGCCGGTCATCTTCATCACCGCTTTCCCGGAGCGATTGCTGACCGGCGAGCGGCCGGAGCCGACCTTCCTGATCACCAAGCCGTTCCAGCGCTCGACGGTGAAGGCGGCGATAAGCCAGGCGCTGTTCTTCGACGAATCGACCGTGCCGGCCTGAGCGCTTCGCCGCGCTTGCAATGCCATCTGTCGCCGGCGGTGCCCGATCTGGGCGCCGCCGCGCGCATTTTTCCGGCCTAAGTTTCTGGCGGCACGCTAAAATATTCAAAGTTCCATCGGTTACGGAGCCAAAACGGGATTGGCGCGTTTTGGCGATATGGTTGATCCAGAACCCCCAGAGGCCTCGGTCCATACCGATGCCGACCATGCACGGGCCGGCGAGACGCCGGGTATCGTGCGCTACGTTCTCGGTATTTCGCTGATCCTCGCGGTCGTGATCCTATCGCTGATCGTTTGGGGTCCGGTGCTGTTCCATCAATGAGAGCGGCGCGCTTGGCCTTGGCCCCCGCACCATCTTATGTATCCTCCAGGCCGCGTACCAATGGCCCCCACGTTCGACGGAGTTCCATGACCAACACACAAACCGCGACCGTGGACGAAAAGGGGGAACCGACCGAGCACGTCGCCTTGTCGGATCCGGAGTTCAAGGAACAACTGGCCCAGGTCATCCCGCACCTGCGCGCGTTCGGCCGCTCGTTGTCGGGTAGCCGCGATCTCGCCGACGACCTCGTCCAGGAAACGCTGTTGAAGGCGTGGGCGGCGCGCAAGCGGTTCCAGGCCGGGACCAACATGCGGGCCTGGACCTTCATCATCCTGCGCAATCTCTATCTCAGCCAGATGCGTCGCGCGCGCTTCAAGGGCGAGTGGGACGATCTGGTCGCCGATCGCATCCTCGCCGCGCCGGCCAGCCAGGACAAGCATGTCGAACTGGGCGACATGCAGCGGGCGCTCCTTCACTTGCCGCAGCCGCAGCGCGAGGCGCTGATCCTGGTCGGCGCCGGCGGCTTCGCGTATGAGGAAGCGGCAGAGATTTGCCAGGTCGCGGTCGGCACGATCAAGAGCCGCGTCGCGCGCGGCCGCGTCGCGCTCGAGGCGATCCTGAGCGGCGGCCAGCTGACCTCGCGCCGCGACGCCCCCGATCATCCCGGCCGGACCGCGCTCGATTCGATCATGGACGAGGTCGACGACCTCAGCGGCGATCATAGCCCCGCGCCCGATGAAGGCGACGAGGATCATGAGGGCGATGATCAGATCTGATTGTTGAGATTGCTCGAGTGCTCCTGCGAAAGCAGGAGCCAAAAGGGCCCGATCGGAAAAACGCTCGTGGTCCTGGGTTCCTGCTTTCCTGGGAACACCGACCGGTTCACCTTATCATGCGTTCCCAGTAGGAAATCGCCGCCTAGTCCTTCGGCAATTGGCGCAGCAACGACGTCAGATCGCTCGGCAGCGCCGGCGCGCCGGCGAAAATCTGGCGCAGCGCATTGCCCACGCCGTCGCTTTCCCGCGGACGGCGCACGGCGTGGCGGCCGTCCGATTGCGCGGCCTGACTATGCGGACTGGGCGGGCTCATGGAGCCTAGAACGTCGATTGCCACAATTTGTTGCCGCTTTGTCGTGGTTTTAACTGATCTGGATCAAATTGTGGCTTTCCTGCCACGAATTGGCGGGTGCGACGGACTGGTCTAGGCAGGTCGCGTGACCGTGCAATCCTTCGTCGACGCCATCGCTCGCGCCGAGGCGCACGCGCCGTTTCTGCGTCTCGCGCTCGAACAACAGCCCGACCTTGCCCAGCGGCTGGCGCGCGGCGAGGTGCCCGGCCCGACGGCGATCGATCCCGACCTGCCGGTCGGTGTCGCGTTGCGCCGGGCGCGGCGACGCGAGGCGCTGATTGTCGCGATCGCCGATCTCGCCGGCGCGCTCGACCTGGTCGGGGTGACGCAGCGCCTGACCGATTTCGCCGATCGCGCGCTCGACCTCGCGATCCGCACCGCGATCCGCGAGCGAGCGCCCGATGCCGAGCCGATCGGCTTCGTCGCGATGGCGCTCGGCAAGCAAGGCAGCCACGAGCTCAATTATTCGTCCGACATCGATCCGATCCTGCTGTTCGACCCGGCGACCCTGCCGCATCGCGCCCGCGAAGAGCCGGTCGAAGCCGCGGTGCGGGTCGCACGGCGCGTGGTCGAATTGCTTCAGGCGCGCGATGGCGAGGGCTATGTGTTGCGTGTCGACTTGCGGTTGCGGCCTTCGCCTGAGGCCACGCCGATCGCGCTGCCGGTCGAAGCCGCGATCTCCTATTACGAGAGCCAGGCGCTGCCATGGGAGCGTGCCGCCTTCATCCGCGCGCGCGCCTGCGCCGGGGATATCGCTTTGGGCCAGCTTTTCCTCGACGCGATCCGGCCGTTCGTCTGGCGGCGTGCGGTCGATTTCGGCGCGGTCGGCGAGATTCGCGAAATCACGCGGCGGATCCGCGACCACCACGCCCAGGGCCAGACCTTCGGCCCCGGCTACGACCTCAAGCGCGGGCGCGGCGGCATTCGCGAAGTCGAGTTCTTCACCCAGATTCATCAGCTGATCCATGGCGGCCGCGATCCCTCGCTAAGGGCGCCGGCAACTATGGACGCGCTCGATCGTCTCGCCGCCGCCGACCGGATCGAGACCGAGGAGACCGCGGCGCTGAAGGCGGGCTATGTCGCGCTGCGTACTGTCGAGCATCGCTTGCAGATGATCGACGATCGCCAGACCCACTCGCTGCCCCGCGCGCCCGAAGCGCTCGACGGCGTCAGCCGGCTGGCGGGTTTCCAGGATAGCGCGGCGCTGCTCGCGATGATCGAGCCGCATGTCGCGCGCGTCGGCCGGATCTACGATTCGCTCGATCCGCGCGACGAGGCGGCGCTGTCGAGCGATCCCGATAGCCTGGCGGCGCAGCTCGAACGACTGGGCTTCGGCGACAGCGCCACCGCCGCGCAACTGGTCGACCGCTGGCGCGGCGGCTCCTATTCGGCATTGCGCAGCCCTGCCGCGCGCCAAGCGCTCGAAGCGGTGCTGCCCGGATTGATGGCGGCGCTCGGCCAGGCGCCCGATCCGCGCGCGGCGTTGATCCAGCTCGACACCATGCTCTCGCGGCTGCCGAGCGCGATCAATTTCTTCCGGCTGATCGAGGCGCGGCCGCAATTGGGACAATTGATGGCGGCGATCCTCAGTCACGCGCCGCCGCTCGCCGGCGCGCTGGGCCGCCGCCCGGCCTTGCTCGACGGATTGATCGACGCGACCGCGCTTGCCCCGGTCGGCGACGTTGCTGCGCTGGCGGCGGAGATGTGGTCGGGCGAGGCGGGGGACGATTACGAAGCGGCGTTGCAGCGCGTCCGCCTGGTCGTCGGCGAAAAGCGCTTCGCGCTCGGCGCGCAACTCGTCGCCGGCACCAGCGACCCGCTCGAGATCGCGCATGGCTATGCCCGCGTCGCCGGGGCGGCAGTCGAGGTGCTTGGCGCGGCCACGGTCGCCGAATTCGCCCGCGCGCATGGCAGCGTGCCCGACAGCGAACTCGTCATCCTCGCGCTTGGCCGCCTCGGCGGCGGCGCGCTGACCCATGCGTCGGACCTCGACCTGATCTATCTCTTCACCGGCGATTTCGCCGCCGAATCCGATGGCGCCAAACCGCTCGGCGCGGTCCATTATTACAACCGCCTCGCGCAGCGACTGAGCGCGGCGCTGTCGGTGCCGACCGCGGCCGGGGCGCTGTACGAGATCGACACTCGGCTCAGGCCATCGGGCGCGCAGGGGCCGTTGGTCGTCTCACTGGACGGGTTTGCCCGCTATCAGCGCGAGGACGCCTGGACCTGGGAGCATATGGCGCTGACGCGCGCGCGCGCCGTGTTCGGCTCGGCGGCGGCGCGGCGCGAGGTGACCGCGGTGATCGATTCGGTGCTGGCGGCCGCGCGCGACACTCGCAAGCTGGTCGCCGACGCGGTCGAGATGCGCGCCGAGATGGCGCGTCACAAGCCGCCGCAGGGAAGCCTCGATGCGAAATTGCTGCCCGGCGGGCTGGTCGATCTCGAATTCGCGGTACACGTCGCGCAATTGTCGCATCCCGGCGTCGCGATCGTTCCCGACCTCGACCCGGCGATCGCGGCGCTTGCGCGCGAGGGGATCGTGCCCTCGGCGCTGGCGGAAGATTATCGCTTCCTCACCCGACTGCTGGTGTTGCTGCGGCTGGTCGCGCCCGACAACGAACCGCCGTCGCCGCCCACCCGCGAGTTGATCGTGCGCGCGCTCGGCGCCGAGCATTGGGACGCGCTGGTTGCGCGCTTCACCGCGACGCGGCAGGAGGTCGCGCAGGTTTGGCAATCGGTCAGTGGAGAGACACATGGCGGGACTTGAGGTCGGTGACGCGCTGCCCGACGCCGCGTTGACGACGCCCGAGGGCACGACGGTCAACCTGCGCGATTATGCGGGCAAGCCGCTGGTGCTCTATTTCTATCCCAAGGACGACACCGCCGGCTGCACCCGCGAGGCGCAGGACTTCAGCGCGCTGCTGGCCGATTTCCGCAAGGCGGGAGCGGAGGTGCTGGGCGTATCGAAGGACACGCCGGCCAAGCATCGCAAGTTCGCCGACAAATACACCCTGGCCGTGCCCCTCGCGAGCGACGAGCAAGCGGTGATCGAGGCGTTCGGCGCCTGGGTGCCGAAAGTGCTCTACGGACGGGAATATATGGGCATCGACCGCTCGACCTGGCTGTTCGACGCATCGGGCAAGCTCGCCAGGGTATGGCGCAAGGTGAAGGTGCCGGGCCATGCCGAGCAGGTGCTGGAGGCGGTGCGGGCGTTGGGGTGAGCGGAGGTGCAAGAGCTTGCCAAGGACAGCTCGCCACCATTCGCGCAGCCTGGCAGGAACGTGCAAGGCCGCTCCAACTCGATTGTCACCCTGGCCTTGTGCCGGGGTCTGCTCTGCCTCACGGGAAGTCCACGGAACCTCTTGTCCAAGATCCAGCATCCCTGCGGATCCCGGCACAAGGCCGGGATGACGGTTTGCATGAAGGCTATGGCGGAAGGACATTCTCCGGATAGGGCGTGCGCATGATTTCTCCCGTCACCACCATCGCCACCGCCTGCCGCTCCGTCCTCGAAACCGCCGACCCCATGGCCAAGGTCAAGCGCGCCCGTGGGGTCGTCCGCGCCTGGCGCCGCGGCGAGCTCGCGTACGCTTTCGACGTCGGCATGCCCGATCGCCCGGCGCGCCCGGCGGAACCCGAGTTGCTTCCGCCCAACCGCATGCCCAAGCGCGGCAAGGGCGGGTCCGAGCGCGGCCGGATCGCGCTGATCCATGCGCTCGCGCATATCGAGTTCGTCGCGATCGACCTCGCCTTCGATCTCGCCGGGCGGTTCGGCGACCGTTTTCCGCGTGGCTTCGTCGACGACTGGCTGTCGGTCGGCGCCGACGAGGCGATGCATTTCGCGTTGCTCGATCGCCGGCTGCGCGCGCTCGGCAGCCGGTACGGCGCGATGCCCGCGCACGACGGTTTGTGGGAAGCGGCCGAGGCCACCGCGCACGACTCGCTCGCCCGGCTCGCGGTGGTGCCGATGGTACTCGAAGCGCGCGGGCTCGACGTCACGCCGGCGACGATCGAGCGCTTCGTCGCAGTCGGGGATCAGGGAACCGCACGCATTTTCGAGCGTATTCTGGCCGACGAGGTCCGCCATGTCGCGCACGGCGCGAAATGGTTCAGGATCGCGTGCGAATCATCTGGAATCGCGCCTGAATCGCATTGGCGCGACCTCGTGAGGCGCTATTTTCGCGGCGTGTTGAAGCCGCCATTCAACGACTCGGCGCGCGAAGCTGCCGGTCTGCCCCGCGAATATTACGCGCCTCTTGCATGAAAGCGACATGATGGCACTGGTCACGCTCGTAATTCCGGGCGCGGAGGGGCTGGGTCCGGTTCAACCATTTTCCAAGGTCGCCGCGAAGCGGGGATCGTCGCCAGGGTCGCCGGGGACGCATGAACAACTTTATGGATTTGCAGGACGGTTTCTCCCGCCTCCGCCAATTCTTCAAGACTCGTGATTTCATTTTCCATGATGGTCGGGATCTTCGTCGCTTTTCGATAGCGGGGCGGACCCAGGCTGCGCTCGCCGTCGCGGGCGCGATCACGCTCGGCTTCTCGGCTTATGGCGTCGCCCAGGCGGGCGTGAATGCGGTCGCTCTGTCGGGCCTGACCGAAGCGCCGCTGACGCCCGAGGCGAAGGTCGCCAAGATGGAAGCGCAGGTCGCCGGGATGCAGGCGAAGATCCAGCAGATCCGCTACGTCGCCGACGCCCGCGCCAAGCGCGTCGAGGAGCGTCAGAAGATGCTCGCCGCGACGCTCAGCGGGCAGGGCGAGGTCCAGCCGGTCGATTTTCAGCCGATCGATCCCAAGGCCGCCGCCGCCGCCGCCGATGTCGTCGCGCCGCTGACCCGCGTCGAGCACAACCAGATCACGCTTGCGATCAAGGCGCGGATCACCACCGAGAAAAGATATATCGCGGCGCTGCAGCGCGCCAAGGCGCTGGGCATCAATCCCAACCGCTTCCAGGGCAAGGTGCCGGCGATGGGCGGTCCCTACGAGGCCGCCAATAGCGCCGAGGCTTCGGCCGATATGGCCGCCGATGCGCAATTCCGCGCGTTGTTCCAGACCTGGAAGAAGCTCGACACGCTCCAGGACGGCCTGATTTCGATCCCGTCGGTGCAGCCGATCTCGAACTTCAAGCTGCTGACCAGCAATTTCGGCATCCGCAGCGATCCGTTCCGCGGCACTGCGGCGTTCCACCCGGGCGTCGACATTCCGTGCGGCATCGGCACCGCGGTCTATGCCACCGCCGACGGCACGGTCGACAAGGCCGAGCGCTCGGGCGGATACGGCAATCTGGTCGAGCACGACCACGGTCGCGGCATCCAGACCCGTTACGGGCATCTGTCGAAGATCCTGGTCACCGCAGGCCAGAAGGTGAAGCGTGGTCAGCTGATCGCCTTGTCGGGCTCGACCGGCCGCTCGACCGGCCCGCACCTCCATTACGAAGTTCGCATCGACGGTCGCGCGGTCAATCCGGTGCCGTTCCTGCAGACCGCCGATTATCTGCTGGCGATCAAGAGCCCGCAGCTCAACACGGTTCCGGTCAGCAACGAGGCCGCCTCGGACTCGGCTGACTGATCCATATCGAGGGACGCGAGAGGGAGGGCCGCGCCGGGGCAACCGGCGCGGTCCTTTTCGTCTGTTGATGAGGCACGGGCGAGCGCCTATCTCCCGGTCATGGCCAGTCTCGCCACCGACATCGCTTTGACTCCCGCCGCCGCGAAGCGCGTGGCGTGGATCGCCGAGCGCCAGGGAAAGCCGGCGGTCCTGCGCCTGTCGGTCGAGGGCGGCGGCTGCTCGGGGTTTCAATACAAGTTCGGGCTGGCCGAAGGTGCCGAGCCAGGCGACACGGTCGCGGAAACCGACGGCGTCTGCCTGGTGGTCGATGACCTTAGCCTCGACCTCGTGCGCGGCTGTTCGGTCGATTTCGTCGACAATCTCGGCGGTGCGCATTTCACGGTGGAGAATCCGAACGCTGCGTCGGGATGCGGTTGCGGCTCGTCCTTCTCGGTGTAAACAACACCGCGTGAAAATCGTCAGCTACAACGTCAACGGCATCAAGGCGCGGCTCGAACGGCTGGTCGAATATCTGTCCGAGCAACAGCCCGACATCGTCTGCCTCCAGGAATTGAAATCGGCCGACGAGGGATTCCCGATCGATGCCATTGGCGGCGCCGGCTACGGCGCGGTGTGGCACGGGCAAAAGGGATTCAACGGGGTCGCCGTGCTCGCGAAGGGGAAGCATCCGGTCGAGCGCCAGCGCGGGCTCGCCGGCGATCCCGAGGACGAGCATAGCCGCTATCTCGAGTGCGATATCGACGGGCTGGTCGTAGCGTCGATCTATCTGCCCAACGGCAACCCGCGGCCAGGGCCGAAATTCGACTACAAGCTCACGTGGATGGAGCGGCTGGCCGACCGCGCACGCGACTTGCTCGCCGAGGAAGTGCCCGCGGTGCTGGCGGGCGATTACAATGTCATCCCCAACAACGACGATACGTTCTCGGTCCGGGCGATGGCCGAGGACGCGCTGATGCAGCCCGAGAGCCGCGAGCGCTATCGCGCCTTGCTCGCGCAAGGCTGGACCGACAGCTTGCGCACGCGGCACCCGATGGGCGGCGTCTGGACCTTCTGGGATTACCAGGCCGGGGCGTGGCAGCGCGACGCCGGCTTTCGCATCGACCATTTGCTGCTGAGCCCGATCGCCGCCGACAGGCTGGTCGATGCCGGCGTCGACAAGGAGTATCGCGGCCGGGAAAAGGCGAGCGACCACGCGCCCACCTGGGTACGGTTGCGGTAGAGAGCAGAGCGGTGGCCTTCGACCTTCAGAAGATGCTCCACCGCAAGGGTGAGTTCGAAAGCGCCCGCCTCGATGCCTTCGCTTTTCGCGTCCGCGCGCGGACGATGCGCGGGCTGGCCGACGCGCTCGGTCGCGACGCGGACGAACTGGTCCGGCGCATCGCGGCAAGCGATGACGACGCGATCCTCGACGATCTCGCGGCCGACCATGACGCGGCGGCGGTCGATGCGGCCTATGTCCGCGCGCACGTCGCGGCCGAGCGCGAAGCGATTGCCGAGCTCGGCGACCCGACGCCGGTGCGGCTGGCATGAAGGCGGTGCTGTTCGCCGTCGCGTTGCTGGTGCCGGTCGCGGCGCATGCCGACGATCAGGATCGCGATTATTGTCCGGCGCGCCCCGGGCTCGGGACGCCGGCCTGCACCATGGCGCCGGGGCAGGTCTCCGTTGAAACTTCGCTCGGCGATTGGACGCTCGACAAGCAAGGTGGCGACCGCACCGATACCGTCGTGATTGCCGATACGTCGGTGCGCATCGGCCTGACCGACACGGTCGAGGCGCAGATCGGCTGGACGCCGCTCGGCATCGTCCGGGACCGGTCTGGTGGCGTGGTCGATCGCGCGACGCGCAGCGGCGACGCGACTCTCGGCTTCAAGGCCAATCTGCGTCATCCCGACGGCAGCGGCCTGTCGATCGCGCTCCAGCCGTTCGTGAGCTTACCGGTCGGCCGCGCCCCGGTCGGCGCGGGCGATTGGGGGGGCGGGCTGGTCATCCCGATCACCTACGATTTGTCGAAGACGGTCAATCTCGAGGTCACGCCCGAAATCGACGCGGCGGTCGATCAGGACGGGCGCGGACGGCATCTCGCTTATAGCGGCGTGGTCGGGATCGGCGTTGCGCTGAACGATTCGATGACCCTGACGGTGGAGAACCAGGTCCAGCGGGACGAGGATCCATCGGGTGGCACCACCCAGGATCTGGCTTCGGTCTCGCTTGCCTGGATGGCGCGCAAGAACCTGCAACTCGATATCGGCACGGTTGCCGGGCTCGACCGCAACGCACCTGATGTCGAGCTATACGCGGGGATTGCCCGCCGCTTTTGACGTTCGCGTCAGCTGCCATGCGCCGTTCGCCGCATAATGGCGAATTCTCCCGCGCCTTGGCGAAATCCGCCAACATTTACATCTGTAGTCGACAGCTAAGTATCTGAAAAACAACAATTCATGTGTTTGGCATACTTAATGCACCAACACACGCGCTGGTAGCCCCCGCCAGCGGGAGAAGGAGCAAGCGTATGTTCAAGTACACGATCGCCGCCGTCGCGGCGCTGGGCGTCCTGGTGGCCGGTCCGGCGCTCGCCTCCGGCAAGGTCAAGCCCGACCCCAATGCCGCGCCCAAGGAACAGCAGGCGTCCACCCCCAACGCCGCGACCCGTTATTGCTACAAGGTCCCGGCCACCACCGGCACGATCCTCGATCGCAAGATCTGCAAGACGCTCGATCAATGGCGCGCCGAGGGTGTCGACCCGACCAAGTCGCAAACCAACTGACGCCGTCTTCCGGGGCGCGGCCATTGGTCGCGCCCTGTCCGGAAAGGAGCAAGGGATGATGAAAGCTTTGATTGCGGGATCTGGCCTCTGCGCCGCGCTGGCGTTGGCCATGATCGCGAGCCCGGCGTCGGCCAACGGTCGTCAGCCATCCGCCGATGCGACGCCCACCGCGCGCGCGACACCGACCGAGGCGCGTCCGGCCAAACGCTATTGCGTAGTCTATTCGGTCACCGAATCGCGCATCCCACGTAAGGTCTGCAAGACCCGCGACGAATGGATGCATGACGACGATTTCGACCCGCTGAATCCCTAAGGGTTTCCGGCCACCGGCCGTGCATTCCCTCGCTTGGCCGGGACCGGATGCCCGCCACGTCGCCGAGTCTGCCGCCCTCCCAGCCAGGCCCGGCGGCGTGGCATTCCTGGAGCTGAGCGCGCGATTTTCGGATCGCCCGCTCAGCTCTATTCTTTCATGGCGGACCGTCTTTTGCCGAACAGCCGTGCAGCCTTTTTGCGCGTGCGACGGTTCAGAGCTGCTTTTCGTAGATCTGGTAGACCTTGTTGACCTTGCTATCGATCGCGTCGGCGATGGCGTTCATGCCCTGATTGTCGTCGAGCACCCAGCCGATCTCGCCCCGCTTGGCGTCATAATTCGCGACGGCGGCACGGCGGATATATTCGATCATCATGAAGGCGAGTTGGCTCGCCATGCGCGATGCCTGCAACTCCTTGACGACGCCCATCAGCGGCACGCGCATCGTCTTGACCTTGGGCCTGCGCAACCACAGCAGCAATTTGGCCCAGCCGAACGGCAGCAGGTCGCCATTGAGCGGCTTGATCGCCTCGTTGAGGTCGGGAAGCGTGATCATGAACGCCACCGGCTTGCCGTCCAATTCGGCGATGCGGATCAGGTCGTTGTAGACGATCGGTTTCAGCATCACCCCGATATCGTCGATCTCGGGCTGCGTGAACGGCACGAATCCCCAATTGTCCGACCAGGCGTCGTTGAGGATGTAGAGGATGATCGCGGCTTCCTCGTCGAACTTGGTCTTGTCGACCTCGCGCACGCGGATGCGCTCGTTGCGCTCGCCCATCTGGACGATGCGCTGGACGATCGGCGGAAATTGCTTGGTGACGTCGAGCTCGTAGGTCTTGACCTGCTTGACCGGTTGATACCCGGTGCCTTCGATCCAGGCCTGATATTCGGGCTTGTTGTGCCCCATCATGATCGTCGGCGGGTGATCGAAGCCCTGGATCAGCAGGCCGGGTTCCTCCCAGATCGAGGCGCTGATCGGGCCGAGCACGCGGGTCATGCCTTGGTCCTTCAGCCATTGCTCGGCGGCGGCGATCAGGGCCTTGGCGATCTCCTCGTTTTCGGCGTCGAAATAGCCGAATTGACCGCAGCCGGGGCCAAAGCCCTGATCCGCGGGCATTTCGAGCGCCAGCGTGTCGATATGCGCGGAGATGCGGCCGACGACCTGTCCGTCGCGTTCGGCCAGGAACAATTGTTGTTTGGCGTGGCTCAACCAGCCGTTCTTGCCCGGAATGAGCTTCTTGAGCGCATCGCCTTTCAGCGGCGGGACGAAATTGGGATCGTCCTTGTAGAGACGATAGGGAAGGGCGACGAACTTCTTCAGGTCGCCCTTGCTGTCGATCGGGCGAATGGTCACTTGGCCGGGCATCGGCACCTCATCAGGCTGGAGCAGATCGCGCGTTAGGCCTTGTCCGGGGCTTCGACAATCCCGCTCCTGCGCTCGAGATGTCGGCAAGTTACTCGGATATGGGAAATTGCGATCAGTCTGATCGCGGCGGCTTCGTCGTTGGATTGCCACCGTGTCGCCACTATGTTCGGCCAATGGCGCACCCCATGGATACATCCGTGACTCTCGATCGCCGCACCGCCGGCGCGGCCAATGCCGCGCCCGTGCGCGTGCGCATCGACGACGACAAGGCAATGCTGAAGGCCGCCGCCGACCTGACGCGTGACCTCAATGCGCCGAGCCCGCGCATCTACTGGACCGACATGCTGCTGTCGGCGGCGATCGGCTATGTGGCGCTGCTCGGCGCGATCCTGGCGCCGTCGCTCGGCTGGGCGATCGCGGCGGGCGTGGTCGCGGTGCTCGCTTTGTATCGCGCGGAAAGCTTCATCCACGAACTCACGCATATCAAGCATTCGGCGGTGCCGGGCTTCCGGCTCGGCTGGAACCTGCTGGTCGGCATCCCGCTGCTGACGCCGAGTTTCATGTACGAAGGCGTCCACAATCTGCACCACGCGCGGACGCGCTACGGCACCGCCGAGGATCCCGAATATCTGCCGCTCGCGCTGATGAGGCCCTGGACCCTGCCGGTATTCCTGCTCGTGTCGGCGCTGGCGCCGGTCGCCTTGATGTTCCGCTATGCGGTGCTGACGCCGCTGTCGCTGGTCATCCCGGCACTGCGTCGCGTCGTGGTCGCGCGTTATTCGGGATTGCAGATCAATCCGTCGTTCCAGCGTCGTGCGCCCGAGGGCGAGGCGCGCCGCTTGTGGCATCGTCTGGAGGCGGCAGCGAGCGTCTGGTCGATCGCGCTGATCGCGTTGACCGCGACCGGCGTCGTTCCGCTCAAGGCGTTCGTCACGTTCCTCCTGGTCGCCTCGGCGGTCGCGGTGATCAACCAAGTCCGCACCCTCGTCGCCCATCTCTGGGAGAACGAAGGCGAAGCGATGACGGTGACCGCGCAATATCTCGATTCGGTCAATGTGCCACCACCGGCGATGCTGCCGATGCTGTGGGCGCCGGTCGGCCTTCGCTACCACGCGTTGCACCATCTGCTGCCCGGCTTGCCGTATCACGCGCTCGGCACCGCGCATAAGCGCATCACGGCGGTGCTGGAGGCGGATTCGCCTTATCACAAAGGCAATTACAAAGGCCTGCCGTTCCTGGCGGTGCGGTTGGCGAAGAGCACGTTCCAGCCGCGTTGATCGCGGCCGCCGGCACCGCCTCGAGTTCGATTGTCACCCCGGCCTTGTGCCGAGGTCCAATCCTCCATCACGGAATCCTTCCGGTGTTGCGCGTTGGATGCCGGAACAAG
This sequence comes from Sphingomonas sp., assembly GCF_051962185.1. Taxonomy (GTDB): domain Bacteria; phylum Pseudomonadota; class Alphaproteobacteria; order Sphingomonadales; family Sphingomonadaceae; genus Sphingomonas. The sequence goes on from NZ_JBQCCN010000068.1 coordinate 32,811, forward strand.
CCCGGCATTGTCTGTTTGAGTTATCGTATAAGCGCGCGGTTCCGCTCATA
>NZ_JBQCCN010000069.1:0-25397 GCF_051962185.1 Sphingomonas sp.
ACGCGCGAGCCGGTGTTGCAGCTGCCGCACCCAGCCTATCCCGATCAGCTCGACTATTTCGACATCTATGAAGTCGATGGCCCCGCCGCCCGAGTTCGCTTCGCGGCAGGCGAAGTGTCGAACGGTGTCTGGGGATTCTACGTCCCCGCTTGATCCGTCATTTCAGCAGCGCCGCGACCTCGTCGAAGCTCGACGCCACGGCCGAGACGCCGATCGTGCGCAACCGGTCGGCATGGTCGGGTGCGCAATGGTTGCCCGCGCACAATCCGATGACATAGCCACCCGAGGCGACCGCTCCGGTCGCGCCGACCGGCGAATCCTCGAGGATCGCGCAGCCGCCGATCGCCACGCCGAGCTTGTCGGCGGCGAACAGATAGAGATCGGGTTCGGGTTTGCCGCGCTCGACATGCTCGCGGCCCGAATAGAGGTGATCGCCGAACGCGTCGGACAGCCCGATATGCTCGAGATGGCGCCGGATCCAGCGCGTCGAGCTCGACGACACCACGGCCTTGGGCAAATCGGCGGGGAGCGAGCGGACGAAGGCGATCGCACCGGCGACCTCGCCGATCCCTTCCGCCATCACCCGCGCATCCTCGGCCTCGCGCGCGGCGAAGAAAGCGTCGGGGAGCGCGCGGCCGATCCAGGCCTCGACGCGGTCGAGAAAATCCTTGCCGGCATAGCCCATGAACTTGGCCATCGACTGTTCGGGCGTGGTCGGGTGGCCGATCGACGTCAGATAATCGGCGATATGCTTGTTGCCGACATATTCGCTCTCGATCAGCACGCCGTCGAAATCGAACAGCAAGGCGGCGAAGCGGACCGGGATGGTCGCGGCGGCCGTCGATACCGGCGTTGCCATCGTCATGCCCGCGCGCCGAACAGCGCGGAGCCTACGCGGATATGCGTCGCCCCCAAGGTGACCGCGGTCGGATAGTCGCTCGACATGCCCATGCTGAGCCCCGCCACGCCATGGTCGCGCGCCAACTTGGCCAGCAGCGCGAAATAAGGCGCGGGCTCGACGTCGAACGGCGGCACCGCCATCAGTCCCACGATCGGCAGTCCGGTCGCCCGCGCGTCGGCGAGCAGGGCCGGCAAGTCGGCGATCGCGCAGCCGCCCTTTTGCGGCTCGTCGCCGATATTGACCTGGACGAAGCAATCGGGGCGCCGCCCGCTCTCCATCGCCCTGGCCAGCGCGGCGACCAGCGACGGACGGTCGACCGAGTGGATCTCGTCGAACAGCGCCACCGCATCGGCCGCCTTGTTCGACTGGAGCTGGCCGACCAGCGCCAGCCGCACGTCGGGATGGCGCTCGCGCAGCCCCGGCCATTTGGCCTGCGCTTCCTGCACGCGATTCTCGCCGAACACGCGCTGGCCGGCGGCGATCAGCGGCTCGATCGCCTCGACCGAATGAGTCTTGGAAATGGCGATGAGGTCGACAGCGTCGCTGCGCCCGGCGAGCTTCGCCGCCCGGGCAATCGCATCGCGGACGCCGGCGAGCCGCGCGGCGGGGTCGTCGGTCGTCATACCGCGCGCTATAGGCAGGCGCGTGCCGCATCGCCAGTCCCCGATTCCGACTTTGTGGCTGATGACCGACGAGCGGCTCGGCGACGGGCTGTGGACGGCGCTGAAGCGGCTGCCGCGCGGGAGCGGCGTGGTGTTCCGGCATTATGCGACGCCAGCGGTGGAACGGCGAACGCTGTTTCGGCGCGTGGTGAGGATCGCGCGGGCGCGGGGACTTATCGTGGTGCGGGCCGGCGGTCGGGCCGGGTTCGGAGAGAATGGCATCCACGGTGCCGCGCGCGGCCGGGGGCTGAGGACGGCGCCGGCACATGATCGGCGCGAGGCGGTGACGGCGCTGCGGCGGGGCGCGAAGGTCTTGTTCGTGTCGCCGGTGTTCGGGACGCGATCGCATCCCGGGACGAAGGCGCTGGGGCAAAAAAGCGCGCGGCGAATCGCACAGGGCTTGCCGACGGTCGCGATTGCACTCGGCGGGATGGACGCGCGACGGTTTCGGCAGCTGAGCGGATTCGATGGGTGGGCGGCGATCGACGCCTGGAGTGCTCGCGAACGCGCCGGCGCGAAGTGAATTCGCGTCGCCGGTCGTCGCTTACGCGACGCCGGCCGAGCTTCCTGCTGTTTCGTGATTTAGCTGCCGCTAAATCGCGGCAGGAAGCTTAGAACCTGAACGCGGTCCCGACATACACCGCCTGGCTGTCGCGCTGGGCGTCAGGCAGCGGGGCGAGGCGGTCGCGGTCTTGCGACTTGTAGCGGACGCCCGCGGTCACATCGAGGTTGCGGCTGAGCGAATACGAGCCGCCCACGTCGATCGAATCCTTCGGCAGGAAGCCGGTGAGGCGGGCATCGCCGACCGTAGTGCGTTCGCTGGTTGCCTTCAGCTTGCTGTTGCGGCGGTCGGAGAAGCTGGTGCCGATATCGATCGGCTTGTGTCCGACCGGGCTGGAGGCCAGATCCATCTTCACGTCGCCCGGCATGACCAGCCGTTTGACCGGCGCGTTGCGGCCGAGATCATAAGCGATCGGCGCCAGGCCGACCGATCCGACATCCGCCGACGGTGCGCCGCGCAGCGTCACCACCCCGGTTTTGACCACCGGCGGCGGAACGACCGCGAGATCGTGGCGCTGCGTGCCGCGCGATTCGGCGGGAGTGAAACGGAACGGCGCAGCATCGAGCCCATTGCGCGCGATCAGCGCGGCAAGCTTGGGATCGGCGGACGCCGGCGTGAAGAAGGAGGCGACAGGGCGCGATATCAGATGCTTGGCAGTATCGGGCGCGCCGACCGCAGGCACCGCAAACGCGGCGGCAACGGCAAGCGTCCCCACCACGGTTCCGACGATAACCCGCTTCGCGATCACGATTTGGTTCCCTGCGACTCCAATAGTCATACGAGCCCTATCACGGAACGATCCCGACTCGCCACCGTGGATCGTGTTTTTCCGCCAAGTGTTGCATTGCGCCCACAGACTCGCCCGTCGCCTCGTTCCGCCTCTCGGCGCTTGCGGCGGCGCGCCCTGTGTCTATAGATGCGCGATCATTTCCCCTTTTCGTATCAGGGAACGACCGATGACCTTTCCGCGCCGTGCCGCGTATCTGGCCCTTCTGATCCCGCTCGCGGCGTGCGCGCATCATCGGAATGGCATCAAAGAGGCCGATATCGCCGCCTCCAAGGTGACTACGATCGGCGTCAACGCCTATCTGTGGCGCGCCAGCCTCGACACATTGAGCTTCATGCCGCTGCTGCAGACCGATTCCAACGGCGGCGTCATCGTCACCGACTGGTACGTCAATCCGCGCTCGCCGAACGAGAGGATGAAGGTCACCGTTTCGATCCTCGACCAGGATTTGCGCGCCGACGCCGTTCGCGTCGCGGCGCTGCGCGAGGTCAGCCAGAACGGCCAGTGGGTCGCCGCCCCGGTCCAGGCCTCGACCGTCCAGAAGCTCGAGGACGTGATCCTTACCCGCGCCCGCGACCTTCGTCGCCAGGCCATCGTCAACAAATAAAACCAGAACCCGGCGGGCGGGTCATGCCCGCCCAGCAGGAAAAACCGAATGTCGCGCTTCAACCCGCTGAAGGCGGACGCTTATTGGCAAAAGGTGTGGGACGACGCCCAGACCTTCGCCGCGCGAGACGATTCGCCCAAGCCCAAGAGCTATGTGCTCGAGATGTTTCCGTACCCCTCGGGGCGGATCCACATGGGCCATGTCCGCAATTACACGATGGGCGACGTGCTCGCGCGCTATCGGCGGATGAACGGCATGGAAGTCCTCCACCCGATGGGGTGGGACGCGTTCGGCATGCCGGCCGAGAATGCCGCGATGGAAAAGCACGTCCATCCCGGCGGCTGGACCCGCCAGAACATCGCGACGATGAAGGCACAGTTGAAGCGCCTCGGCTTCGCGCTCGACTGGTCGCGCGAGATCGCGACCTGCGAACCCGATTATTACGGCCACGAACAGGCTTTGTTCCTCGACATGCTGGCGGCCGGCCTGGTCTATCGCCGCGAATCGGCCGTCAATTGGGATCCGGTCGACATGACCGTGCTGGCCAACGAGCAGGTCATCGACGGTCGCGGCTGGCGCTCGGGCGCGCTGGTCGAGAAGCGCAAGCTCAACCAGTGGTTCCTCAAGATCACCCAGTTCGCCGACGAATTGCTCGACGGGCTGAACGGCCTCGATCACTGGCCCGACAAGGTCCGGGTGATGCAGGAGAATTGGATCGGCAAGAGCCAGGGGCTGCAATTCCGCTGGTCGCTGTCCGACGGCGGCTCGGTCGAGGTGTTCTCGACGCGCCCCGACACGATCTTCGGCGCGAGCTTCATTGCGGTCGCCGCCGATCATCCTATCGCGCAGGCGGCCGCGGCGCGCGACGCCAAGGCTGCCGATTTCATCGACCTGTGCAAGCAGGGCGGCACCACTGCCGCCGAGCTTGAGACCCAGGAGAAACTGGGCTTCGACACCGGCGTCACCGCAACGCATCCGTTTGATTCTACTTGGCAAATTCCGGTCTATATCGCGAATTTCGTGCTGATGGATTATGGCACCGGCGCGGTGTTCGGCGTACCCGCGCACGACCAGCGCGACTTCGAATTCGCCACCAAATACGGCCTGCCGATCCGCCGCGTCGTGTCGGACGGCGACAATACCGACGTGCATTTCGACGGCAGCGAAGCCTATTCTGGTCCCGGCACGATCGTGAATTCGCATTTCCTCGACGGCATGGATATCGAGGACGCCAAGCGCGAAGTCATTCTCCGCGCCGAGGCGGGCGGCTGGGGCAACGGCACCACCGTCTATCGCCTGCGCGACTGGGGCGTCAGCCGCCAGCGTTACTGGGGTACGCCGATCCCCGTCATCCATTGCGACCAATGCGGCGCGGTGCCGGTGCCGCGCGATCAATTGCCGGTGGTGCTGCCCGAGGATGTCGCCTTCGACATTCCCGGCAATCCGCTCGACCGCCATCCGACGTGGAAGCATGTCGATTGCCCGTCGTGCGGCGGCAAGGCCGTGCGCGAGACCGACACGCTCGACACGTTCGCCGATTCGTCCTGGTATTTCATCCGCTTCGCCAGCCAGCCCAAGGACAAGGCGTTCGACCGCGCCGTCGCCGAGCAATGGCTGCCGGTTGGCCAATATATCGGCGGCGTCGAGCATGCGATCCTGCATCTGCTCTATGCCCGCTTCTGGACGCGCGCGTTGAAGCACATGGACATGCTCGACGTGGCCGAACCGTTCGCCGGGCTGTTCACCCAGGGCATGGTCACGCACGAGACCTACAAATCGTCCCAGGGCCTGTGGCCGAGCCCCGACGACGTGCGCGACGGCAAGGAGATCTCGACCGGGCTGCCGATCACGACCGGCCGCATCGAAAAGATGTCCAAGTCGAAGAAGAACACGATCGATCCCGAGCCGATCGTCGACCAGTACGGCGCCGACGCGACACGCTGGTTCATGCTGTCGGATTCGCCGCCGGAGCGCGACCTGCAATGGTCCGAAGCGGGGATCGAGGGCGCGTGGCGCTTCGTCCAGCGACTGTGGCGGCTAGTCGACGGGATTGAGGACGGCGAGGGCGCCGACGCCGCGCTCGACCGCAAGCTTGCCCAGACCATTGCCGGCGTCGCCGCCGATATCGAGGCACTGCAGTTCAACAAGGCGGTCGCCAAGCTCTACGAACTGGTCAACGCGATAGAGAAGGCCAAGCCGTCGGCGTCGCGCGCCAACGCGATCCGTACGCTGGTCCGCCTGGTCGCGCCGATGACCCCGCATCTCGCCGAGGAAGCCTGGGCGGCGATGGGCGGCGCGGGACTGGTCGCCAATGCCGACTGGCCGGTCTATGATCCCGCCTTGCTGGTCGAGGACGAGGTGACGATCGCGGTGCAGGTCAACGGCAAGTTGCGCGACACGTTGGTCATGCCCAAGGGTAGCGACAAAGCGGTGATCGAGGCCGCGGCCCGCGCCAATCCCAACGTGCTGCGCATCCTCGACGGCGCCGAACCCAAGAAGGTGATTGTCGTACCCGATCGTCTGGTCAATCTGGTGGCATGAAGCGACTCGCGCTCCTCCTCGCACTGGCGACGACCGGTTGCGGGCTGCATCCGCTCTATGAGGGTGGCGCCTCGGGCGCGGTCGCGACCAGCCTGTCGCGCGTCGAGGTGGCGCCGATCGCCGGCAAGGCGGGCTATCTGGTGTCGAACGCGCTGCGCGACCGGCTGCCGGGACGCAGCGGCGAGCCGGCGCTCTATCGGCTCGAGGTCAAGCTCGACGATTCGATCACCGGGTTGGGCGTGAAGCGCGACGATACCGTGACGCGCGAGCGGCGGACATTGCGTGCGCGCTATCAATTGGTCGACGCATCGAGCGGCGAGGTCGTGCTGGATGCGACCGCGGGGTCGGATGCCGGCGTCGACGTGGTCAATTCCGAATATGCGACGATCGCAGCGGAGAATACCGCGCTCGAAAACCTGTCGCAGATCATCGCCGATCAGATCGTGACGCGAATCGCCGTCTACCAGCGTCGCGCCGCCGCCACGGCCAAGTGAAGATATCCGAAAATCAATTGGTTGCGGCGCTCGATTCGGCGTCGCCCGCGGTTCGCCTCTACCTGCTCCACGGCCCCGACGAGGCCGGCGCGATGGAATATGCCGCGCGCCTGGGCCGTGCGCTCGGCGCCGATGCCGAGAAGATTGCGATCGAGGGGCCGTCGTTGCGCGGCGATCCCGGCCGCCTGGTCGACGAAGCGCGCTCGCTCGCCTTGTTCGGCGGACGCCGCTGGATCCTGGTCGCCAATGCCGGCGACGAATCGCTCGAAGCCGCTCAACTGCTGCTCGCCGAGGCGCAGATCGAGCATCCGGTAGCGATGATCGGCCCGGGGCTACGCACCACGTCCAAGCTGGTCCAGTTCGCGATTGCCCAGCCCGCCGCGATGAGCTTCGCCTGCTACATCCCCGACGGCGCCAATGCCGAGCGGATGGTGGTCGGAATCGCGCGCGAGCAGGGGCTACGGCCGACGCCCAGCGCAACACGACGGCTGATGGCGGCGTCGGGCGGCGACCGCACCGTCATCGCGCGCGAGCTCGAGAAGCTCGCGCTCTACCTCGATGCCGCGACCGACCGGCCGCGCGAGCTGGACGACGACGCGCTCGATGCGCTCGGCGCCGATCTCGGCGAGACGCAGATGTCCGACGTGGTCGATGCCGCGCTCGAGGGTCGCGTCCACGATATCGCGCGCGAGCTCGGCCGATTCGCCGATTCGGGCGGCGCGGCGATCCCACTGCTGCGCCAGATTGTCCGCAAGCTGATGACGCTGGCGGCGATGCGCGCCGAGGTCGATGCCGGCAAACAGCCCGCCGCCGCGGTCAAGGCGCGCAAAGTCCATTTCCGCGAGGAAGCGGCGACGATCCGCCAGGTCCAGAAATGGAAATCCTCGAACATCGCCGCCGCGATCGACCGCTTGCGCCGGGCCGAACGCCAGTTGATGGCGCCGGGCGGGGCGGGGGAACTGCTGTCGGACGTGGCGATCACCGAAACCACCCGTTCCGCGGCGCGCATGCGGTAATCATTTGGCTCGCACAAAGACACGAAGGCACGAAGATGTGCTGAGCCGCCTTTGGCGGCTCTTTTAATTATTGAGCCAAGCCCGTCACCCTTCTTTGCGCCTTAGCGTCTTTGTGCGAGCTAAAATTTAAAGCGGCTCGCCGGTCAGGCGCTGGCAAACCATGTCGAGCTGGTCGAGCGTCGAATAATGGACGGTCAGGGTGCCGCCCTTGCCGCCATACGTGATCTTGACCCCGAGCCCGATGACGTCCGTCAGTTGGCGTTCGAGCGCGGCGATATCGGCGTCGCGTCCGCCACCGCCGCCACTGCTTCCCCGATGTCCCGGCGTGTTGTCGTTCTTCGCCGCCCGCGCCAGCCGCTCGGTCTCGCGCACCGACAGGCCCTTGGCCATCACTTCGGCCGCCAGCCGCTCGACGTCGGGCGCGCCGATCAGCGCGCGAGCGTGCCCCATGTCGATCTTGCCTTCGGTCAGCAGCATCTGCACCGAATCCGGAAGATCAAGCAATCTCAACAGGTTAGCGATATGGCTGCGCGACTTGTGGACCAGTTTCGCCAGCGCTTCCTGGGTGTGGCCGAATTCGTTGATCAGGCGCTTGTAGGCATCCGCCTCTTCGACCGCGTTGAGGTCGCGGCGCTGGATGTTCTCGAGCAGCGCGATCTCGAACGTATCGGCATCGTCGAGCTCGCGGACGATGACCGGGACTTCGTGCAGCCGCGCGCGCTGCGCCGCGCGCCAGCGTCGCTCGCCGGCGACGATCTGGTAATTGCGGCCATGCGGGCGCACCAGGATCGGCTGGAGCACGCCACGCGTCGCGATCGATTGCGCCAATTCCTCGAGCGCGGTCTCGTCGAACACCCGGCGCGGCTGGCCGGGCTGGGGAGTCAGCGCGCCGACCGGCAGCATACGGATGCCGGCGGGCGTCTCGCCGCCGCCGATCGTCGGCACCGGCTCGGGCGCGATGTCGCCGAGCAGGGCGTTGAGGCCGCGACCGAGGCCGGGGCGGGGCTTGCGGGGAGCGTCGGTCATGCGGCGATCGCCGGCGCGGCCGGCGGCAGGCGGCCGATCAGTTCGCGGGCCAGCGCCATATAGGCTTCGGAGCCCGAGCAGCGATAATCGTAGATCAATGCGGGCACGCCGTGGCTGGGCGCCTCCGACAGGCGGACGTTGCGCGGGATCACGGTGTCGAACACCACTTTGCCCAGCACCGCGCGAACATCGGCCGACACCTGTTCGGTCAGGCGATTGCGGCGGTCGTACATGGTCAGCGCCACGCCCATGATCGCCAGTCCCGGGTTGAAGCGCGAGCGGATCCGCTCGACCGTCGACAGCAACTGGCTGAGCCCTTCAAGCGCGAAGAATTCGCATTGCAGCGGCACCAGCAGCGAATCCGCCGCGACCATCGCGTTGATCGTCAGCAAGCCGAGCGAGGGCGGGCAATCGATCAGCACGACGTCCCAGCGATCGCTGACGATCTCGAGCGCGTGGTCGAGGCGATGCGTCCGTTCCTCGTAATCGACCAGCTCGATCTCGGCGCCCGACAGATCGACCGTCGCCGGCAGAAGATCGAGCCCCGGCACCGCGGTCGCGATCACCGCTTCCGCAACCGCCGCTTCGCCGATCAAGACTTCATAGCTGGACTTCTTGCGGTCGGCGCGATGGATGCCGAGCCCCGTCGACGCATTGCCCTGCGGGTCGAGATCGATGATCAGCACGCGCTTGTCGGTCGCCGCCAGCGCGGTGCCCAGATTGATCGCGGTCGTGGTCTTGCCCACGCCCCCCTTCTGATTGGCCACGGCAATGACCGTCATCGCGCTCGGACTCCGTGCGCGATCACAATGCTCGATTCAGGGTCGGTGATGCTCTGTTCCACGTGGAACATTCCATGCCATCTTTGCTTGGCGCGCGCCACCTCTTCGCGCGCCGATCGCCCCTTTGGTAGCAGCCAAAGTGTCTCATTGCTGGCGCATTGAATCGCTGACGCGATGACCGGGGCCACTTGCGCGACCGCCCGCGCCGAAATGATCGCGACTTTCTCGCGGACGTTTTCGACCTTTCCAGTCACCACCTCGACGCGGGGCAGGGCAAGCGTCGCCGCCGTCTCGCGAAGGAAGTCGGCGCGGAGTCGGCGTGGTTCGACCAGGACGAAGCGGCGCCCGGGCTGCACGGCCGCGAGCGCCAGGCCGGGAAAGCCGGCGCCCGTGCCGATATCGAGCCAATCGCCTTCGTCAGGAGCGAGGGACATAAGCTGCAGCGAATCGACGATATGCCGCGCCCAGATCTTCGCCAGCGTCGAGCGCGCGATCAGATTCTGCTGATCGCTCTCGACCGTGACGATCGCCGCGAGATGGTCGAGCCGCTCGATCGCTTGGGCATCGAACCTCGCCGTCGCCCAGTCGCGCGCATCGTCCTCGGTCATGCCGCCGGCCGCGTCGCGTGGAGCAGGATCGTGGTCAGCGCCGCCGGCGTGATCCCGCGGATCCGTCCGGCAGCCGCCAGGGTCGACGGCCGGGCAGCGGTCAGCCGTTCGACCATCTCGTTCGACAGCCCGGGAATCGCCGCGAAATCGAGATCGGGGCGCAAGGCGACGCACTCGCCCGCGCGGAGCTCCGATACCTCGGCATCCTGGCGCTGGACATAAGGGGCATAGCGCGCATCCTCGATCGCTTCGTCGACCACCGGCGTCAGTGCGGCGGCAAGGGCAGGGGCGACATGCTCGAGATCGACCCCGGGGAAGCGCAGCCATTCGCCCGCCGAGCGCCGCGTCCCGTCCTGGGCGACTTGCGCCCCACGCAACGCCAGCGCGCTCGCGGTGAGCGGCTCGGCCAGTTGCGCATCGACCTCGGCACGCTCGGCCTCGCGTCGCCGGACATGGCGCAAGCGCTCCTCCCCCAGCAAACCGGCCGCGTCGGCGACTGCGCTCAGCCGTGTCTCGGCATTGTCGGCCCTGAGTCGCAACCGGAATTCGGCGCGCGCGGTGAGCATGCGATAAGGCTCTGTCACGCCCTGCAGCACGAGATCGTCGATCATCACCCCGAGATAGGATTGCGATCGGTCGGGAAGGAAATCGGCGATACCCAAGGCCAAAGCGGCGGCATTGGCGCCGGCGACCAGCCCCTGCGCCGCCGCTTCCTCATAACCGGTCGTGCCGTTGATCTGCCCGGCGCAGAACAGCCCCGGCATGGCACCGAGCGCCAATCGATGATCGAGCGCGCGCGGATCGATATAGTCATATTCGACCGCATAGCCGAACGCGGTGATCGCGGCGCGCTCTAGGCCCGGGATCGACGCGATCAGCGCTTGCTGAACGTCCGCCGGCAGCGAGGTCGAGATGCCGTTGGGGTAGACCGTCGCATCGTCCAGTCCCTCGGGCTCGAGGAAGATCTGGTGGCCGTCGCGATCGCCGAAGCGGTGGACCTTGTCCTCGATCGACGGGCAATAGCGCGGGCCGACACCCTCGATATCGCCCGAAAAGAGCGGCGAGCGATCGAGCCCCGCGCGGATGACATCGTGCGTCGTCCCGGTCGTCCGCGTGATCGCGCACCACAATTGGGGCAGGGGGCGACCAGCGGACAGCGCCGACATGGTCCAGCCATCCTCTTCCGACGGCTGCACGTCGGTCCGCGCCCAATCGATCGTCCGCCCGTCGAGCCGCGGCGGCGTGCCCGTCTTGAGCCGTGCCATCGGCAGGCCGAGCGCGCGCAATTGCGCCGCCATCGCGGTCGCGGCGCGCTCGCCGAGCCGCCCGCCGCCCTCGCGCTCGTCGCCGCGGAACAGCCGGGCGCCGAGGAAGGTGCCGGTCGCGAGCACGACCGCCGGAGCGCTCAATGCGATATCGTCGCTCAGCAGAACGCCCGAGATGCGACCGCCCGCGACGGTCAGCGCAAGCGCCTCACCGGCAATCACCCGCACGCGCTCGTGGCGTGCCAGCAAGGCGCGTACCGCCGCGCCGAACCGCTTACGGTCGGCCTGGATACGCGGCCCGCGGACGGCGGCGCCCTTGGACCGATTGAGCAAGCGATAGTGAATCGCGCCGGCGTCGGCAGCGCGCGCGATAATGCCGTCGCAAGCATCGACCTCACGGACGAGGTGGCCCTTGCCCAGGCCGCCGATGCTCGGGTTGCACGACATCGTCCCGATATTTCGGGCGTCGAACGTCACGAGCGCGACCGATGCGCCGCGCCGCGCCGCCGCGGCGGCGGCCTCGACACCGGCATGGCCGCCGCCGATCACGATGACGTTGAAGGAATTCATGGCCGCGCGATTAGCAGGGTTGTTCCACGTGGAACACTCACTTTCCGATGCAGAATCTCGCGAACAAGGCGTCGAGCATGGCTTCGATGCCAACATCGCCGGTAATGCGCGCGAGCGCGACGTTGGCGCGACGGAGCGCATCCGCGACGATCAGATCGTCGTGCGAGCCCAAGTCCTGCAGCGCCTCGAGCGCTTCCGCGCAATGGGTGCGCTGCCGTTGGTTGAGCGCCATGTCGCTCGCGCCCGGGATCAGCGACGCCGCCCGACTGGTGAGCAGCGCCCATAATTGTTCGACGCCTTCCCCCGTCTCGGCTGACACGCTAAGAACCGCCCCCGCCGGTTTGACCAGCCGCCCCGGCAGATCGGTGCGGGCGTGAATCCATAGCATCGGTTCGGCGGGCGGCTCGTCGCCCAACCATAGCACCAGATCGGCCCCGGCAATCGCCTGGCTGGCGCGGTCGATGCCGATCGCTTCGATGGCGTCGCCCGCCGCATCGCGTAGCCCGGCGGTATCGGTCAGGACGAAGGGAATGCCGTCCCGCGCCACCGGCACCTCGATCCGATCGCGCGTCGTCCCCGCGATCGGCGAGACGATCGCCGCCTCCCGCCGCGCCAACGCGTTGAGCAGCGTCGACTTGCCGCTGTTGGGCGGGCCCGCCAGTACGACACGAATGCCGTCGCGCAATCGGTCGACCGACGGGATGGAGAGCGTCGCGTCGATCTCCACGGCGATGGCACGTCCTTCGTCGCGGATGCCATCGAGCAGCACCGGATCGACGTCCGCCTCATCGGCGAAATCGAGCGAGGCCTCCAATCGCGCCGCCAAGCCGAGCAACGCGGCTCGCCAGGTCGCGATCCGTCGCGACAAGCTGCCGTCGGCCATCGCCAATGCCGCACGGCGCTGCAAGTCGGTTTCGGCCGATAGCAGATCGCCGAGTCCTTCGGCTTCCGCGAGGTCGATTCGCCCGTTCGTCAGGGCCCGGCGCGTGAATTCGCCGGGCTCGGCGCGGCGGAGCCCCGGCTGCACCGCCAGCGCGGCCTCGACCGCCGCCACCACCCCGCGACCGCCATGGACGTGCAATTCCACGAGGTCCTCGCCGGTCGCGGTGTTCGGCGCCGGAAAGACGAGGACGAGTGCCGTATCGAGGTGATCGCCGGCGGCGTCGCGCAACGTCCGCAATCGTGCTTCACGTGGAACAGGTAATTCGCCCGCCAGCGCGCGCGCCGCCGCGAAGGCGTGCGGCCCGCTGATGCGGATGACGGCGATCGCCGCCGGCGGCAAGCCGGACGAAGGAGCGAAGATCGTACTCATGGGATTTGGGAGCCGTCGTTACTCGCTCTTCGCGCCCTCGAACATCTTGCGCCAGAACGTCATCCCCGCATCGCCCATCGGCATCCAGCTCTTCATCATCGTCTCGAGCAGCTCGGGCTTGACCAGATTGCCGTCCATCGCCCCCATCAGCGCCTGGACATATTTCTCATGGATCGGCGTCAGGTCGGGCAGGCCGATAGCGCGGCGTGCCTCTTCGGGCGTGCAATCCACCTCGACATTGATCTTCATCGCCGAAACTCCGCTTGAGCGCGGCGCCCGCGCTGCTACCGATTGAACCGCCTGTATGCGCGCGACGGGCCGTCAACCGCAACGCCCCATTGGGAGAGAGCCATGACCGCGACGATCAAGATCGAGACGCTCGAAAAAGATGCCAGCTTCGACGCTTATGTCGCCGAGCCCGCGGGCGGCAACGCGACCGCCGCGATCGTGGTCGTCCAGGAGATTTTCGGGGTCAATGCCGGCATCCGCCGCAAATGCGATCAGCTGGCCGAGGCCGGCTATTTCGCGATCGCGCCCGACTTGTTCTGGCGGCTCGAGCCGGGCATCGAACTCGATCCCGACGTTCCCGACCAGTTCAAGGCCGCGCTCGATTATATGGGCAAGTTCGACCAGGACCAGGGCATCCGCGATATCGAAGCCACGATCCACGCCGCGCGTGATCGCGTCGGCGGCGGTAAGGTCGGCGCGGTGGGCTACTGCCTCGGCGGGCGGCTGGCCTATATGACGGCGGCGCGCACCGATATCGACGCGACGGTCGGCTATTACGCTGTCGGCGTGGATGGATTGCTGCGCGAAAAGCACGCCATCGCCCGGCCGCTGATGCTGCATATCGCCGGCGCCGACGGTTTCGTCGGGCCCGAGATCCAGAAGGCGATGCACGACGGGCTCGACGATCATCCCAAAGTCACGCTGCACGACTATCCCGGGGTCGACCACGGCTTCGCCACCGAATTCGGCAAGCGTCGCGTCGATGATGCCGCCCGGCAGGCGGACGCCCGCACGATGGATTTCTTCGCCGAGAATCTGAAGTAATTCCCTTATATCTTAGTGAGTTGCGGTAACCTGACGTCGACGCCAAGCGCCGGCAGCACGCCCAGGCGCCGGTCGGTCAGGCCGTCATAGATCATCGAGCCGGCGACCCACAGGATCACCACCAGCCCGACATAGGCGATCCAGCGATAGCGATCGATGACGCGCGCGATGACATTGGCGGCGAGCCCCATCAAGGCGACCGAGAAGACCAGGCCGAACACGAGGATGGCGGGGTGATCGCGCGCGGCGCCGGCGACGCCGAGCACGTTGTCGAGACTCATGCTGACGTCGGCGAGCGCCACCGCGAAGACCGCGCCGCCGAACGTCTTGGCGGTCTTGCCGCCTTTGCCGTCGTGCGCCGCGCGATGGCGGAGTTCGCGCCATAATTTCCACGCCACCCACAGCAGCAGCAATCCGCCGGCGGCAAGAACGCCAACGAAATGAAGCATATAGGTCGCAACCAGGGCAAAGACGATGCGCAGCCCCAAGGCCGCGAGCGTGCCGACCAGGATGACCTTCTTCTGCTTGTCCTTGGGCAGGCCGGCGGCGAGCGACCCGACCACTACCGCATTGTCGCCGGCCAGCGCGAGGTCGATCACCACGACTTCGCCCAGCACGGCGAGCGATTGGGCGGAAAAGAGCGCGGCAATGTCCATCGGCGGAGTCTAGAAGCCCGCCGGGCAGGGGTTGTTCCCGTTCGCCGCTAGATCCAGCCGAACAGCCGGCCCAGCCCGATCGACGGATCGACGATCCCTTCGTGGAGCATCGAGCCGGCGACATAGAGGATCACGACCAACCCGATATAGGCGATCCAGTGAAAGCGCTCGATCAGCCGCGCGATGTAATTGGCCGCGATCGCCATCAGCGTGACCGACAGCGCCAGGCCGAACAGCAATACGGTCGGGTGATCGCGCGCCGCACCCGCCACCGCCAGCACGTTGTCGAGGCTCATCGACAGATCGGCCAGCGCGACCTGGAAGGCGGCCTTGGCGAAACTCTTGGGGGCTCGAGCGGGCGTCTCCGCATCCGCCGCGGCCGCCTTGGCATGGCGCCGGCCATGCTGGAGTTCGCGGAACAGCTTCCAGGCCACCCACAGCAGCAGGATGCCGCCGGCGAACAACAGTCCGACGACGTGGAGCAATTGCGTCGCGACGAACGCGAACACCACCAGGCAGGCGAGCGCGACGCCGACTCCGATCGACAGGACGCGCTTGCGATCCTTTTCGGGCAGGCCCGCGGCGAGCGTGCCCAGCACCACGACATTGTCGCCGGCCAGCATCAGGTCGATCATGATGACCTGGCCGAGCGCGGCGAGCCCTGCGGCGGTGAAGATGTCGGCAATATCGATGATGGGCATCGGCAGGGGGGTAGCAGCAGGGGGGAGGGGTGCAAAGGAAAACGGCGCGGGGTGAGCCGCGCCGTTTCATAGGTCTTCGGGTTCGGCGCGGCGCGAAGTGAATTCGCGCCGTCGGTCGGGGCCTGGCGGCGCCGCCGGCCGACCGGGAGCGAGTCCAGGGATTAGCTTCCGCTAATCCCGGCCGCTCACTGGTTCATACTGTCGAAGAAGTCCTCGTTGGTCTTCGAATCCTTCATCTTGTCGAGCAGGAATTCCATCGCGTCGGTGGTGCCCATCTGCATGAGGATGCGGCGCAGCACCCACATCTTGGAGAGCTTGCTCTTCTCGACCAGCAGCTCTTCCTTGCGGGTGCCGGACTTGCCGACGTCCATCGCCGGGAAGATGCGCTTGTCGGCCACCTTGCGGTCGAGGACGATTTCCGAGTTACCGGTGCCCTTGAACTCTTCGAAGATGACTTCGTCCATGCGGCTGCCGGTATCGATCAGCGCGGTGGCGATGATCGACAGCGAGCCGCCTTCCTCGATGTTGCGCGCGGCGCCGAAGAAGCGCTTCGGACGCTGCAGCGCATTGGCGTCGACACCGCCGGTCAGCACCTTGCCCGACGACGGGACGACGGTGTTGTAGGCGCGGCCGAGACGCGTGATCGAGTCGAGCAGGATCACGACGTCCTTCTTGTGCTCGACCAGGCGCTTGGCCTTCTCGATCACCATTTCGGCGACCTGGACGTGGCGCTGCGCGGGTTCGTCGAAGGTCGAGGACACGACCTCGCCCTTCACGCTGCGCTGCATGTCGGTGACTTCCTCGGGGCGCTCGTCGATCAGCAGCACGATCAGGAAGACTTCGGGATGGTTGTCGGTGATCGCCTTGGCGATGTTCTGCAGCATCACCGTCTTGCCCACGCGCGGCGGCGCGACGATCAGCGTGCGCTGGCCCTTGCCTTGCGGCGAGACGATGTCGATGACGCGCGCCGACTTGTCCTTGATCGTCGGATCGATCGCGTCGAGCGTCAGCTTCTGTTCGGGATAGAGCGGCGTAAGATTGTCGAAATTGACGCGATGGCGGACCGCATCGGGATCGTCGAAATTAACGCTGGTGAGCCGCGTCAGGGCGAAATAGCGCTCACCGTCCTTGGGAGCGCGGATTTCGCCTTCGACCGTGTCGCCGGTGCGCAGGCCGAATTTGCGGACCTGGTTGGGCGAGATGTAGATGTCGTCGGGACCGGCGAGGTAATTCGCCTCGGGGCTGCGCAGGAAACCGAAACCGTCGGGCAGCACTTCGATCGTGCCGAGGCCCATGATCTGGTCGCCATTCTCCGCCTGTTCCTTGAGGATCGCGAACAGCAGATCCTGCTTGCGCAAGGTCGAGGCGCTCTCGACGCCCAGCTCTTCGGCCATCGCGACCAGCTCGGCGGGGGGTTTCTTCTTGAGGTCTTTGAGATGCATTTCGGGTATATTCCGGGTGTCTTTGGGGGAGTTTTTTTCGAGCTTCTGTCGGCGAGGACCGCGACGATGCTGGAGGAAGGGGAGAGCGAGCGTCCCGAAGGGCACCGCTCGTCCCCACGACTTATGGAGCCGTGACTTTCAAGTCAAGGCGATCAGAAGGGTTTCACCACCACCAAAATGACGATCAGCGCCACGAACAGCGCCGGCAGCTCGTTGACCATGCGTAGCTGCTTGGACGTCAGCGTCGCTTTCCCGGCCGCGAGCTTCCTCGCATAGGAGATCATCCAACCGTGATAGCCGCTCATCACGATGACCAGCAGCAATTTGGCGTGGAGCCAGCCCTCGCTCCAATGCTGGCCGACGGTGGCGATGGTCAGCCCGAACACCCACACCAGGATCATCGACGGGGTCATGATGATGTTGCGGAGCTTGGTCTCGCGCTCGACCCATTTGTCGGCCTCGGGCGTGCCCAAAGCTTCCTGATGATGGACCAGGTAGCGCGGCAGCATGAACAGGCCGGCCATCCAGAAGATCACGAAGATGACGTGCGCCGCCTTCAACCACAGATAGATCGAGGCGAGGGAATCCATCATCCGTTCCTTACGAGACTGAGCAATTGCTCGACATGCGCGATCGGCGCGTCGGGCAGGACGCCATGGCCCAGGTTGAAGATATGCGGGCGTTCGGCGAACGCCGCAAGGATATGCCTGGCGGCCGACGTCATGGCGTCACCGCCGGTGATCAGCGCGAGCGGATCGAGATTGCCCTGGACCGGCAGATCCTTGGAGAGGACCTCGTTCGCCCAGACCGGATCGACCGTTTCGTCCAGCCCGACCGCGTCGACCCTGGTCTCGCGCGCATAAGCAGCGAGCTTGGCGCCGGCGCCCTTGGGAAAGCCGATCACCGGCGTGGTCGGATGGCGCTCGGCCAAGGCCGCGGCGATCCGCGCGGTCGGTGCGATCACCCAGCGTTCGAATTCGGCCGGCGCCAGGCTGCCCGCCCAGCTGTCGAACAATTGCACCGCCTCGGCACCCGCCTCGATCTGCTTCGACAGATACTCGACCGTCACCCCTTCGATCGCCGCGATGATCGCCCCGAACGCCTGGGGGTCGCGATAGGCCAGCCGCCGCGTCTCGCCCTGGTCGCGGCTGCCGCGTCCGGCGACCATATAGGTGGCGACCGTCCAGGGGCTGCCGGCAAATCCCAGCATGGTCGTCTCGGGGGACAATTGCGCGACAACGCGCCGCACCGTCTCATAGATCGGCTCGAGCCGCCCAGGCGCCGCCTGAAGGCCGCTGAGGGCGTTGTCGACCAGTCTGGGGGCCAGACGCGGTCCTTCGCCTTCCTCGAACCACAGATCCTGTCCCATCGCCCAGGGGACCATCAATATATCGGAGAACAGGATCGCGCCGTCCATGCCGAAGCGGCGAACCGGCTGCAGCGTGATCTCGCACGCCGCCTCGCTGTCGGTGGCGAGGTCGACGAACCCATTCTTCTGCGCGCGCAAGGCACGATATTCCGGGAGGTAGCGCCCGGCCTGGCGCATCAGCCAGATCGGCGGCACGTCCCGGCGCTGACCGTGCAACGTCGCGAGTAGGGGTTTTTCCGGAATCGGGGCGGTCCCAAGAATCATATAGATATAAGAGTAAGAAGGTTGTTGTAGTTGTTGGCGCGTGGATGCCGGGGCTTATGCGTTCATCCCGCAAATGCCAACAGCTTGACCCCGGCGCGCCAACGGAATCGTGGCGATTCCCGCTCTCCCATCCCCGTTTTCCACAGGCTGTGCGGGGAAATGCTCCCTGTCGATGACGTTGTGGATGAGCGATCGCTTTTTCCACGGCCGGGCATCGCTTGGCCGCCGGGGCGAGTTGCGCTAGCGGTTTTACCGATGTTGCCCACAGGCTTTTCGGCGCGCCGGTAAATGCGGCTCCATTTGCACCTCCTGTCCGATTCCACCGGCGAGACGCTGGAGAACATCGCCAAGGCCGCGCTCGCCCAATATGACGATGTCGAGACGATCCGTCATTTCTGGCCGATGGTCAGGAGCGAGGCGCATCTCGAGCGCATCCTGCAGGAGATCGCGCACAATCCCGGCCTGGTGCTGTTCACCCTGGTGTCGAGCGAGATGCGCCGCTCGCTCGAGACGCGATGCCGCGCGCTCGGCCTGCCCGCGGTGGCACCGCTCGACCCGGTCAACGACGCCCTGTCCAATCTGCTCGGCCAGCAGGCCAAGGCGCGGCCGGGCCGCCAGCACGTGCTCGACGCCGCCTATTTCGCGCGGGTCGATGCGATCCAGTTCACCATCGCGCATGACGACGGCATCGGCTGGGAGAATTGGGAAGAGGCAGACATCGTCCTCGCCGGCGTGTCGCGCACCTCGAAGACGCCGACCTCGATCTATCTCGCCAATCGCGGCTACAAGACCGCCAACATCCCGATCGTCCCCGAAAGCCCGCCGCCGCCAAAGCTGTTCGAGCTCCGCCATCCGATCGTGGTCGGCCTGACCACCAGCGCCGACCGGCTGATCCAAGTGCGCCGCAACCGCTTGCTGTCGCTCAACCAGTCGCCGGAGACCGCTTATGTCGACCAGGAATCGGTGACGCGCGAAGTCGCGTTCGCGCGGCGCATGTTCGCCGACAATGGCTGGCCGGTGATCGACGTCACGCGACGGTCGATCGAGGAAACCGCCGCGGCGATCGTCGCATTGATCAACGACCAGACGGGCGACGAATGACCCTGATCCTTGCCTCGCAGAGCGCCTCGCGCCGCGCCATGCTCGACGCCGCCGGCGTGACCTATACCGCCGAACCCGCGCGGGTCGACGAGGATGGCGTCAAGGCGGCAATGACCGGCCAGCCGGCGCGCGACATCGCCGACGCGCTGGCCGAACTGAAGGCCTTGAAGGTCTCGCAGGCGCATCCCGCCGCGCTGGTGCTGGGCAGCGATTCGATCGTCGCGCTCGCCGACGGCACCCTGCTCGACAAGCCGGTCAGTCGTGAGGATGCCGCCGACCATCTCCGCGCTATGTCGGACGGCGAGCATGCCTTGTGGAGCGCGGCCGTCATCGCCGAGCACGGCCGCCCGGTGTGGCGGCACGTCGAGCGCGCGCGGCTGTTCGTGCGGCCGCTGTCGGAGACCTTCATCCAGGCCTATCTCGATCTCGAATGGCCGGGGATCGCGGGCTGCGTCGGCTGCTTCCGGATCGAAGGGCCCGGCGTCCAATTGTTCGGCCGGATCGAGGGCAGCCATTTCACCGTGCTCGGCATGCCGCTGCTCCCGGTGCTCGACTATCTGCGCACGCGGGGGGAAATGACGTCATGACCGCTTCGGATTCGCTCGGCGCAGGGTATGCGGAAGTGATCGGCGATCCGATCGGCCATTCCAAATCGCCGATCATCCACGGCTTCTGGCTGAAGGCGCTGGGACTCGACGGCGAATATCGCGCGACCCATGTCACGCGCGAGGGGCTGGGCGAGTATTTCGCCGCGCGGCAGGCGGATCCCGACTGGCTCGGCTGCAACATCACCATTCCGCATAAGGAGACCGCGCTGGCGTTCGTCGAGGATCGCGGCGGGGTGAAGGAGACGATCGGCGCGATCAACCTGGCGTTCCGCTCCGACGGCGCGCTGATCGGCACCAATACCGACGCCGCCGGCTTCTACGCGCCGATCGCCGAGCTGGATCTCGCAGGCCAGCCGGTGGCGATCGTCGGCGCGGGCGGTGCCGCGCGCGCCATCCTGTTCGCGCTGTCACGGGTCGGAGTCGGCCGGGTGACCTTGCTCAACCGCAATCCGCTCAAGGGCGCGGCGTTGCTGGCGAGCTTCGGGTTGAAGGGCGAGGCGCTGAAGCTCGACGCGCCGCTGCCGCCCGCCGCTCTGCTGGTCAACGCGACCTCGCTCGGCATGGCGGGCCAGCCGCCGCTCGATCTCGACCTGTCGCCACTGCCCGACGATGCCGTCGTATACGACATCGTCTACGCGCCGCTCGAGACCCGACTGCTCGAGGCGGCGCGGGCGCGCGATCTCGACACGGTCGACGGGCTCGAGATGCTGATCGGCCAGGCCGCGCTGGCGTTCGAATTGCTGTTCGGCGCCGCCCCGCCGCGCGAGCGCGACGACGAGCTCAGGGCGTTGCTGACGTCATGAAGACGATCGGCCTCACCGGATCGATCGGGATGGGCAAGTCGACCGTCGCCGAAATGTTCGCCGAGGAAGGAATAGCGGTATTCGATGCCGACGCCGCGGTACGCCGGTTGCAGGGGCCGGGCGGGCGGTTGATTCCCGCGATCGAGCAGGCCTTTCCCGGCACGACCGGGCCCGAGGGAGTCGATCGCGTGGCGCTTGGCGCGCGGGTGTTCGGCGACGATCTCGCGCTCAAGCGGCTCGAAGCGATCGTTCATCCCGCGGTGGGGGAGGAGCGTGCCGCATTCCTTGCACGACATGCCGAGGATGCGATGGTCGTGTTCGACATTCCCTTGCTGTTCGAAACCGGCGGCGATCGCCATGTCGACATGGTCGTGGTGGTCTCAGCCGATCCCGCAACCCAGGCCGATCGCGTGCTCGCACGGCCCGGCATGACGCGCGAACGGCTCGGCGAGATTCTCGCCCGCCAGATTCCCGATTCGGAAAAGCGCGCGCGCGCCGATCATGTCATCCCGACCGCTTGCCCGATGGATCAAACGCGTGCCGCCGTGCGTAGGGTGATAGCTTGCGTCCGTGCCAGCCAAGACCGATAAAAGGACAAATGCGCGAAATCGTCTTCGACACCGAAACCACCGGCCTCTCGTTCAGCGGGGGCGACCGCTTGGTCGAGATCGGCTGCATAGAGATGATCAATCGAGTCGAGACCGGGCGCACCTTCCACCTCTATTTCAATCCCGACCGCCCGATGCCGGTCGAGGCGTTCCGCATTCACGGGCTGTCGGACGCCTTCCTGTCGGACAAGCCGCGTTTCCACGAAAAGGTCGAGGAGCTGCTCGAGTTCGTCGGCGATTCGGTGCTGGTCGCGCACAATGCCAGTTTCGACTTCGGCTTCCTCAACGGCGAGCTGACCAAGCTGGGACGCGAGATCATCTCGCTCGATCGCATGGTCGACACGGTGGCGATGGCGCGCCAGCGCCACCCCGGCGCCAAGCATTCGCTCGACGCTCTGTGCACCCGCTACGGCATCGATCGCAGCCATCGCGTGCTGCACGGCGCGTTGCTCGACGCGCAATTGCTGGCACAGGTCTATGTCGAGCTGACCGGCGGGCGCCAGATCGGGCTGACCCTGGTCAGCGAGCAGCAAGAGGTGATCGAGGTCGCGATGGTCGACGCTGATCCGCGCGCGGCGCAACCGCGACCGATGCGCGTGTTTCACGCCAGCGCGGCCGAGCAGGAGCGTCATGCCGCGTTCGTGGCGAAGCTGACCAATCCTTTGTGGGGGGCCGCCGCGTCCGGTTGACGCGCGCGGCGAAGGTCAAGGTGCAACGGCATCGCCCTTCGCCCAGGATGGAGAAGAGAAAATGGATATCCGTGTCTCGGGACATCAGGTCGAAACGGGCGATGCGCTGAAGAGCCACGTCCAGGATCGCCTCCAGGGTATTGCGGACAAATATTTCTCGCGTGCCATTTCCGCCCAGGCCACATTCGGGAAGGGGCCGCACGACAACAGATTCAAATGCGATGTCATCGCGCATGTCATGCAGGGCCTCGTGCTCAAGGCGAGCAACGACGGCACCGACGCGCACGGTGCGTTCGACGGCGCGGCCGACAAGATCGAGAAGCAATTGCGCCGCTACATGCGCCGGCTGAAGGATCGCAAGGCCGCCGTCGCGTCGCTCAACGGCGAGGGCGATGCCGGCGACAATGCCGGCTATACCTTGTTCCAGGAGCCGTCGGACGACGACGAGCCGGGCGAGGCGCCGCTGATCATCGCCGAAACGCGTGTCGACGTGCCCGAGGCGACGGTGTCCGACGCGGTGATGATGCTCGATTTGCGTAACACCCAGGCGCTGATGTTCAGGAATAGCGGGACGGGCGCCTATAACATGGTCTATCGCCGCGGCGACGGCACGATCGGCTGGGTCGAACCCCAGCGCGCCAACTGACCGGGCATCGTGCGGGAAGCCTGGGCTCGGCGTTACGCCCGGACGATGCGACCAGGAACGAATAGGGCGGTGCGGGTGATTCGACGATCGCGCGCGCCATGCCGGAAGAGAGCGGGATGATGATCGACCTGTCGGATTTGATCCGGCCCGAGGCGGTTGCCGAAGGACTGGCGGCGGCAAGCAAGAAAACCCTGTTTCAACAGCTCGGCGGGCTCGCCGCGGCGGCTTATGGCTTGGATGCCAAGGCCGCGGCGGAAGGACTCGCCCGACGCGAGAAGCTCGGCTCGACCGGGTTCGGCGGCGGCATCGCGATTCCCCATGCGCGGCTCGAGGGGCTGGACGCGATCCACGGCGTGTTCGTCGAACTCGCGCGCCCGATCGACTTCACCGCGGTCGACGATTTGCCGGTCGACCTGGTGTTCGCGCTATTCTCGCCGAGCGATGCCGGGGCGGCGCACCTCAAGGCGCTGGCGCGGGTGTCGCGGCTGCTGCGCGATCAGGCGTTCGTCGCCAAGTTGCGCGGCGCGGGGTCGAAGGATTCGCTCTATTTCCTGCTGACCCAGGACGAGGCCAGGGATGCCGCCTGAGTCGGGCGGCGCCGAATCGGGCGCCCGGGCGCATTTTCGCGCGCTCGAATCGCTCTACGATGCGGCGCCGATCAACCGCCTGTTCAAGTCCCGGCTGGAGATCGCCGACAGCGGCGTCGCGCGGATCCATTTCGAGGTCGGCCAACAGCATTTCCACGCCGGCGGCGCGGCGCACGGCACGAGCTATTTCAAGATGCTCGACGATGCCGCTTTCTATGCCTGCAACAGCCTGGTTACCGATCGTTTCCTGCTGACCACCGCGTTCAACCTGCTGTTCACCCGGCCGCTCAAGGTCGGCCCGGTCGTCGCCGAGGGCAAATGGGTCAGCGGCCAGCGCCGCGTGTTCGTCGGCGAGGCGCGGCTGATCGACGAGCATGGCGAGGAAGTCGCGCGCGGCACCGGCACGTTCATGCGCTCGTCGATCGCGCTGGCCGGCTTGCCGGGCTACGCCAGCGAATGAGCGCCCGGCTGGCGACCGGTGCGCTGGTCAATGCCCTGGTTCGCCGGGCCGGCAGTGCCGGGGGATTCGCCACCGTGCTGGCCAAGGGCGACGCGACCGCCGGCGCGGTGCTGATCGTGGCGCAGGATCGTGGCGAGAATCCCCGTTTGCTGGAGCGCGGCATCGGCCCCACCGGCGATGTCGAGTTGATCGCGGTCGGTCCCGACGGCGATGCCCAGGCGATCGCCGATTATTGGTCCAGGCGGCGCCGTAACGATCCCGACCTTTGGGTCGTGGAACTGGATATCGCTCAGGCGGAACGGTTCGCCGCTGAAACGATGCTCGGCGATTGACTTGCTGCGCTGCACAATACAAGGGATTGTTCACCATTGTCAGCGTTGTGCCGCAACGGGGTGCGATCCCTAACGGTTACGCAGTCGGGTGGTGGTCCGGGCGATCCAGATAAATAACGATCGCATCCGCACCCCAACCGCACTTTAGCAAGTCTAAATGCTGTTCTCCTCTCGCGCCGCGAGCCTCGCGGCGACGTTCATTGCACTTACCGCGCTCGCCGGTTTCTCCGGTCCGAGCAGGGCCCTGGGTGCGGATCGCGACGCTACGCTGATCCCGGCAATCGCCACCACCAGTGCCGTCATAAACCCCCCAGCGGCAAAGCCGGTTCCCTCGATCGAGCCCAGCGCCGACAGCGCGACCGCGGCCGACGAGGTTCGCACCGCCGCTCCCGCGGCCGCCGCGCCGGGTCTCCAATTCGCCAGCCTGGCCGCCGCCGTGGCGGGCCAGGACGTCGGCGACGACGCCAGCGACGAGCTCGAATGCCTCGCCGGCGCGGTCTATTTCGCATCGAAGGGCGAGCCGCTCTCGGGCCAGCTCGCCGTCGCCAACGTCATCATCAACCGCACGACCTCGGGCCGCTTTCCGCGCACGATCTGCGGCGTGGTCAAGCAGCCGGGCCAGTTCTCGTTCCTGCGTGGCGGCGAGATCCCGGAAATCCGCTCGGGCGCGCAATATCGCACCGCGATGGCGATCGCCGAGATCGCGATGGACAAGGAATGGGACAATCCCACGCCGGGCGCGCTGTATTTCCACGCGCGTCGCGTATCGCCGGGCTGGGCGCGTCCGCGCGTCGCCACCATCGGCAATCATATCTTCTTCCGTTGATTTGATGCGCTAGCGCGCATGCGCGGTGCCAGCCCGCTCCCCCACCCGGCCGCCCCTATTATCCATCCGGTGGGGAGCCGGGGGGGGGAGCGGCTGGCACCGCCGGTTTGGCGTGAGCC
>NZ_JBQCCN010000070.1:0-9319 GCF_051962185.1 Sphingomonas sp.
TGCCGGACAACCTGGCGGCCCCGGCCTTCGCCGGGGCGACGAGCAAGCGTCCCGAATGACCTTCCCCCTCTGGCTCCCTGCCACATTACTCGCCGGCGCGCTTCAGGCGTGGCGGACGGCGGTGCAGCGGCGGGTGTCCAAAACGCTGTCGGTCAATGCGGCGGGTCTGGTGCGGTATCTCTATGGCGCGCCGGTCGCGGTGGCGATGATGCTGGCGTATCAGCTCCTAATCGCACCGGCTGCCGTCCCGGCGCTGGGGCGCTGGTTCCTACCGTTCTGCGCGCTGGGTGGGCTCGCGCAGATCGTCGCCACCAACCTGTTGCTGATGGCATTCGGCGAGCGCAATTTCGTCGTCGGCACGGCCTATTCGAAGACCGAAGCGGTGCAAAGCGCGGTCCTGTCGATCGTGCTGCTCGGCGACCGTCTCAGCCTGCCGACCTGGCTCGGGATCGGTTTCGGCGTGACAGGCGTCATGGTCCTGTCGGCGGGCGGCAAGCGAATGACGCCGGCGGAACTGGTCCGCGCGCTGGGCCAGCTGGCGGCGCGCTACGGCATCGCCTCCGGCTTCGTCTTCGCGCTGACCACGATCGCGATCCGCGCTGCGACCCAGGAAGTCGCGACTCCCGATCATGTCCGCGCCGCGCTGGTCGTGCTGGCGGTGACGGTCGTGCTCCAGACGCTGATGCAGGGCGGCTACCTCGTGTGGCGCGAGCGCGATCAGGTGGCCAAGGTGTTCGCCGAGTGGCGTGTCGCGGGACAAGTCGGGCTGATGTCCTCGGTCGCGTCGGCGTGTTGGTTCACCGGCTTCGCCTCGGCGCCGGTCGCCTTGGTGCGGATCGTCGGGCAGGTCGAGGTCGCCTTCACCATGGGCTTCGCGCATTTCTATCTCGGCGAGAGAACGGCGAAGAGCGAAGTCGCGGGGTTGCTGCTGGTCGCGATCGGCGTAGTGCTCGCGCTCGTCGGCGCTTGGTAGGGAGACGGGCATGGCCTTCGACATCGAACCGATCGCTCATGTGCGCGGCGGCCGCGCCCAGGCGGTCGACGACGATTGGGATCGCGAGACCGCGGTGATCGAGCTCGAGCCGCGCTTCGGGCGCGAAGCCCTGGCCGGGCTGGGTGACTTCAGCCATGCCGAGATCGCCTTCGTATTCGATCAGGTGCCGCCCGAGAAGATCGAGACCGGCGCGCGCCATCCGCGCAACCGCACCGACTGGCCGCTGGTCGGCATCTTCGCGCAGCGCGGCAAGAACCGGCCCAACCGCATCGGCATCACGATCTGCGCGATCGAGAAGGTCGAGGGCAGGCGGCTCCATGTCCGCGGCCTCGACGCGATCGACGGTACGCCGGTGATCGACATCAAGCCGGTGCTGCGCGAGTTCCTGCCGCGCGGAGGGTTGCGCCAGCCCGATTGGGCGACCGAGCTGATGACGGGATATTGGCAGGCATGACGCGGCGCGCGCCCGGCAAAGGCGGTCGGGGCGCCTTGTGGGCCACGGTACTCGGCTCGAGCGTGGCGATGGTCGACGGTTCGGTCGTCAACGTCGCCTTGCCGGCGATGGCCAAGACGCTCGGTGCCGATGCGGCGGGCGTGCAGTGGATCGTCAACGGCTACATGCTGCCGCTCGCCGCTCTGGTGCTGATCGGCGGCGCGCTGGCGGATTCGCTCGGCCGCAAGCTCGTGTTCCTGGCCGGGCTGGCGATCTTCGCGATCGCCTCGATCGGCTGCATGGCGGCGCCCGATCTCGGCTGGCTGATCGCCGCGCGGGTGGCGCAAGGTGTGGGGGCGGCACTGCTGACGCCGGCCAGCCTCGCTATCCTGGGCGCCGATTTCGACGGCGAGGCCCGCGCCAAGGCGATCGGCACCTGGGCGGCGGCGGGCGCGATCGCGGCGGCGATCGGGCCGATCATCGGCGGTTGGCTGGTCGATGCGGTCGGCTGGCGCTGGGTGTTCGGGCTGATCCTGCCGCTGGCGGCGGTGGCCGGCGTGCTGGCGGTGATCGCGGTCGACGGCGGGCACGATCCAGACGCGGCGGCGCCGGACTGGCCAGGCGGAGTGTTGGCGACGACGGGGCTCGGGCTGCTGGTTTGGGGACTGACGATCGCGACCTCGGGCGGGCAGGGCGCGCCTTTCTACATCGCGGGCGGGGCGGCGGCGTCGCTCGCGTTCCTGTGGTGGGAAAGCCGATGTGGTGACCGCGCGATGGTGCCGCTCGGCCTGTTCGGCACACGCAGCTTCACCGCGCTCACGCTGCTGACCTTCCTGCTCTATGCGGCGTTGAGCGGCGTGTTGCTGCTGCTTCCCTATCTGCTGATCTCAAGCGGCTGGCGCGCCACCGCGGCGGGCGCGGCGATCCTTCCGCTGCCCCTGGTGATGGGCGCGGGATCGCGCTTCGCGGGCGCGCTGGCCGAGCGGATCGGCGCGCGCTGGATGCTGACGGTCGGGCCGGTGGTGGTCGGGCTGGGGTTCGCCGCGATGGCGATCGTCCCGGGCGGCCATATCGACTTCGTGCCGCACGTCCTGCCGTCGATGCTGCTGATCGGGATCGGCATGACCGCCGCCGTCACGCCGCTGACCAATGCCGTCATGGCGGCGGTCGACCATCGGCATACCGGTGCCGCGTCGGGCGTGAACAACGCCACCGCGCGGATCGGCGGGATGGTCGCGGTCGCGCTGATCGGGCTGGTGCTGACCGGCGGCGGGCGCGGCGTGTCGATCGCGGCCTTCCATATCGCGATGCTGCTGGCAGGCGCCGCGGCACTGGTCGCGGGCGTGGCCGGCTGGCTCTCAGCGGCGCCGAAACGGACCTAAAGTTTCCTTAACCACGGTCGTTTAATCGCTGAAACCGGGGGAATTCAGGGGGGACTTCACGCTTGGACATCGCAACGACGGTGCGGAAAGCGGCCAAGATGTCGGGCGAGCTCGGCATCCGCACGCTCGACCTGCAGGCGGACATTACCGAGCTGGCGGAACGCGTGACCGCGCAGGCCGCGACGATCGACACGATCGGCGGCGAGGCGGTGCGGCTGGCCGATGACGGCACCGATGTCGCGCGCGCCGCCGAGGAAGCGCGCCGCAGCACCGCCGCCGCTCGGCTGGTGATCGAGGATTCGACTCGCCAGCTGTCGGATGCCTCGACCAACGTCGTCGACCTGATCGATCAGGTAAGCCGCATCCACGCCAGCCTGGGCGCGTTCAACGAGGCATTGGCTTCGGTCAGCCATGTCACCCAAGTCATCAGCGGCATCGCCAGCCAGACCAACCTGCTCGCGCTCAATGCGACAATCGAGGCGGCGCGTGCGGGCGATGCCGGGCGCGGCTTCGCGGTGGTCGCCGGCGAGGTCAAGAAACTGGCGCAGGAAACCGCGGCGGCGACCCAGACGATCGAACGCTCGATCGGCGCGCTGGCGGGAGAGGCGGCGGGCATGCTCGATCGCGTCGCGCACGGCGTCGAGACCGCCAGGTCCGCGCATCAGGGCAGCAAGGACATCGAGGAACTGGTCGACCGGCTCGGCGTATTGATGCGCGACCTGTCGGATTCGAGCGAGCGCGTCAGCGACCGGATCGGATCGATGGTCGAATCGGTCGGCAACATCCGCACCGGGCTCGGCGCGTTGTCGACTACCTCCGGCGCCAATGCCGACGGCCTGCATCGCCTTTCGGGCCGCGTCACCACCGTCAGCGACGACAGCAACACCCTGCTCCAGCATTTCGCCGAGAGCGGGGTCGAAACCGTGGACTCGCCCTATATCGCGTTCGGGCTCGACGCCGCGAAACAAGTGTCGGAAGCATTGAGCCGCGCGGTAGCGGAGGGCAAGATTTCGACCTCGGATCTGTTCCGCGAAACCTACGACCAGATTCCCGGCACCAATCCGCCGCTCTACAGCCATCCGGTACAGCCGTTCATCATCCCGGCCGCACGGCCGCAGTAGGAACGCGCGCGGACCTACAAGGGCTTTTTCGGAATGAGCTTCACCGACCGCAACGGCTTCGGCGCGGTCGCCATGCCCGAACGCTCGCACGCGCAGCGGCCGGGCGACGATGCCTGGAACGCCGAGCACGCGCGGTGCGGGATGATGTTCGAGTTCACCGAGACGCAGCAGCAGTGCAAGATCACCGACCCGTTCTGCCTCAAGGCCTATCGCCGCCAGGTCGCGGATGGGAGCGTGGTGCTATTGAAGCAGGTGATCGCCTCGATCGCGGTCGACGGCCGGCACTGGGGCATCCTGCAATTCGCCTATGAGGATCAGGGCTGAGTTAACCCTCTTCCTCCTCGTCATCCGCTGGCGCGCGCTGCCAACTTGCGTGCAAGGTCGGGATCGAGTTCCACAGAGTCAGCAGGTAGAAGGCGCCGAAGCCGCCCAACGCCACCGTCTCGGGCGCCGAGCGGTGCTGGAGCCAACCGAGCGCCGGAATACCCGCGAGCCCGATCATCGCGATGAACAAAACGATCGGCAGCAACGTCAGATAGGCTCTGGCACGGACTTCCGCATCGCGTTCGTCGACGCGCTCTTCGACCGACATCCACGGCTTGATCGGGCCTTTGAGCGGTAGCCAGACGGACAGGAAGAAGCCGGCCAGCAGCACCGCTTCCCCGATCCAGAGCCAGCGGTGCGCGACGCACGCCATCGCCATGCCGGTCGTGCTGAGGATGAGGGCGACCAGCGCCAGCCCGCGTAACGGTCGCCGTCGTTGCGGCCGCGCCGCCAGGGCCGGGATACCCGTGCGGTTGGCGATGTCGTCGAGATGTTCGGGGAGGGACTTGCTCATTGATCGTCCTCATCGATCGGTGCGCCGACCAGCCAATTGGCGAAGACGAGCGGCAAGCCGAAAATCCAGCAACATAGTACGAGCAGAACGCTCAGCCAGTCGTCGGCTGACGGCATCCACCAGCCGGATTGCAGAGCCATACTCATATAGCAGCAGAGCAACGGACCCGACAGGCTGGCGACCGCGAGGCCTTTGATCATCGCCAGGCGTCTCACCCCGATTTCGCGTTCGTCGAGCGCCAGGCCGTGCTGCGGATACAGCGGGCGTGACCGAAACGCCGACAGCCAGAGAACGACCAACAAACAGGCGCCGGCGATCAAATGGCCGACGTGGCGCTCGCTCGGGCCGTCGGCCAGGCTGATGCCCCAGGCGATCGGCGCCATGACGACGGCGATGGTCAGCACCCATCGGATCATGATCGATCCCGGACGAAGGTCAGGCAGTGCCACGCTCGATCACTCCGCTGCGTCCGCGCGGCGCAGCGTCGCCGCGATCGGGGGGAAGGGTTTGAACGAAAACAGATGCTCGATCGCGACGTCGAACTCGGCGGCGATCTTCATCGCGAGCTCGAGGCTGGGCTTGTAGTCGCCGCGCTCGAGATAGCCGATCGTCTGCGGGTTGACGCCGACCGCCTCGGCCAGCGCCTTGCGCGAGATGCCGCGCTCGGCGCGGAACAGCGCTATGCGATTGTAGAGCATCATGAATCGGTATTCGCGATCATATATTGTGTAAACACAACAAAGATACGATCGAGTCAATAGGGCTTGTTCGCGCCACGGCTTCGGCTAGAGGGCGCGGATGCGGTGGGTGAAACGGATCGGCGCCGGATTGCTGTGGCTCGTCGTAATGCTGTGCCTGGCGATCGCGATCGTCCCCGACTTCCTCGACGCGCGTTACTATCGCGGGCCGGTCAGCGACCATTTCGACGGCGAGCATTTCTTCAATCCCGATGGCGCCGACGATGCGCTGTCGCCGCCGGGCGGGACCGGTACGATCCTGCGTTACGTGACCGCGCGCGACAATCGGCCGGCATGGCCCGATCGTGTCGCGGTGACACCCGCCAAGCCACCGGCGCGGGTCGAGAGCGACAGGATGCTCGCGACCTGGGTCGGGCATTCGACGGTCCTGGTGCAAACGCACGGACTCAATATCCTGACCGACCCGGTGTGGAGCAGCAGCGCGGGGCCGTTCGGTGTCGGGCCGACGCGGGTCGCGGAGCCGGGCATCCGGCTCGCGGATTTGCCCAAGATCGACCTCGTGCTGGTCAGCCATGATCATTACGATCATCTGGACTTGGCCACGCTCAGGAAGCTCTGGGATCGTGACCGCCCGCTGATCGTCACCAGCCTGGGCAACGACAGCGTGATCGGCCAGGCGGGCGTGCCCGCGCACGCGCTCGACTGGGGTGGCCGGATCGCTGTGCGCCCCGATGTCGAGGTCATCGTCAATCGCAGCCACCATTGGGACAGCCGCTGGTTCGCCGACCGCAACCGCGCCTTGTGGTCGAGCTTCGTCGTGCGGCTGCCCGGCGGCAATTTGTTCTTCGCCGGCGATACCGGCGCCGGCGACCTGAAATGGGCGGACAAGGCCGCGTCTTACGGCCCGATCCGTCTCGCCTTGATCCCGATCGGGGCGTTCCGCTTCGTCGCCGGGCAGATGGCGGCGGGCAGCCATATCGGTCCGATCGATGCGGTCGAGGTCTATCGCCGATTGGGTGCGGCGCGGGCGATCGCGGTGCATTGGGGAACCTTCCGCCTGTCCTACGAAGCCCGCGACACGCCGCCGGGCCTGCTCGCCGCGGCCGAGGCCTGTACCGGGCAAAGCGGGTTCGCTGCCGTGCCGATCGGGACCAGCGTCGAGGTGCCAGCCTATGCGCCGCCGCCCGCGCGACCGGCGACGGCGCGCGGCGCACTGGTGCATTGCCTCGACACGCCTGCGGTCGCCGCCTTGCGTTGATATCCCGAAACGATGCGCGGCGGCGCTTGGGGTCCGCCCGCGCCGGTGCTATGAGCGCGCGCTTGGGGGAGGGGTCGCGATGTTACGGAACGTGGCGCAACGACGCCGTTACGAGACCACGCTCGACCGCGTCGGGCTGGCGATCGGCGCGGGCGGGCTGATGGGCGGCGCGATCGCGGTGCTGCTGATGCTGTTCGGCGGCGCGCTGGCGATCGGGACGCTGGTGATGGCATTGCTGATCGGATCGCTGTTGACCGCCCTGGCGGTGACCGCGCTCGCCGCTTTTCCCTGGATGCTGCTCCACGCCTCGGGCCGGCGCGGGCCGGTCAGCGCGGCGCTGTTGGGCGCCGCGATCGGCTTCGTGGTGTTCCTGGGCGGGCAGACCTGGATCTACGGCCTGGTCGAGATGCCCGCGATGGACGCGCGCACCTTGCTGTTCCGCTGGGCGAGCGGCATCGCCACCAGCCTGGTGATGGCGGCGATGTCGGCCGGGATCGCGGTCGTGATGTGGCGCGTGGCCTACCGTCGGGTCGACTGACCTTCGCCTATTCCTTGTCCTCGGTGCCGCGGCATTCGCCCACGCGCTGGGCGTCGACGGTCATCTTCATCGACATCGTACCATAAGGACTGTCCTTCGGCCCCTCGGTATTCGACGCCATCGTCATGTGATAGCGGGTCGGGCTATAGGTGCCGGTCAGCGTGGCCGAGGTCTTGCGGCCTTCGTCGGCACAATTCATCGCGACATCGAACTTGCCGCTAGCCATGACGAAATGGTCGTATTTGCAATTCTTGTCGTCGTTGCCGGTGAAAAAGACCTTGTTGGCCTTGGCCTCCTCGGGCGTGACGCAGCCGACGATCTTGTCGGGCTTGCCCAGCCTGTCGGCCATCGCCGCCTGCTGAGCGGGCGGCAGTTGAGGCATCTTCATGTCCTCGATGACCGTGGTCCCTTCCCAGCGGCCGGGCTGGACCATCTCGCCATTGCCGGTCGCCGCGGCGACCTTGGCGGCGACCTCGGCGCCGTTGGCATTGGAGGCGGTAACGGTCGGACCGCCCGAATTGCAGGCGGCGAGCGGCAGAAGGGCGATCGGGAAAAGTTGCAGCAAACGGTGCATGACGATCCTCTCGACAAAGAGTGATGCGACCGTTCGTCCCGTCGTTGCGGGCCGTGTCCTTCCTTCACCGGATTGCGGCCCATGGCAATGCGCAATCGCATCGCCACGGGAGCGCGCCCGTCAGCTGCACTCGCCGACGCGATGGGAGACGGTGTGCGTCTTGGTGACCGACGTAATCGGCCCCCCCTTGACCGAAGCCTCGCTGTCATAGGTGGCTTCGGTCGCGCTATACGTGCCGCTGGTCTTGGTCGTCATCGTGCCGGTCGGGAGCTGGCACGACGCCTCCGACAGGATCTTGCCGCCGGCGAAGGTGCTGTTGGTGATCGAGCAATCGACCTTGAACTTAGCCGCCTTGAGCTTGGCCAGCGCGTCCTGGAGCAATTCGCCCGGACCCTTGGACGCCTGTTCGGGCGTGAGGCAGGCGGTGACGGTCTGCGGCGCCGGCTTCTGCGGGATCATTTCCTTGGGCATGTTCGCGGGCATGCCGGTGGTGGTCAGTTCGAGCGTGGTCGTCGTGCTTTCCCATTTGCCCGGTTGAAGCCCGAGCGACGTAGCGGTCGTCGGCGCGTCGCCGGTCGTGGTGACCGTGCCGGTTTCCGAATTGATCGTCGTCGTGCTCGTGCTCGTCTTCTGCCCGCAAGCGGTCAGCGCGAACGCGGTGGCGACGATGATCAAGGGGGTGGTGCGCATCGCTTGCTCTCCTGTTGTCAATTCGGTGCGGCCCGTTCCCGCTTTGTTGCGGGTTGGATGGAGAGTCACCATATTCCCTTACTATGGCAATCCAGATTCGCACCAGCCTGGCCGAACCCGAGACCGGCCAGTCGTTCGTTCCCCATCGTCCCGAGCGTCCGGAGAAGGTGGAAGGCGGCAAACGCTTCAAATTGGTCAGCGACTATGAGCCGTCAGGCGACCAGCCGGGGGCGATCAAGGAACTGACAGAGGCGGCGCTGGCCGGCGAGCGCGATCAGGTGCTGCTCGGCGTGACGGGGTCGGGCAAGACCTTCACCATGGCCAAGGTGATCGAGACGCTGCAGCGGCCGGCGCTGGTGCTGGCGCCCAACAAGATCCTGGCGGCGCAGCTCTATGGCGAGTTCAAGAGCTTCTTCCCCGAGAATGCGGTCGAATATTTCGTCAGCTATTACGATTATTACCAGCCCGAGGCGTACGTGCCGCGGTCGGACACCTACATCGAGAAGGAAAGCTCGGTGAACGAGGCGATCGACCGCATGCGCCATTCGGCGACGCGGTCATTGCTCGAGCGCGACGATGTGCTGATCGTCGCCTCGGTCTCGTGCCTCTACGGGATCGGCTCGGTCGAGACCTATTCGGCGATGATCTTCGACCTGAAGAAGGGCCAGACCGTCGACCAGCGCGAGATCGTGCGCAAGCTGGTCGCGCTCCAGTACAAGCGCAACGATGCCGCCTTCCAGCGCGGCAATTTCCGGGTGAAGGGCGACAATCTCGAAATCTTCCCGTCGCATTA
>NZ_JBQCCN010000071.1:0-17080 GCF_051962185.1 Sphingomonas sp.
TCGCGTTCGTGGCTGACCAGCACGATCGTCGCCGGATAGGATTGCAGGAAATCCTCGAGCCACAGCACGGCTTCGAGGTCGAGATGGTTCGACGGTTCGTCGAGCAGCAGCAGGTCGGGCTGCGAGAAGAGTAGCGACGCCAGCGCGACCCGCATCCGCCAGCCGCCCGAGAAGCTGTCGAGCGGACGGTGCTGCGCCTCCTCGTCGAAGCCCAGGCCGACCAGAATGCGCGCGGCGCGCGACGGCGCGGTATGCGCGTCGATCGCGTTCAAGCGCTCGTGGATCTCGCCTAGCCGGTCGGGATCATGGCTGGTTTCCGATTCGTGCATCAAGGCGGCGCGCTCGGTATCGGCGGCGAGCACCGTCTCGAACGGCGTCGCCGAGCCGGCCGGCGCTTCCTGCGCGATATAACCGAGCCGGCTGCCGCGCGGCATGTCGACCGATCCGGTATCGGGTTCGAGCATCCCGGCGATTACCCGGACGAGCGTGGTCTTGCCCGCGCCGTTGCGGCCGATCAGGCCGACGCGGCTGCGCGGCGGCAGCTTGGCGGTGGCGCCGTCGAGGATCGTCCGCCCGCCGAGGCGGACCGTGATGTCGGTCAGATTGAGCATGAGAGCCGCGCCTGTAGCAAATGGGGGAACGCTTGCCTATCCGGGTGCGATGGGCGCGCGGCCTTTCAATCCTTCCCCTTGCTGGGGAGGATTGCTTGTGACCGCGAAAAATCGTCACCCCGGCCTTGTGCCGGGGTCTGCCGGGAGGCAAGCGGCGGACGAGAGGCTCCATGCGAGTCCCTCGAGGCGCTGCAGACCCCGGCACAAGGCCGGGGTGACGAAGGAAAAGCTGAGACCGTGACCGACCTCGCAGTGCTTTTCGAACATCCCCAATGGTTTGCCCCGCTGTTCGCGGCGCTCGACCGGCGCGGCGTATCCTACAATTCGTTCGGTCCCGACGGCCATTGGAATCCGGCCGACACCGGTATCCCCGCGCCGGTAGTGCTCAACCGCATCGCGATGTCGAGCTTCCTGCGCGCCGACGAGCATCCGATCTTTCACAGCATGGCATTGCTCGATCATTGGCGGCGTGCGGGCGCGCGCGTGGTCAACGGCGCCGACGTGATGGCGATCGATGCCTCCAAGGCGCGCCAACTCGCGCTGATCGCCAGCCTGGGCCTCGCCATTCCCGAGACGCGCGTCGTCCACCGCGCCTCCGATGTCGAAGCCGCCGCCGCGACGCTGGCTTTCCCGCTGGTCGTGAAGGCCAATATCGGCGGGTCGGGCGCGGGGATCATGCGCTTCGACAACATGGCCGAATTGGGCTGGGCAGTCAGCGCGAACGAATTGCCGGTCAGCGTCGACGGCGTGTTGCTGGTCCAGGATTACGTCCCCGCGCGGGGCGGCACGATCACCAGGCTAGAGACGCTCGACCGCACATTCCTCTACGCGATCGAGATCGCCGGGGGCGGTGCGTTCGACTTGTGCCCGGCCGATGCCTGTGTGGCGGATTCGAACATCAGCATGAAGGCGACCGATCCCGCGCCCCGATTGGTCGCCGCGGTCGAAAAGATCGCGCGCACGATGAACCTCGATGTCGGCGGGATCGAGGTGATGATCGACGATCGCGACGGCACGCCTCGCTTCTACGACATCAATGCGTTGTCCAATTTCGTCGCGCAGCCGCTGAACGTGCTTGGCTGGGACCCGCACGAAAGACTGATCGACTGGCTCGACACTCTCATCTCGGAGGCCAAAACCTGATGCGCTACGGTTACTGGATGCCGGTGTTCGGCGGCTGGCTTCGCAATGTTCCCGACGAGGGAATGGAGGCGAGCTGGGATTATGTGAAGCGGCTGACCCAGCGCTCCGAGCAATGGGGTTACGACCTGTCGCTGATCGCCGAGCTCAATCTCAACGACATCAAGGGCGTCGAACAGCCCGCGCTCGACGCCTGGTCGACCGCGGCGGCGCTGGCGGCGGTGACCGACAGGATCGAGTTGATGGTCGCGGTGCGCCCCAATTTCCACCACCCGGCGCTGTTCGCCAAGGCGGCGGCAAACGTCGACCGTATCTCGAATGGCCGGCTCGCGCTCAACGTGGTGTCGTCCTGGTGGGCGGACGAGGCGCGGCAATATGGCCTGCAGTTCGACCAGCATGACGACCGCTACGCACGGACCGAGGAATGGCTGAAAGTGGTCGATGGCCTCTGGACCGAAGAGCAGTTCAGCTTCGACGGGCAATTCTACAAGACGGAAGACGCGATCTGCGCGCCCAAGCCGGCCAAGCGGCCGACCGTCTACGCCGGCGGCGAGAGCGAGAAGGCGAAATCGATGATCGCGGCGCAATGCGATGCCTATGTCATGCACGGCGACCCGGCCGAGGCGATCAAGCCCAAGATCGCCGACATGGCGGCGCGGCGCGAGGCGGCGGGCGGTACGCCAATGCAATACGGCATGGCGGCCTATGCGATCGTCCGCGACAGCGAGGCCGAGGCCAAGCGGGAGCTCGAACGCATCACCACGGTCGGCGAGCTGCCGGCGGGCTATGCCAATTTCGATCAATGGCTGTCGGGTACCCAGCTCGAGCGCGAACTCAAGATCCAGGAATATTCGGTTTCGAACCGCGGCCTGCGTCCCAATCTGGTCGGCACGCCCGAGCAACTCAAGGAGCGCATCGCCGAATATGAGGAGGCGGGCCTCGACCTGCTGCTGCTCCAGATGAGCCCGCAGGCGGAGGAAATGGAGCGGTTCGCGGTGCAGGTGATGGGCACCGCCTGACCGCGGCGAGGTTTAAATCGAATCCGTCCGCTCCACTCTAGCGCGCCATGCGTCGCCGGATCGCGGTGGGCGGGCGGCGATAGACCTGTTGGAAGGCGGCGTTGAACGACCGGACGCTGCCGAAGCCCGCCGCGAGCGCGATCTCGGTCATGCCGAGGTCGGTGCCGTCGATCAGCCGCTTGGCGCGCTGGACCCGCGCGGTGCGCGCGGCGGCGAGTGGCGTCGTGTCGAGATAGCGGCGGAACAGGCGGGACAGATGGCGGGCGCCGATCCCGAGCCGTTCGGCAAGCGCGTCGACTCCCGCCTCGTCGAGCGCACCCTGTTCGATCAGCCGAAGCGCGCGATCGACGGTGGCGCGCGCCCCGCGCCACGCCGGCGAATGCTGCGCGGTCTCGGGCCGGCAGCGCAGGCAGGGGCGAAAGCCCGAGGCCTCGGCGGCGGCGGCGCTGGGGAAATAGCGGACGTTGCGCGACATCGGCTGGCGCACCGGGCACACCGGGCGGCAATAGATGCCGGTCGAGGTGACGGCGATGAAGATCACGCCGTCGAACGCCGGATCGCGCGCATGGCGCACGCGCTCGCAGAACTCGAAATCGAGCTCGGCTGTCAGGTCGGCGGGCCGCGTCATCGTCCCGCCGGTCTAAACCGTCGCGCGTCGGTTGTCGCCGGGGCGG
Organism: Sphingomonas sp.; assembly: GCF_051962185.1. Classification (GTDB taxonomy): domain Bacteria; phylum Pseudomonadota; class Alphaproteobacteria; order Sphingomonadales; family Sphingomonadaceae; genus Sphingomonas. The sequence goes on from NZ_JBQCCN010000071.1 coordinate 3,445, forward strand.
TGTTGACCGCGTCCGATTCCTGCCAGCGGCGCACCGACCATCGCGGTATCCGATCGCCAATCCCAACGATCGGAGAGTGTCATGGCCTCGATTCATCACCAGATTCTCATCGCCGCGGAGCCCGAGGCGATCTGGAACGCGGCACGCGATGTCGGCCGGCTGCACGACCGCCTCGTTCCCGGCTTCGTCGCCGATACCGAGATGCTGACCAGCGACGGCGCTCCGGTTCGCCGCGTCACGTTCGTCAACGGGCGGGTGGTCGACGAGACGATCGTCTCGGTCGACGACGATGCGCGCCGCCTGGTTTGGGCGATCAAGGAGTTCGAGCACCACAACGGCGTGCTGACGGTCGCCGCCGCGCCCGAAGGGGCACGGGTGACCTGGACCGCCGATATCCTGCCCGATACGCTGGCCGCCCAGGTCTCGCCGGCGATGCTTCATGGGCTGGCGATGATGAAGGCGCATTTCGAAGGCAAGTCCTGACGCCACGACAGCGCACGGTGAATGACAACCGCGCGTCCGCCGCTGCCGCGACCTTGGGAGCCTGTCGCGCGCTCGGGCGTTTCGCTTTCGCATCGATCATCGGAAGGATGCGGTTTGGCTCCGCGCGGATTACTGACGACTTACCCCGCCATCCGCGACACCGCTCTTTGTCTGCTGGCGTCGCTCCCGCTCGTCATGCTCGCGGGCTGCCATCGCGACCGGCGAGTCGATCGGGCCGGCGGCGATCCGCGGATGGGCGCCATTACCATCACGCGCCAGGCGTGCGGATCGTGCCACGCCATTCCGGGAATCGAGGAGGCCGACGGCAGGGTCGGCCCGCCGCTCGCGCATTTCGCGGGGCAACAGACGATCGCGGGCACCTTGCCCAACACGCCGGATGATCTCGCCCGTTTCCTGCGCTCGCCGCGATCGGTGGTGCAGGGCGGGACGATGCCCGATCTCGCGCTGACCGATGAGCAGATCCGCGACATCGGCGCCTATCTGTACACGTTGAAGTGACCCCGGTCGTGCGCACGGAACGCAAGATGCTGCTGATCGGCTGGCTCGCCGGCCTGGCGACCGCCGGCGGGATCGCCGGGATCGCGCTGACGCTGATCCTGACCGGGGTGATCTTCAACATCAGCGCGACCCAGCCGCATACCCCGCTCTTCGCCTGGGGCGTCCATGCCACGATGAAGAATTCGGTCGCGCGGCGCTCGCGCGGCGACGTTCCGCGTCTGCCGCTGACACGCGACACGCTGCTCGCCGGCGCACGCGAATATGAGGCGCATTGCGTCGTCTGTCATGGCGGACCGGGCGTGGCGCGCGCGCCCTGGGTCAGCGGGATGCTGCCGACGCCGCCCTATCTGATCGACGCGTCGAGCCGCTGGTCGCACGCCGAACTCTACAATCTGGTCCATGACGGCGTGAAGATGACCGGCATGCCGGCCTGGGGTGAAGTCGAATCCGATCGCAAGGTGGCCGAGGTGGTCGCGTTCCTGGAAATCATGCCCAAGCTGACGTCGGACCAGTTCGACCGCTTGCGCCGCCGTGTGCACGCGGAACTGGCCGCGTCGTCGCCCACTGTGCCGGCGGCCGGCCAGCCGAGCGGCGCGACGCCTTAGCGTTCGTCTTGCCGCCCGATCGCGCTCGCCTAGTCGCGACCCCGCCGCCGTTGTGCTAGCGTCCGACCACACCACGCGAGATGGCGAATCGGGCGCATAACGGCTGAGGAGGGCTGTCATGGCTGGCGCGATCGACGATGCGAAATTTCATGCTTTTGTCGGCAAGATGCTCGGAGACCTGGGCGGCGGGATGAGCGTGCCGACCGTACGGCTGGGGCTGAGACTGGGGCTGTTCGATGCGCTGGCCGAGGCGCCGGCGACCGCCGCCGACCTCGCCCGCCGCGCCGGCGGCCTGCACGAACGCTACGTTCGCGAATGGGCACTGGCGCAGACCGCCAACGGCTATGTCGACTACGACCCCGCCACGCAGCAGTTCAGCCTGTCGCCCGAACAGGCGATGGTGTTCCATCATCGCGACAGCCCGGTCTATCTTGCCGGCGCGTTCGATCTGGTGGCCGCGATGATCGAGGCCGAGCCCAAGGTCGAGCAATGCTTCCGCCACGGTACCGGCGTGCGCTGGGGCGATCACGCCGGGTGCCTGTTCTGCGCGACCGGCGCCTTTTTCCGGCCGGGGTACGTCAACAATATCGTGCAGTCGTGGATTCCCGCGCTCGACGGCGTCGAGGCGAAATTGCGCGCGGGCGCGAACGTGGCCGATGTCGGGTGCGGGGTCGGTTTTTCGACCTTGCTGATGGCCCAGGCCTATCCCGAGAGCCGCTTCACCGGCTACGATTTCCACGAGCCCTCGATCGAGGAAGCGCGCCGTCACGCCGCCCAGCACGGGCTGGGCGACCGCGTGACGTTCGAGGCGGCGAGCGCGAAGGATATCGGTGAGGGCGATTTCGACCTGATCACGATGTACGATTGCCTGCACGATATGGGCGACCCGCGCGGTTGCGCCGCGCACATGCGCCGGATCCTCGCGCCGGGCGGCAGCTGGATGATCGTCGAGCCGATCGCGGGCGACCGGCCGGAGGACAATATGAACCCGGTCGGCCGGCTCTATTACAACGCCTCGACGATGATCTGCGTCCCGACCTCGCTCGACCAGGAAGTCGGCGAAGGCCTCGGCGCCCAGGCCGGCGAGGCCAGGCTCTCCGAGGTGATCCGCGAGGGCGGCTTCAGCTCGGTTCGCCGCGCGACCGAGGGCTCGTTCAACATGGTGTTGCAGGCGACATGAGGCATCCGGCCACCGGTCGCCGTCCGATTTGACTGGCGGGCCGGCTCGGCGCGAACGATAGGGCGGACATGGAACGCGCAACCTTCGCCCGCCGCCCGCTCGCGCCGTCCGCCATCGCCGGCCGATCGATGCCGGGACGCGTTTGATGACCGGAGCGAGACGAGGGGAAAGCGTCGACGCTGCGCTCGACGCGATCGCGCGCGCTATTAAACCGCTAGGTGTCGAGACGATCGCGTCCGCCGATGCCTATGGGCGCGTGACCGCGAAGGCGGTCGTGGCATGCCGCGCGGTTCCCCCCGTCGCGATGTCGGCGATGGATGGCTTCGCGCTGCGCAGCGCGGATACCGCTCTCGCCACGGTATCGGCGCCCGCCCGCCTCGCCATTTATCCGGCGGAGGTCGTCGCGGGAGTGGCGGCCACCATGCTCGAGCCGGGTTCGGCGATCAGGATCAGTACCGGTGGCGCCATTCCCGAAGGGGCGGATTGCGTCATCGCTCGCGAGCGCGCGACGCGTGACGGCGATTGGCTGGTCGTCGGCGAGCGCTGCGATGCCGGCAGGAACGTGCGATCCGCGGGCGAGGATTTCGCGCCCGGCGCCACGGTGATCGCGGCGGGGAGGCCGGTAACGCCGGCGGCGATCGGCGGCATGATCGCCAGCGGAGTCGCCGCGCTCGCCGTGCGGCGTCACCCCGCCGTCGCGTTGCTGGCGACCGGAAGCGAGTTCGCCGACGGTGCGGCGCTCGACAGCAATGGGCCGATGGTCCGAGCCCTGGCGCACGAGGCGGGAGTCGAGATCGACCTTATCGGGCCGGTCGCCGACCGGGTCGAGGCGATCGACGCGGCGCTCGATCGGGCGGCCGGCCATGACCTGATCCTTTCATCGGGCGGCGTGTCGGGCGGCGACCACGACCTCGTCCGCGCCGCGCTCGAGCGTCGCGGCGCGCGGATCGTCTTTCACGGCTTGCCGATGCGTCCCGGCAAGCCGATCCTGTTCGCCATCCTTGCCGACGGCCGGCCGTTCGTCGGCCTGCCCGGTAATCCGGTGGCGGCGATCGTCGGTTTCCGCTTCTTCGTCACCGCCGTGTTGCGCGCGATGCTCGGTCTCGCGCCCGAACGCGGCGAGCAGGTCGACGTCACCGTCGCCGCGCGCGAAGGCGTGACGATGTTCCTGCGCGCACGGCTCGGCCCGCAACTGATCGGGCCGCGCACGGTCGACATCGACCTCGACCAGCGATCGCACGTCCTGTCCTCGGTCATCGCGGCGGATTGCTGGCTGCGCGTCGATATCGTTGGGGGGCGGCGGCGAACGGTCGCTTATCCGTTGGCCGCATCGCTTTTCGCGCCGTGACGAGCGCGAGCCATGGGCGAACTTTCGTGTATTCAGCGAAGCGGCATCGAAACAGGAGGAGCGGCGAATGGCGACGACCTGCGATCATCTCGACACGATCCAGGAGGTGACCCCGGCGACGCCGGGCTGCGCCGAATGCCTCAGGGACGGTAGCTGGTGGGTACATCTTCGACTGTGCCGGACCTGCGGGCACGTCGGGTGCTGCGACGATTCGCCGATGCGCCACGCGACCGCGCATTTCCACGAGACCGGGCATCCGATCATCGAAGGCTATGATCCGCCCGAAGGCTGGGGCTGGTGCTATGTCGATGAGGTGGAAGTGGATTTCGGTGGTGCGACGACGCCGCAACGCGGGCCGATTCCCAGGTTCATCGACGACTATGGCCGGTTGATCCCCTCGGCTATCCGCGGGTTGAAACCGCGAGTCTGAACAGCGGATCGAGTACGCATGATCGCGAACGGGGGAGAATGATGGAGACGATCGGCCGCGACTTGCGCGAGATGCAGCGGACGCCGCTCGCCCCATCGCATGTGGAGGCCCTGCGCGCGGCGGGCAGGGTGGTGGACTATGCCGCAGGCGCTTTTCTCTGCCGTCCGGGCCAGCCGATCGATCGCTTCGTCTATGTCGAGCAAGGCGAGATCGAGGTGGTCGATCCCTTCTCCGACGAACGCCTGTTGCCCTCGACGCTCGGCCCCACCCAGTTCATGGCGGAGATCGCCTTCCTGAGCGGCGGCAATTGGTCGCTGCCGATGCGCGCGGTCAGCGATACGCGGGTGATCGAAGTGCCGCGCGCCGACATGCTGCGAGTGATGTCCGAAATACCGGAGATGTCGGACATCGTCATCACCGTCCTGTCCGCCCGCCGCCGCCGGCAACTGGAGGCGCGCGACGCCGCGCTGGTGCTGATCGGGGAGGACGCCAGCCGCGATGTGCGGCGTGTGGCCGAATTCGCCAGCCGCAACCGGCTACCGTTCAAATCGCTCGCATTGGGCTCGCCCGAAGCCGAAGCGGTGGCGACCAGCAGCGCATTGTCGCCGGGGCAGCCGGCGGTGATCTTCGGCCGCGACACCGTGATCGCCGACCCGACCCCCGACAAGGTCGCGCGGCTGCTCGGGCTCAATCACGATTTCGCCGACGACCAGGAATTCGACGTGCTGATCGTCGGTGGCGGCCCGGCCGGCGTGGCGGCCGGCGTCTATGCCGGTGCCGAGGGCCTGAACGCGCTGGTGGTCGAAGATACCGCGATCGGCGGCCAGGCCGGGACGTCGAGCCGGATCGAGAATTACATGGGTTTCCCGACCGGAATTTCGGGCGCCGACCTGGTGTGGCGCGGCGAAATCCAGGCGATGAAATTCGGCACCCAATTCGCCATGCCGCGCCGCGTCGTGAAGCTCGAAACGCTGGAGGGCGGGCGGTTCTGCGCGACGTTCGGCAACGGTCGCCGGGTCAGCGCCGGCGCCGTGGTGGTCGCGACGGGCGTGCAATATCGCCAGCTCCCGATCGAGCGGCTGACCGAATTCGAAGGCGCCGGCGTCTATTACGCCGCGACCGAGATGGAGGCGCGCTATTGCCGCAACGCCGAGACGCTGGTCATCGGCGGCGGCAATTCCGCCGGCCAGGCGGCGATGTTCCTGTGCCGCTCGGCGGCGCACGTCCGGCTGCTGGTACGCGGGCATTCGCTCGCAGCGTCGATGTCGAGCTATCTGTCGAGCCGGCTGGAGGCGGACCCGTCTGTCACCATCGAGTACGGCGCGGAGGTCACCGCTCTCCATGGCGACGACGGCAAGCTGGAGGCGGTGACGATCCGCAGCGCCGCGGACGGGGAGCATCGCTCGGTGCCGGCCTGCGCCTTGTTCGTCATGGTCGGCGCCGCGCCCAATACCGGCTGGCTCTCGGGACTGGTCGAGCTCGACGACAAGGGCTTCGTGCGCACCGGGGAAGCGGTCGGCGGAAGCTCGCCTTATGCGACCTCGCGCCCGGGCATCTTCGCGGTCGGCGACGTACGCGCGGCGTCGGTCAAACGCGTGGCGTCGGCGGTTGGGGAAGGGTCGGTGGTCATTTCGCGGGTGTGGGAGTTTCTGAATCGGTGAAGCGCATCCCGGTCGACACGTTCGGCGATCTCCGGGGCGGCGCGAAGGCCCGCAAGGGGGGTTATTGCATTTAGTAAACTGGCACCGAAATTCTAAGGTGATATCAAAACCTTCGATTTCCGCGCTCCGAATCAACTGGCTTTCGTCGGCGTTGAATGTTGTCTAGCATGGCCAACTGTCGTTCAGCTAAAGCCGCTTGCTCTCCCGCTATTTCCGCGCGTTGCTTAATTGCGCGCTCAAATGCTAAGTCAGTGACAGTCGTAGAGTTCTTAACCGCCTCCGATACTCCATGGATTGCCTCCACCTGTGCCTTTGATGTCGACTCGATCGTTCCAATTAGTTCTGAATGACGGGCATTCATTCCAGACTCCATGCTTTCTAACTGGGATGACAGTCGATCAAAAGAATACGCAATTTGTGCCCTCAATCCACTAATGGCTTGCCCTAGATTTGCGAAACCACTTATCAAGACTGATGTTGTTCGTCTCTGTTCATAAATCGTGGCAAACTCATAAACTCTTTGCGCCCTTGATACGATAGCCTGCATCCGATCCTCTGCTATCATAGACGAATCCCGGACCCTGACCGTATCCACCTTAACAATCGGAAACGGCGCTTCGGTTTGCTCATATGCCAAACATAGTTCCAAGTAAGTTTCAGATTTCAACTTTATATTGTTCAGTCGATTATCGACTTGTGCCAAATACGTTAGAGCGTCTTCGATCTCCTGCCAGAATGGTGAAAACGCCTTATCCTTGAAGCTATTTTCGGCCGCGTCTAGGCTTGCTTCAACCTTTAACAAAAATTCGGGCAGACCGTGGTATATTGTTACCGCGCCTTCTCGGCATTCAATAATTTTATTCTTCAGTTCACGTTGTTCCCGCAAGTGCTGTTGTCGATAATTTTCTTCAATTTGGGCTCGTCGTTCAGCTTCGCGCCTTTCAGCCTGGCGAGTCGCTTCGCGCTTCCGCGCTTCCTCTCGCTGGTGCTTGTAAACTCGCCAGCCCACAATGGAGGCGGCAATGGCAATGAATCCGAGCATTCCAAATGCTTGATAAAAAAAGTAAATTGCGGCGACTATTGCAGCTAATACCAAGCCGAGAACAATCAGTCCGTCGTCCACTGCCCCCTCCGTTTCGCTCGCCGCGCCGCGTATAAGCGGAAGCCCCACGCCAACTGACGCGCTTCAGGATCGCCGGTCAAGCTATCGGTTCGTCGCCACGAACTGCCGCCCATCAGCGGTTCGTTATATGGGGTGATACCTGAAGGGGCGGATTGCACCACCGCTACCCCTAAGTCGTTGACTTATTGGTCGGGGCGACAGGATTCGAACCTGCGACCCCCACACCCCCAGTGTGATGCGCTACCAGGCTGCGCTACGCCCCGACCAGAGCGGATTCGCGCCTTCAATACGGTGCGAACCGGAGCGCGGGCCTCTAGGCGGTTGCCGCGCGCGATGCAAGCTCTCCGCGGCGCAGCGCCGGGACGCCAGCTTATGTTGCGTACGCGCCCGCATGATGATAGCGCGCGGCGCTTGATGCTGGCGCCCCTGACGGGCGCGTCAGCCTTGCCCATTTTCAGGACGACCATGCTCATTCCTCCCGCTTATGCCCAGGTTGCCGGCGGTGCCGCTTCGGGTTCCGACGGCGCCGCTCTGGCGATCACCTATCTGCCGTTCCTGCTGCTGATCGTCGGCTTCTACTTCCTGATCATGCGCCCGCAGCAGCGGCGCGCGAAGGATCTGCAGAACGCGATCTCGGCGCTCAAGAAGAACGACCAGGTGCTGACCTCGGGCGGAATCCTGGGCAAGGTCAGCAAGACCACAGACGTCTATGTCGAGCTGGAGATCGCGCCCAACGTCAAGGTCCAGGTCGCGCGCGGCGCGATCACCGAAGTGCTGTCGCCGACCACCGCCAAGCCGGCGAACGACTGATGCTCGATTTCCCGCGCTGGAAAGTGCTGTCGATCTTCGGGATTCTCCTGGCGCTGATGGCGCTCGCGATTCCGAGCTTCTTTCCCGAGGACCAGACCAGGAACTGGCCGGTTCATCCCCGCGTCCATCTCGGACTCGACCTCGCCGGCGGCGTGGCGCTGACGCTCGAGGCGAATACCGACGACCTGGTCAAGACGCGCATCGACAACATGCGCGAACAGGTTCTCAACGAGATGCGCCGCGATCCCAAGATCGACATCGGCCCGATCTCGACCGACAATGGCAAGGTCAGCTTCATGCTGCGCAACGTCGGGCAACTCGAGGAAGCGCGCCAGCGGCTGGTCAACATCACCGGCGGCGGCGCCGGCCTGTCGGGTCAGCGCGTCTGGGACATCGCGGTGGTCAATTCTTCGACCTTCGAGCTGACGCCGACCAAGGCGGGCATGGATCAGGCGATCACCGACGCGATGAGCAACGCGGTCGACGTCATCCGCAAGCGCCTCGACAAGTTCGGCACGACCGAGCCCGACGTCCGCAAGCAGGGTTCGAATCGCATTTCGGTCAAGGTGCCGGGCGTGAAGGACCCGCAGGCGCTCAAGGAACTCGTCGGCAAGACCGCGAAGCTCGAGTTCCGGATGGTCGACGACACGCCGGTCGTCCCGGGCAAGCCGTTGCCGTTCGGCACCGAGTTGCTGCCCTATCCGGAAGGCGGCCAGGACGCCAAGATCCTGGTCCAGCGCCGTGCGATCATCACTGGCGACCAGTTGTTGACCGCGTCTCAGGGGTACAAGCCGGACGAGCCGACCAAGCCGATCGTCAATTTCGGCTTCGACAGCGCCGGCGGCAAGAAATTCGCTCAGATCACCCAGACCAGCCAGGGCAAGCGCTTCGCTGTCGTGGTCGACGGTCAGGTCATTTCGGCGCCCGTGATCAATGGACCGATTTTGGGCGGCCAAGGCTATATCGAGGGCAATTTCACCGTCCAGTCGGCGAACAATCTCGCCATCTCGCTGAGCTCGGGCAAGCTGCAGGTCGACCTCAAGGTCGTCGAGGAATCGACCGTCGGTTCCGAACTCGGCAAGGACTCGATCCGTGCCGGCATCACCGCGTCGATCCTCGCGGTCGTGCTGGTCGTCATCTTCATGCTGGTGACCTATGGCCGGTTCGGCCTTTATGCCGACTGGGCGGTGGTCATCAACGTGGTCGTGATCATGGGCGTGCTCGCGCTGATCAACGGCACGCTGACCTTGCCGGGTATCGCCGGTTTCGTGCTGACCATCGGTACCGCGGTCGACGCCAACGTGCTGATCAACGAGCGCATCCGAGAGGAGCGGCGGCGCGGCCGCAGCGTCATCCAGGCGGTCGATCTCGGTTACAAGGAAGCCAGCCGCACGATCTTCGAGGCCAATGTGACTCACGCCATTTCGGGCGTGATCATGGCGGCGGTCGGGACCGGCCCGGTGCAGGGCTTCGCGATCGTGCTGCTGATCGGCATTTGTACCTCGGTGTTCACCGCCGTCACTTTCACCCGGATGCTCGTCGTCCTGTGGCTGCGGAAGCATCGTCCGCAGACCATCAATATTTGAGGCCGCGAGACATGCGCCTGCTCAAGATCGTTCCCGACAACACCAATATCGATTTCGTTCGCCTGCGCTTCTGGGCGTTCGGGCTGACGACGCTGCTGACCTTGGCCGCTATCGCCCTGGTGCCGCTCAAGGGACTGAACTTCGGCGTCGACTTCATCGGCGGCATCACCATCGAGGAAACCTTTCCGACGGCACCGCCGCCGGACAAGGTCCGCGCCGTGATCGACGCGCTGCATTATGGCGAGGCCAATCTGCAGTCGATCGGCGACGGCAAGACCGTCAGCATCCGCCTGCCCAAGCAGGAAGGCGGTCCGGGCAAGACCAACGAGGTGGTCAAGGGCGTCGAGGCGGCACTGGCCAAGAATTTCCCCGGCGCGACGTTCTCGCGCTACGCGACGGTCGACGGCAAGGTTTCCAACGAACTCAAGTTCCGCGGCGTGCTGGCGGTCGTGCTCGCGGTGATCGGCATCTGTCTGTTCGCGATCTTCCGCTTCGAATGGCAATTCGGCGTGTCGACCGGGGTGGCGATCATGCACGACGTGCTGATGACGGTCGGCTTCTTCGCGCTGACCCGGTTCGAAGTCGACCTCAACATCGTCGCCGCGGTACTGACGATCATCGGCTATTCGATCAACGACAAGATCGTCATCGACGACCGCATCCGCGAGAACATGCGGCGATACCGCAAGATGGACATGCGGGAGATCATCAATCTGTCGGTCAACGAGACGCTGCCGCGGACGGTGATGACCTCGCTGACGATCCTGCTCGCCTTGTTCTCGCTGTTGTTCCTGGGCGGCCACGTGCTGCGCGGTTTCACCGCGGCGATGATCCTGGGCGTGTTCGTCGGCACCTATTCGTCGATCTACGTCTCGTCGTCGCTGCTGATCACGCTCGGCCTGCGCGCCGAACCGACGCCGGACAAGCCGAGCAAGCCCAACGCGGCGAGCGGCGCCGAGCGCGTCGGCCCGGGCAGAGGCTGATGCGGATGGACCGCGCCCGTGCCGACGGGCCGGTCGTCTCCGGCCTGAGCGCGGCGGGGTTTCGCGTCGACGACAATGTCTATCGCGCGCTGGCGATCACGCCCGAGCGCGCCGACGGCTGGGCGCCGCCGCCGATCGCGGCGCTCGACGAGGCCGCGCTCGCCGACGTGCTGGCGCTCGATCCCCAACCCGAATTCCTGCTGCTCGGCACCGGGCCCAGCCTGGTTCGTCCGCCGGTGCCGCTGGTGCGGGCGATCGAGGCGCGGGGCATCGGCGTCGAGGCGATGGACAGCCGCGCGGCGGCGCGCGCCTGGGGCGTATTGCGTGCCGAGGGGCGCTGGATCGCCGGCGCCTTTTATCCGGTGGCTTGATCCCGGCGTCCGCTTGGTTAGGTTTCCCCGCGACATACAGGGGGAGGCGAAGGCATGAAGGGGATGCTGTCGATCGGTGCGCTGTTGATGGCGCTGGCGCAACCCGCGATGGCGCAGACCGCGCCCGCCCCGACGGCGCCTGCCGCCGCTCCGCCCGCCGTGGTCGCGCCCGCGCCCGACTACAATAACGACGCGGCCTGGCTCTGCCTGCCCGGTCGCAAGGATGCTTGCGCGGTCGACCAGGACGTCACCGTCATCACCGCCGCTGGCAAGCGGAAGATCGTCAGGTTCAAGACCGATCCCAATTCCCAATTCGATTGCTTCTATGTCTATCCGACCGTGTCGCTCGACCCGACGCCCAACAGCGACCTCAAGATCGGACCCGAAGAGCGCAACGTCGCGGCCGCGCAGGCGGCGCGCTTTTCCGCCAAATGCCGTGTCTATGCGCCGCTCTATCGCCAGGTCACGCTGACCGCGTTGCGCGATGTGATGATGGGCAAGGCGACCGCCGCCGACCGCAAGCTCGCATATGCCGACGTCGCGGCGGCGTGGCGCACCTATCGCGAGAAATATCAATCGGCGCGCGGCGTCGTGCTGATCGGCCACAGCCAGGGGGCGGGCATCCTCAAGCAATTGCTCGCCGACGTGATCGAGAACGACCCCGACCAGCGACGGCTGCTGATCGCTGCCTATCTGCTCGGCACCAATGTCGCGGTCCCGCAGGGCGCCGACGTCGGTGGCGATTTCAAGCGGACGCGGCTGTGCAGGGCGATGGACCAATATGATTGCGTGGTCAGCTACGTGACCTTCCGCGCCGATTCGCCGCCGCCGCCGAACAGCCGTTTCGGCAAGGTGCCGCAGCCGGGCATGGTCGCCGCTTGCGTCAATCCCGCGGCGCTGGGCGGCGGCAAGGCGGAGACCGACGCGATCTTCGGCGCCAAGGGCGCGGGGCTGGCCAGCGCGCCGCAGGGCCCGTGGACCAGCGACAATGCGCCGGTGACGACGCCATTCGTCTCGGTCCCGGGCCTCATCACCGCCGAATGCGCGTCGAACGACGGATTCGATTATCTGGCGGTGACGGTGAATGCCGATCCCAGGGATCCCCGCACCGACACGATCGTCGGCGACGTCATGGTCAACGGCGTCGTGCTGAAGGACTGGGGACTCCATCTGCTCGACATGCCGGTCGAGATGGGCGACCTGGTGACGTTGAGCGACCATCAGGCGGCGGCGTGGCGCGGGGTGCCGATCAAGCCCGGAAAGCGCTGAGCGCGATCGTCGGGCGCGGCTTCGGTTGTGTCAGCCTCGGCGAACCAGTCCTGACAAATGGTCGTACAGGCCGGCCGTGTTAGCTTCCCAGGTGAACCGTTCGGCGCCGGCCCGAACGGTCGCGGCCGGCGTGCGGTCGGATAGTACGCCGGCGATCCCGGAAGCGAAGCCGGCGGGGGTGCGACCGACGATCCGGCCGTACGCACGGTCCGTCACCACTTCGCCCGCGCCGCCGACATCGGGTATGACAACCGGCACGCCGCAGGCGAGCGCTTCGACCCAGGCGTTGGCCAGCCCCTCGTTGGCCGATGCCAGCGCCATCACGTCGGCCGCGGCCAGCAGCGCGGCCATCTCGCCATGCGGCACCGCGCCGAGCAATCGCACGCGGTCGGCGACCCCATGGCTCGCGATCCTGGCTTCGAGAGTGGCGCGATGGGAACCTTCGCCCGCGATCAGCAAAGTGACATTGGGCAGCGACGCGACGGCGTCGATCACAATGTCGTGTCCCTTGCGCTCGATCAGGGCGCCGGTCGAGACGACGAGCGGACCCTTGACTCCCAGCGCGGCCTTGGCCGTGGGGCGATCGGCGGGCGCGAACTGGCCGAGATCGACGCCAGTGCGGTGCACGCGGATTCGATCGCCAGGCATGCCCATCGACGCCATGTCGCGCTTCATCGCTTCCGAAACCGCGAGCAGACCGTCGGCGCTACGGCCGGCAGCGCGAATCTGACCCGCGGTGGCGGCGGCGGTACCCCAATGATGCACGTCGCTGCCCCGCGCCTTGATCGAGACCGGGACGCCGAACCTCTTGCCGAGCGCGACCGCCGCCGGCCCGTCGGGGAAGAAGAAAGAGGCGTCGATCACGTCGAACGCGAAGTCGCGACGGATATCGGCCAGCGCCGGAACCAGCGCGCGGGTCAGGAGAGAGGCATGGAAGCGCCCCGCCGTGCCGGGTAGCGCGAGAAAGCGCGGGCGATAGATGTCGACGCCTTTCCATTGTTCACCCAGCGGTAGCGTCGCAAGCGGGGCATGCCGGCCGCGCAGCGCGAGCGGAAAGGGCGGCAGGCCGATCGGCGCGACGACGCGCAGGTCGACGTCGGGGTGCGCGGCGAGACCGAGCGTCTGGCGCTCGACGAATACGCCGAAATTGCGCCGTGTCGCATCGGGAAACAGAGTCGAAAGCGTGAGGACGCGGAGCATCCGTCTTTCCTAGACCCCATATGGTTAATGAGGTTTGGCGGTTGGTCGGTTCAAATTCGCTTGGTGCC